>CAUADW010000004.1 GCA_958427895.1 uncultured Collinsella sp.
TATTCGCCCACGCCTGGGTGGTCCCATGTGGCGATGCGGAGTTCGGCGGCGAGGAAAACTACCTGCTCATCGCCAGCGACGGCGACTATGTCTTTGCCGAAGCCGTGCCCTTCGACACCGACTTCCTTGGCACTGCCCTCCACGACTAGCACGTCTCCCTGCGACCAGTCTGTTTGTGGTGGGGCTCTTTTAGCTACTTCTTGGTCATGCCCAAAGTAGATCAACAAGCCCCGTCTCAAAAAGACTGGTCTTAGGCGTGGTCGTGCCAGCTGCGGACGCGCCGCTTCATGTCCTCTATGTCGAGCACGCCTTCGGCAAAGCCCTTGCGCACGAGCATCTCGGGAACAAACTCGTCGTAGCGGTCAAAGTAAGGCACCTCGCCAGGATAGACGAGTTCGATGGGATCAAAGTCCTTCTCGGCCTCGGCGGCGAGCACCTCAAAGAACGTCTCCTCGTCGGCCTTCATCTTAAACTGCATAAAGTACGGGCGTGACGGGTCGAGTCCGCGAAGGCCCAGCTCCGCGGCACACTTAATCTTGAGCATGCGTTCGAGCGCCAAAAAGGCGTAGCTGCCCAGCCAGGGGAAGAGCACCCAGGTGTCGCCTCCCAGGTTAATGAGCGGCTTGGTTCCCGCACCCGAAAGCTTGGCCGTATGGCGAGCCTGCGCCAAGCGGGCCCGCGCGTTACCCATAAGGTACGGATATGCCGCGTGCTCGTTGAGCGCCTTGCGCATACGCTCGAGTACGTGTGTATTGATGTCACCGGGGCAGTCGCCAAAGTAGGCCGGCACACGGCCTTTGACCTGCGTGGCAAAGACGGTATGACGCTTCCAGTCCACTTCCTCGACAATCCAGCAGTGTCCGGCGATGGCGATGCGCTCACCGGGCGGTGGCGGATTGACGATCGTGCCCAACTCGGCCGACTCGCTGCGAACGGTGAACTCCTCGTTTTCCTGGAACACGGCGTAGAACTTAAAGTTGTTAATGATGCGCTCGCCCGCGAGGCCCACGATGAGCCCGCCACCTTCGGTGACCTGGATATGGTCGATCTTAATGAGGTGACGTAGCAGCACACGGTAATCGTCTGCCGAGACACGGTGGAAATAGCTGAGCGTGAGCACGCGCTGGGCAAGTTCGGCCGGCGTGAGCTCGCCGGTGCTGGCGAGGGTCGACATAGTCTGGTGATAGAGCAGACTGTAGGGGAGTCGATCGAGCTCGGGCGGCTCGACCCACTTTTCCTCGCGATAGAGTTGTACGAGCGCGATGCCCTGCAGGAGCTTCCACGGAATGGTCTCGGGCATCATCGTGCGCGGCTCGGGTTCCTCCTCGCGTATGACAAACCACATCTCGGGAGGAAGGTCGCGACGGCCTGTGCGCCCCATGCGCTGCAAAAAGGAGCTGACGGTAAACGGCGCGTCAATCTGGAAGGCGCGCTCCAGGCGGCCGATATCGATACCGAGCTCCAGCGTAGAGGTGGTGACGGTTGTCTGCGCCTGCTCCTCGTCGCGCATGAGCTCCTCTGCCGTCTCGCGCAGCGATGCCGAAAGATTGCCGTGATGGATGAGAAAGCGGTCGGGCTCGTGTCGACTTTCGCAGTAGCTGCGCAGCATGGAGCACACGGCCTCTGCCTCCTCGCGCGAGTTGGCAAAGACCAGGCACTTGCGGCCGCGCGTATGCTCAAAGATATAGCCCATACCGGGGTCGGCGTTGTCGGGCGCCGTGTCGGTGGGGTTGAGAAGCGCCTGCTCGGTCGCTCGTGGGATGTCGACTTCGCCCTCGGGGGCCGAGGAAGTGCGACGGTCTTTGGGAGCGGCCTTGCCCCGTGCCCGCTCACGACGTTGACGGCGCTCCTCTTGTGTGAGCTGTCCGCTGTGACGCATGTCTTGGGCGCCGGCGGGCAGTGCCGCGGGTGCCGCTGCCTCAATGCGCTCGCATGCAAGCACTTCGGCCTCTTGAGGACCCATGCTCGCGAATCCTCGCTGCTGTGCCTGGGGACCCGAGTTGTAGAAGTGCTCCATGGAGATACGCCACACGCGACGCGGTTCCTCAAAACGGGGGATAACGCAGTCGCGTCCCGTTCCCTGTGAGAGATAGGCACCCGTGCGCTCGGGGTCGCCAATGGTGGCCGAAAGGCCAATGCGGCGGGGCTGCACGCCTGCCATGCGCGAGAGTCGCTCGATAAGGCAGAGCGTCTGCCCGCCACGGTCGCCGCGCATGAGCGAATGGACCTCGTCAATGACCACATAGCGCAGGTCGCAAAACATGCGCGGGATCGCCATGTGCTTATGGATTAAGAGCGCTTCGAGTGACTCGGGCGTAATCTGCAAGATGCCGCTCGGCTTTTTGATGAGCTTTGCCTTGTGCGACTGCGAGACATCGCCGTGCCAGTGCCAGACAGGGATGTCGGCCTCTTCGCAGAGGTCGTTGAGGCGGACGAACTGATCGTTGATGAGCGCTTTGAGGGGGCCGATGTAGAGGGCGCCCACGCTCGCGGGCGGGTTCTCCCAAAACTCGGTCAGGATGGGAAAGAAGGCCGCCTCGGTTTTGCCGGAAGCCGTGGATGCCGTCAGGAGCACATTGTCCTGCGTGTTAAAGATGGCATCTGCCGCCGCAACCTGGATAGAGCGCAAGCTCTCCCAATCGTGGGAGTAGATGAAGTCTTGGATAAATGGGGCGTAGTGGTCAAAGGCGTTCACGGGGCCTCCTCTCAAAAACGAATCTCTCAACGCGGCTGGCAACGGCTTGCTGCATTACTGCCTCAACGTTTGCCCAGATAGAACCTACCAAAATAAACCTGTCCCTTTTTGGCAGGCTAGATGGTGAATTCGGCGAAGTTACGGTCGCCGTCTGCGGTGCCGGTGTCGCCTGTTGCGGCTGCCGGCGCCAGCGCGTCGCCACCAACGCTTTGCAGCAGCTCGGCCACGTTGGCGTCGGGGTTCTGGCATAGGATGTCGAGCAGCTCGATAAAGTCACGAATGACTTCACGCGGCGTCAGATGCGTGTCGGCCCCCACGCGGCCAAACTCAATCTTGAGGAAGTCCACCAAGTCGTTCTCGGTAAGCGTGGGCGTCCAGCCAAAGTAGCCGGCATGGATCTGCATGAGCTTTTCGATGAGCACCAGCAGCTCCTCGTAGGTGAGCGGCTGCAGGCGGATGATGGGCGCGAGCATGTCTTTGAGATCATCGCGCGCAAAGCGACCCTGAGCGAGTCGGCTGCGCAGGGCTTCGTAGGAGAACACGCCGCGGCGGCGGTCTTCGATGGAGGTTGGCGTGCCGCCCATGATCATGCCCAGGTACTGCGCCTTGCCCTGGAGCGTGTCGTTGTACATAGTCAGGATCTTCTCGTAGTTGTATTGGCGCGTGATCGCGTTGGGAATCTTATACAGATTCACGAGCTCGTCGATGAGCACCAGCATGCCCTTGTAGCCGCTGCAGACCAAAAAGCGCGCAATGAGCTTAACGTAGTCGTACCAGTCGTCATCGCTGATGATGGTCGAGGAGCCCAACTCGGCGCGTGCCTCACTCTTGGTGCGGTACTCGCCGCGAATCCATTTGGTCACGCGACTCATAGCCTCTTCATCGCCCTCGGATACGGCCATGCGATAGCGGCGGAGCATGCGGGTGAAGTCGAAGCCGTGGACCATCTCCTCGAGCGGGGCCAGTTGGGCATTGACGACCGACTCGTCGACGTCGGCACACGAGGCGACCCAGCGATCCAAAATAAGGTTGAGCGCACCACCCTCGGGGCGCGTCTTGGTCGATATATTGCGGATGAGCTCGCGGTAGGTGGCAAGGCCCTGTCCCTGACCGCCCTGCAGGCGGCGCTCGGGCGACAGGTCGGCATCAGCGACGACGAATCCCTCGCCCATGGCGTGCGTGCGGATGGTCTGGAGCAAAAAGCTCTTGCCGGCGCCGTAACGACCGACCAGAAAGCGGAAGCTCGCGCCACCGTCGGCGATGAGACTCAGATCGGTAAGCAGGGCGCGGATCTCGACCTCGCGCCCTACGGTGATGTAGGGAAGGCCGATGCGCGGGACCACGCCGCCCTTGAGTGAGTTGAGAATGACGGCGGCGACGCGCTTGGGCACGCGGGGTGCTGCGGATGCGGTATCACTCATGGTCTAGGTATCCTCTCACGTCTGCTTCGTAGTCCTCGATAATCTGCGGTCCTGCCGCTCCAAACTCGATAACGGTGTCACCCACCAGGTCAAAGAGCGCCTCGTTGATGGTATCGACGAGCATGTCCTCGCTCTGGCCCGACCTCTCCACTGCCGATGTCGCTTGCGCTGCGTTTTGCTCGAGCAGTGCGCGCAGATACGCGGTTGCGGCAGGCGCGAGTTTGTTCGCAGCTTCGATGGGCGCGGGCGTTACGGGTGCGGGCGCAGACACGAGGAGCGGTGCCACGACGCCAAACTCTTCGGTGGAGACGGTCGGCTCGTCGGGTTCGTCTTGCTGTATGGTCATCTCGCCAGGTTCGGCAGTCATGCCGGGCGCAGACTCGGTGCTCGGTTGCTCGATAAGCGTCGCCTCGACTTCCACAGGCGCGCTGTCCTCGCGCTCTTCGTCGATTAAAAGCGCTTCGCGCGTTTGCGCAGCGGCGCTCCGAATGTGCCCCAGCTGACTCAGATCGATATCGATCTTGACGGGCTGGTGCGCGGCGTCCCACGAAAGCCATGCCACAATCTCGTCATCGATAATCTTGGCCAGATATTTGGGGACCTTTTCTTCCTTAAGGGGATGGGCGGGGTCCAGCGCCAGGCGCAGGCGTTGGTCGCAGGCGCGCATCATTTCACCGAGCTTGCTGCTCTTTTGCCTACTACCGTGGATACGCATACATTCCCAAAAGCCGTTTTGGCAACGGTAGATATGGATGGGATCCAGGCGGTATTCGCAGTCCTCGTGGCGCTCGGGCGCAAAGAATACGGCCGAGGCAAACATGGTGTAGGGCATGGCCGTCTCCTCCCCAAATAAGCTCGCCACGATGCCGGTCTTTCGGTGCGTGTCATAGTAGCGCGCCATACGGACATACACGGCGCACGCCACGTGGCGCAGATCGCGGTGGTGGCTGCGGTCGAGCCGCGAGTTACTTAGGTTGTACGTGGAGAGGGCGTTGATGGCGGCCATGAGTCGCTCCTCTCGCACCTCATCGGGCGGAAGGGGAATCGTGGGCTCGGGGGTTTTGCGACGCTTAGGGGTCTGGCCGGACGGTGCCGGTGCTGGTACAAGGTCTCGTGACGCGCGTCGCAGCTCGATAAGGGCGTTATCGAACATGACGGTTTTAGAGTCGCGAAGCAGCTTGGGGTCGAGCCCATGGAATACGGCGTAATCCTGCAGCCACACGCGTGCAAACCGATCGATGCCGGGCTCGAAGGCGCGATAGGCATCCCAAAAAGCCTTGATCTTGTTAAAACCATCGAGCGGATTATCTACGCCAATGCCGCAGATCAGCTCATAGAGATACAGAAAGGCAAAGGACGTAGACGTTTCCTCGACGGTTCCGCGGCGCACTTGGGCACGCCAGGTAAAGTAGCCGCGCAACTGCCGGTCGCTCATGGCGTTGTAGGTGGGAAAGTACGACTTAAAGGTGCCGTTGTAGGGACAGTCGTCCTCAAAGTCGGCCATCAGCAAGCCTTGGCGGTAGAAAAGCTCGGCCTCCGATAGCCAGCGGCCCGCGCCGCCCTTGGGGTCATCCTGCCAGCGCGATATCTCGCGCATCTTGCGGTATTGGTCGGGGAGGAAATTCTGCATCTGTCGGCCGGTTTTGAGAATCGGCTCGTCTGCGTAGACTTCGTTTGAGAAGCGGGCGGACTGATGGGTCCGGGCCTCGGCCATAATGCGCTCGATGAGCATCTTGATGTCCTGGTCGGCCACCGCTTCTCCTCTCCTAACGCAGCTTCGGTGACCTCATATCATAGCACAGCATCAAACAGGTGTTCGAGATACTGCTGCGTAGATAGATTTAGAACAGGAGGGCGTAGATGACGGCGATGACGACGGAGGGGAGCATATTGGCCGTGCGGAAGGTCTGAGGACGGATGAGGTTGACGCCGACGCAGAAGATGAGCATGGAGCCTACGAGCGAAAGGCTGTCGAGGGCTGCCGTAGTCATGATGGGGGAGAGTGCGCCGGCAAACAGCGTGATCGTCCCCTGGAACACGGCGACGGGCAGGGCGGAGAAAATGCAGCCGCGGCCAAGCGACGCCGTCATGGTGCAGACGATGATGCAGTCCAATGCGCCTTTCAGGGCAAGCGTTGACCAGTCACCGAGCAGACCGTCCTGGATCGATCCCACAATGGCCATGGCGCCGATACACACGGTGAGTGAAGTCGAGACAAAAGCGTTGGTGAACTCGTTATCGCCCTCGCTGCCGGTTTTGCGCTTGAGCCATTCGCCAAGGTTCTCGATGGCGGCTTCCAAGTTGACGGCCTCGCCGATGAGCGAGCCGAGGGCGAACGAGACAATGAGCATGGTGGTACCAGTGGTCGCCAGCGCCTCCCCATCGATAAGGAGCATCTTCTGCATGGTGCCGCCCAGGCCGATAAACAGGACGCACAGCCCCGATGCTTTCATGAGCGTGTCTTGGATGCGCGGTGTAATGAAGCGACCGCCCGCTAATCCCAAAAGACCGCCCGCAATCAAAAGCACAACGTTGATGATTGTTCCCAAGCCCGGCATGAGCCCTCCCGTATTGATGCCAACGTGGCAATCGTAGCAGAGTGGAATGCGAGGTACATCGCGACTCATCTAATACGTTATATAAGTGGCATTAGCAACGACGCGCAGCATTTAAGCCTCAGGTGGTTGTCGGGACATAGGGATAGTATTCAAAGCGCAGTGTCATAAGCCGCTGTGGGGATTCAATAGCCGCGGCAATGATATTGGCATCGCGGGCACGATCAAACCCTTCGAGTTCGATCTGATACGAGACGTCTTGCATAATGTCCAGACGTCGCCAGGCTAGGAGTGTGTCGCCATCGAATTCCAAGGTCTTGCCTCCGTCTGGGGCAACGGCGTATAGACGCAGCTTGGCGGTGGTTGCAGGGTCGACAACCGTGACCTTTTTAATTTCGTTTCGAGTATTCTTGGCGCCCAACAAGGTGAGCAGTGTTGGGGCCACGACCTCGCCCGATGGCAAAAAGACGACTTCGATGGATTCGGGAAATGCGATGATGGCCGACTTGCGGACGGGCTGATTGGCGGCGGCAACTTCGATGTTCGCAGCGTCGATGACCTCTGTGTGGTCGAGCGCGGCAAGCACGCAGCGGTTACCTTCATCGATCTCTTGAGGATCAGCAAGCCCCAGACTGTCCGCGAGCTCGGGATCGTTTGGATCGGTAGCGGGCTCATTCGGTGCTTCGAAAGAAGCTGGAATGCTGTTTGTCGGCGACGGCATGTCGCCCGCACCTGCTTCTTTGTCCGCACTCTCTTCTTGTATGGTTGCGTTGATGGGTCCGTCGTTTGGGGGGAGCGTCTTGGCGTCAAGCGCGGAGGGGAGAATTCCGATGGCTCCGGATCCGTTCCACTCCATTTCGAGAAGTGCCGGGTCGGCAAGAATACGTTGCCTGCTTTGCGCGTGGGAATCGATTTCAATAGGGCCTGCCTCTATCCCTCGTGTAAGGCTGAGTGATCCGGCTGGCTTCTCGAAATGAGCGTCTGTGTCTTTGGCGCTGACGGCGTAGAACAGCAGGGACGCTTCTCCCGCCGCGATGGCATCGGTGCCGGCTTTGGTCAGCCGCAACGATGCCGTGAATGAGAGGGTGGGCTGTGCATCGTCTGCATTCGCGGCGGCGCAGCCCAGACATATACCGCCTCCTTTCTCGAAAAACGTACCGTCGAAGGCGACCTTCGCTCCGTTCGCCGAGTCATCGACCGAAGCGATGTCGATGCGCAGCTCTAAATTGCATGAATCGCCATCCGCATCGAGCACAACCGAGCGCCACGTGCAGACGGCGCACCCCGCCTGGGAGCCGTTTGCCTTGTTCGAACGATTGATATCCACGACTATCGAGCCGTCCGTATTACGACGTAGGCATCCCGAGGTCGAGATTGCGGCCTGTGCGATCGAAAAACGCTTGCACGCAATGGCGCTCGACGGATTTGGTGCGGAACTTAGGGCTGCTGGTAAGGAGTCTGCCATGACGGGAGTCGCCCAAGCGGCGACAGGCGTTCCGGTTGCGAGCGCGCCGCAGAGTGCGACGACGGGCAAAAGGTTCTTCGATGCCATGGAGTCTCCTTAACTAATTTAGTGCGGCCTGTCCGTGTTTTGTTTCTGGCTGCGTTTGATGTGCAGACCGAGGCCGGCGGTTCCCGCGCCTGCTGCTGTGGCGCCTGCTGCCAAGAGCCATCGTCTGTCGCCTGTCTGCGCCAGCGGTTCCTCGCGGTCGCCGCGGTCGAGCTCCGAGAGGTCGACCGTCACTTGCGTGGCGGCCTGCGCCTGTTCTTGCTGGGCAAAGGCCATGGCTGGCCCAAACGCTAGGATGCTGACGGCGGCGGCCAGGGCGACGGCCTTATGCCGTGTGCGCACCGGGCTCGACCGTCCAGGTAATCGTTGCAACCTGATCGCCTTCGCCGGTTACGCGGAAGATGTCGCGCGTGACGCGGGCGACGTTTCCGCTTGTCTTGAGCTTAATTTTGTCCGCGCCGCCGGCAATGCCCTGGTAGCCCATGTCGAAGGCTGCATTCTTGGAAAGATCGAGGCCCGTTCCTTGCATTGCGGCGCTGGCGTTCTGGAGTGCGCCGTCGGGGCCGACCTTAAAGTCGATGGAGTTCTGCGCGGTTCCGGCCTTGGCGTCGGCGGCAATGGTCCAGGTGTTCATGGCGTCGATCTTCATGTTGGTGACATGGATGCCGTAGGCCGAATGATTGTCGATGGTGGTCGCGTCTTCTGAGGGGCCCTGAAGCGTGCCGTCGGCCTTGGCGACGAAGGGAATAACCGTCGGAACTTTGAACTCAACGTTGTCGATCTCGGTCCTGACCATTACCTTCGTGGTTCCAACGCGCCCGGCCGCCATAGCTGGCGTCGGGGCGGCGCCCATTGCGAGCGCGAGCGCGAGCCCTGCGCCCACGACGAGCGCTCTGGCTCCGTTCATGTTCCTGGTGATGTTCATGGTCGTTCCTTTCTATTCGCCGCGGGCCGTCCCCGCGATGATTGGACGAATGCTGGTGAATTGCGTGCGGTGCTGCGTCGGCCGGAAAGCTAGTTCTCGGCTTGTTCAACCCGTACCTTGACACGTGTCGGATTGCCGTGGCTGTCGAGGGTCTTGGCATCGAGTGCCTGGATCTCGATGTACGCCTCGCCTTCTTTGATGCCGCCGGCGGGGCACGTCTCGATTGTCTTGCCGGTCTCGACCACACCGGATTCGTACATGGTCTCGTCGTTTTGGATGACGCGGAATCGCTGGGGAAATTTATTGTCTTGGACGTTTTGCACGTTGACGCGCAGCTTGCCGTCCTCCTGCAGCTGAGCGACCGGCGCGACCGAAATCGTCATCATGTTGTCGCGGACGATGGCGTCGAGCTCATCTTGGATTTCCTGGCGCGTTTTGCCCTCGGCCGTCGTAACCGAAGCGCCCGCCTCGGGTACGGGCTGCGACTGCCAAGCGTATAGTCCTACGGCGACAAGGGCACAGACGATGGCCAAGCAGGCAACGATGAGCTTCTTGCGACGATCCAGGCCTGCAAAGTGGGGCGGCTTCTTCGCGCTCATGCGGCATCCTTGGCGGTATAGATGCGTGCAAAGGTGGACGGGTCCGCTCCAAAGAGCATGTGAAGCATCAGACGGCGCGAGTAGACGAGTTCTTCGAAGTCGGGAGGGAGCTCGATGTCGTGGATATGCGCGATGTGGCGGGCGAGCGCCGAGAACGACTCGGGGTCGCAGATCACATCGGTGGTAACGTGGTAGACCGTCGTATCGGGGAATGCCTCTTCGTCGAAAGGTAGGAGATGGGGATCGTCGTCGACTTCGATGGCGATGCCGTACTGGGGCCAGTAATATGCCATGGGAACCTCCCTGCTTCTGGGCCAAAACTTCTATCGGTTTTGGCTGTCGACGCCGACCGTATCAGCCGTTACTTGACCAATTGCTGACCAAATGCTTGACGGATTGGCGTCTCCGCAGGTAAAAGGCGGCAAAAAATACTCCAACTTTTTTCGAGCGGCAATCGCGCGGTCAGTGACGGCGGGGCCATATGTGTTAAAAGCATCGTCTGCCGAGGAAATCCAGCCGCTCGCCGAATTGCGCGAACGTAAAAATCGCCAATTATGGAGACGGTCTCGAACACGTCGACGAAACGATGCGGTAACATCTCCCTGCAAACACTGTAGTTAGCTAAAGGGGGAGTTCGCGTGTCTGTAACCATCAAACCCTTCACCGACGAGTTCGAAGAGTATGGTCGCGATGAGTCTCGCGCATCGGGCGAGGCCTCGAGCATCTCGTTTCCGACAACGGAAGACGAGGTCCGCGCCATTTTGGGAAAGCTCCATGCCGAGTGTGTTCCGGTAACGGTTCAGGGCGCCCGAACCGGCCTTGCCGCCGGCGCCGTGCCCCACGGCGGGCATATCCTCAATACTTCCCGTATGAATCGCTACTTGGGCCTTCGCCGCGATGAACAAGGCCGCTTTCTACTGCGCGTGGAGCCGGGTGTTGTGCTCTCGGAGCTGCGCAAGCAGCTGAGCAAGAAGGTGCTGCCGACCGCTGGCTGGGACCAGGCATCGCTTAAGGCCTACGATGAGTTTCAAGAGGCCCCCGAGCAGTTCTTTCCCACCGATCCCACCGAGGCGTCTGCCTGTCTGGGCGGCATGGCGGCATGTAACGCCTCCGGTGCCCGCAGCTACGCCTACGGCCCCATACGCCCACATATCACGGGACTCCACGTCGCGCTGGCTGATGGCGATTTGCTTGAGCTTCAGCGCGGCGAGGCTTTTGCCCAGGGCCGCCACCTGTCGCTCGTGACGGCAGCGGGCCGTACGCTCGAGCTCGATCTTCCCGGCTATACCATGCCCAAGACAAAAAATGCCTCAGGCTATTTCGTTGCTGACGATATGGATGCCATCGATCTGTTTATCGGCGCTTGCGGCACGCTCGGCGTTGTCACCGAGCTCGAGATTGCCCTGCAAGCGGCACCTGCGGTCGTTTGGGGCGTGAGCTGCTTCTTCGACAGCGAAGACAAGGCCGTGTCCTTCACCGATTCTGTGCGTCCCGTCCTGTCCCATGCGGCTGCCATCGAATATTTCGATGCGGGCGCCCTGGATATCCTGCGTCGTCAGCGTGAACAGTCGACCGCGTTCGCCTCGCTGCCTGCGCTCGACAAAGAGGCCAAGGTCTGTGTCTACGTGGAGCTCGACTGCGACGACGAAGTTCAGGCGACTGAGGAGCTGTATCACTTGGGGTGGGTACTGGAGCTTGCGGGCGGCAGTGACGATGCGACATGGGTCGCGCGCACCGAGGTCGATCGCGAGTGTCAGCGATTCTTCCGCCATGCGGTGCCCGAGAGCGTCAACATGCTCATCGACGAGCGCCGCCGCATGGATCCCACCATCACCAAACTGGGTTCGGACATGTCGGTGCCCAACGCGCACTTGGCCGATGTCGTGGCCCTCTATCGCCGCACGTTGGCCGAAAGTGGGCTTGAATCTGCCGCCTGGGGGCACATCGGTAACAACCATCTGCATGTGAACATTCTGCCGCGCGATGCGCAGGATTATCGCCGCGGCGGAGAACTCTTTGCCCAGTGGGCTTCCGAGGTCACGGTCATGGGCGGCGCCGTCTCCGCAGAACACGGCGTCGGCAAGATCAAGGCGGGCTTCTTGGAGACGATGTACGGTCACGAGGCCATGGTCGAGTCGGCGCGGCTCAAGCTCCAGCTCGATCCTGACGGGCAGCTGGGTCGCGGTAACCTGTTTTCGGAGAAGCTCTTGGATGAGCTCGTCCAGAAAGGGGGCGCGTGAAGATGAGCGATTTCCATATGGTGGTGTGCGTCAAGGCCGTGCCGGGCAGCACCGAGGTCAAGATGGACCCCAAGACCAATACCATCGTGCGCGATGGCAAGCAGGCGGTCATTAATCCCTTTGACGCGAGTGCTTTGGAATGCGCGCTGGCGCTGAAGGACGACTTTATCGGCTTTGGCATGGATGTGCGCGTGACGGTGGTGTCGATGGGCATCCCCGCGACCGAGTCACTGCTGCGCGACTGCATCGCCCGCGGTGCCGACGACGCGCTGCTGCTGACCGATCGCGCCTTTGCAGGTGCCGATACCCTGGCAACCACCTACGCCCTCAAGTGCGGCATCGAAGCGCTCGACGAGGACTTCGACCTGCTCATCTGCGGCAAGATGGCGGTGGATGGCGATACGGCCCAGATCGGTCCCGAGCTTGCCGGTGCCTTTGAGATTCCCTGCGTGACCGACGTGAGCTGCGTGCAAAGCGCGGGCTTTACGACGTGTGGCTCGCTGGCGCTCGTTCACGGATGCGATGCCGGCGAGGAGACGGTGTATCTTGAGATGCCGTGCGCGATGACGACTGCCAAGGAGATTGGCCAGTTGCGTATGCCAAGTATTGCCGGTATTCGTGCGGCGGAGGAGGCGGACGCGCGCGTGGTCAGTGCCGCCGACGTGAACGCCGACCCCGCGCGTTGCGGCCTTGCCGGGTCGCCGACACAGGTCGTGCGCTCGTTTGTGCCCGACCGTGACCAAACGTGCGAGACCGTTGAGGGGACGGCGTCCGAGCAGGCGGCAAAGCTTGCCAAGATTATCGAGGGGATGGCATAGATGAGCGGACTGATTATCGATAGCGAAGCCTGTATCGGCTGCGGTCGCTGCGTTCGCGCCTGTGCCTCGGGCGGCATCGTAGTGGAAGGCGAGCGACCCAGCCGATGCGCCCGCGTAACCGACGGCTGCATCCTATGCGGTGGGTGCGTCGACGCCTGCCCCGTCAACGCTATCTCGATCGAGCGTGATGAGGCCGCTGGTACGGTGGACCTTGATGCATATCGAGACATTTGGGTCTTCGTGCAGACTGACGAGCACGATGCCGTGGCTCCCGTGGCCTACGAGCTCATGGGCAAGGGGCGCGAGCTTGCCGATGCTCGCGGCTGCCGTCTGGTGGCACTGGTCGGCATAAGCCCCGAGGGCTCGCTTGGGGACCTGGAGCATCTGGTTTGCGCGGGCGCCGACGAAGTCCTGGCCTGTCGCGACGAGCGCCTGCGCCAAAACGATGCGGAGGTCTACGCCCGCTTGATCTGCGATTTGGTAGCCGAACGCAAACCCGAGGCCATCCTATATGGTGCGACCGCTTTTGGTCGCGAACTGGCACCCGGCGTTGCCGTGCGTTTGCAGACGGGTCTTACGGCCGACTGCACCGTGCTTTCGATGGATGCGGAGTCGGGCCTACTGCAGCAGACGCGCCCGGCGTTTGGCGGCAACTTGATGGCCACCATCATTTGCCCCAACCACCGTCCGCAGATGGCAACGGTTCGTCCCGGCATCTTTAAGGCTCACGACTTCGACTACGGCCGCTCCGGCACGATCACCCAGGTGATGCTTGCGGAAGACGTTAAGGCCCGTGTCGAGATCTCGATTCCCGCCGAGGAGTGGGGGCAGCAGGCTTCGATTGCCGATGCCGAGCGCTTGGTCGTGGTGGGCCGCGGCATTGGCTCCAAGAAGAATCTGCCCCTGATGCGAAGGCTCGCCGATGCCCTGGGTGCCGAGCTTGGTTGCACGCGTCCCGTCGTGGAGGCGGGTTGGCTGGAGTATCGCCACCAGATTGGCCAGACGGGCGTATCGGTTTCGCCCAGGCTTCTCGTGAGTATCGGTGTTTCGGGCGCCATCCAACATCTTGCCGGCATCGGTGGGGCGGAGTGCATCATCGCCATCAACGAGGACCCGGATGCCCCCATTTTTGGTGCTGCCCAGTACAAGGTTGTTGGGGACGCCGTCGAGGTCGTCGAGGAGCTGCTGGCCCAGCTTGAGCGCTAGGCACGCGCCAGCCAGTCGCGCATCTCGTCCTTTAGGCGCTCCCAGGTCGCTTGCGTGGCGGGATTGGTAAAGGGGCGCGTAATGCCAAAGGGTGCGTCGAGCAGGCGGTAGATATCGCCCTGCTCGCGCGCCAGCGCGCGGCTCGCTGGATAGACGAGCTCAAACATAAAGCAGATGAGTCCCACCAGGTAGTCTGCGGGCTCGTTGCGTTCATCGCGTGCGACGCAGCGGTGCTCGTCAAAAACGGCAAGTGTCGGCGACGAGAAACGGCTGCCGAGAAACGTCTTCTCGTCCACCTTGAGGATGGTGTCGACGGTGCTGTCGGCGATGGTGCGCATAATGTCGATCTTGTCACCATCGCGCACGATATCGCAGAAGCACCGTGTACGCTCGTCGAGTTGTGCCGGCAGGCGAAAGTCGCTGTGATAGGCGATGCTCGCTCGGATGAGCTCGTCATGCGCACCGGTTTCGATAAAGTCACGGATGTTTGTCGTGGCGGGTGCATCGGCGGGATTCTCGCCAAAGAGGACCTCGATGCCCAGCGCCGCATGGCTCATGCTCTCGGCGTCCTTAAAGGTGTCCCAGCGTCGCAGCTGCTCAAAGCGGCCCATATCGTGTAGCAGGCCGCAAAGCCATGCCAGGTCAATATCTTCTGACGACCAGCCCTGCTCGCGCGCTACGGCATCGCATGCCTCGGCCACGTGGTACGTATGCTCGATTTTGAGCGCGATGCGTGGGTTGGTGGCGTCGTAGGCATCGGTGTAGCTTTTGAAGGCCGCGCGCGCCCGGTCTCGATCGATAGCTGTCATAATGACTTCCTAAAAAGTTGTGTCTTTCGATCCGGTGGCAATTGTAGGTGAACTCGGTTGCTGTCGGATGATGATTCTGCCGTATCGCTACATGCGGCTCGGAGACCTTGTCAGGGTGAGAAGCGTATGGTGCTCAAAATCGTTAGAACCGTCTGGCCGGTGATGCTTACCTATGTTGCAATAGGCGCGCCGTGCGGAATGATCATGGGGCAGACGGGAATGGAGCCCTGGATGGTCTTTGCTCTGAGCAGCACGTTTGTGACGGGCAGCGGGCAGTTTATGATCTGCAACCTGTGGCTGGCGGGTGTGCCTGCAGCATCGATCGTCGCGAGCGTCGCCGCCGTCTCCTCGCGTTTTGCGCTTTACTCGGCATCGATCGCGCCGCATCTGAGGGGTGCCTCGAAGTGTCAGACGCTGGCTGTTGCCGCGACACTTACCGAGGAGGCATATGGCATCTCGCTTGCCAAGTTGGTTGAAGGGGAGGATTGGGGCCCGCGCGAGTCCTTTGTGCTCAACGTGATCCTCATCGCAACATGGGGCGTTTCGTGTACGATGGGCGCCATCGTCGGCGCCGTTGTCGATGTTCCCACCGCCATTGCAGCCTTTGTCTGCACCTCGCTCTTTATCTGCCTGCTCTTTTCGCAGCGGCTGTCGCGCGGCAACGTTGTCGCGGCGGTTTCGGGCGCGGTGTCCGTCGCCGTATGCAAGTTCTTGGGCCTCACGAATATTGCCGTGCCGGCAAGCGTCGTGGCCGGCATTGCCATTGCGTTGGCGTGCGATGCTGTATTTGACGGAAGAGGTGCCCGCGATGCCCGTTAACGAGTTCTTGGTTCTGTGGCTGTCGTCGTGGGCTGCTATCGCGTTCTTTCGCATCGCGCCGGCGTTCGCCTTGCGCGGGCGGACCCTGTCGCCCCGCATTACCGAGGCCCTGGGCTATATCCCGCCCGCTGCCTTTGCCGCGCTGGTCGCCAACGACTTGGTGAGCCCCGGCGCGTTCGACGCGGGACTCTGGCCTGCCTTGGTTCCCTGGATTGCGGCCGCCGGCGTCGTGGTCGTGGCGGTCAAGACAAAATCGATGCTGTGGTGCTGCGTCTCGGGCATCGTACTCTATATTGTCTTGAGCCTTATATAGGGGTGGCGTCGCGGGCGCCGAATCTCGTTCCATCCCAACTTGTCGGATTTTTCACCGAGCTGGTCTATTTCTTCTGGTACCATGGTCAAACTTTACTGTAGCAAAGCGTGACGTGGGCTTTTGTACCCCGTCAGCGGAAATGGGGTTTCATGGCACAGGAAGCAACCACCAACGAGCAAAAGAAATTCAAGGTCCCGCGCATTCCGGGCGACATCATGATCTATCCGATGATCGTCGGTCTTTTGCTCAACACCTTCTGCCCGCAGGTTTTTGAGATCGGCGGCTTCTTTACGGCTGCCTGCCGCGGTGGCTCCAATACCATCGTCGCCGCGATCCTGCTGTTTGTGGGCGCCGGCATCAGCTTCAAGTCCACGCCGGGCGCCATCAAGACCGGCATCGTCGTGCTGATTCCCAAGCTGGTCGTCGCAGCGGCTCTCGGCCTAGGCGTGGCATATTTCTTTAACGATAACTTCCTGGGTCTGAGCTCCGTGTCTATCATCGGCGGCATTACGTTTTGCAACATGGCGCTCTATACGGGCATCATGGGCGAGTTCGGCGATGAGTCCGAGCAGGGCGCCGTCGGTATCCTGTTCTTTACGGCCGGCCCCGCCGTCACGATGATCATCCTTGGTGTTTCGGGCCTTGCCAACATCCCTGTCGGTACTATCATCGGCTCCATTTTGCCGCTCGTTATCGGCATGGTTCTGGGCAACCTGTTCCCGTTTATCAAGAACCTGCTAGTTCCCGGTGCCAACCCTGCGATTGCCGTCATCGGATTTCAGCTTGGCGCGTCCATGAGCCTGTCGAGCTTTATCACTGGTGGTATTTCCGGCATCTTGCTGGGCCTTGTCACGCTGTTTGTCGTCGGTCCCATTACCTTTGCGTTCGAGCGCCTGTGCGGTGGTAACGGCAAGGCTGCCGTGGCTTGTTCCACCATCGCCGGCACGGCTATGACCACGCCGGTTGCTCTCGCCGAGGTCGCGCCGCGCTACGCCGAGTTTGCGCCCACCGCGTACGCCCAGATTGCCACTGCCGTTATCATCACGGCAATCATGGCTCCGATTCTGACCGGCTGGGTCGACAAGAAGTTCTGCCAGGGCAAGGAGGATCTGTCGCCTGCCGGTGTCGAGGCCATCGAGGAGGCCGTCGCGACCGACATCGACGGCGAGTAACGGCCGTTACCGATAATTGATTCCGGCGTGCAATTCGCGCCGTCCGAGCGCCCGAACAGAAACTGTTTTGCAGTGATGTTCGGGCGCTTTGCTATGATTCCCTTTGCCCCTGCGGAGTAAAGGGGTGTTTATTGCCCTGATTCGAATTGGGCGATTCTGACCATTCGGATATTGAAGGGATGGCGTCTAGTGGTTAAGGCACTCAAGATTGAGATATTCCTGCTATGCATGATTGTTCTTATCGGGCTTGCCGCGCGAAGTCGTCGCTCCTTGTTCTCGAGCACCCTGCAGCTATTGTTCAGCATGCTTGGCTACACCTCTGCCGCGTACATATTATTCGATATGATCTGGACGCTTTCGGATGGTGCGGACGGCACGTTGGGTATTGCTGCCAACTGGATTTCCAACGCGGTTTCGTTTTCGCTCTTTGCCATCGCGTGTCTCATTTGGTTTATCTATTCCGAGACGATGCAGGGCTCTCGCCTTGTGACCTCGCGCTATAGGGTGGTGCTTGTAACGTTGCCTACGGCTCTGGTGGTCGTGCTGGCTTTTACCAGTTACTGGACGCACGCCTTGTTCTATATCGATTCGCAGGGCGTGTATCGTCGCGGCTTTGCCTATATGATCCAGCCCATTGTCAGCTACTGTTACGTTATACATACGTCCCTGCATGCGTTTGTGCAATCTCGCAGGGTCGAGAGCCTGCAGACGAAGGCTATCTATCGAACCTTGGCATTTTTCGCCATTCCGGCCCTGGTGGGCGGTACCTTTCAGATCGTATACTCGGTGCCTGGCCTTTGTGTCGGCATAATGATTAGCATGTTGCTGCTCTATATCATCTGCCAGGAGCAACTGATCTCGACTGACCCGTTGACTGGACTCAACAACCGCAACCGTTTTGAGACCTATATGCTGTCGCTCTTTTCAAATGTGGATCAGGCCGAAGATGTATATCTGCTTATGATGGACGCTGACGGCTTTAAGCAGATTAACGATCGCTATGGACATGTGGAGGGCGACCATGCTCTTCAGGTTGTTGCGACGGCGCTCAAGGATGTCTGCTCGGCGTCTGGTGGCTTTATCGCGCGTTATGGTGGCGATGAGTTCGTGGTGCTCCAAAAGGCAGCGGCGGAACAGGATATCATGCATCTGTGCGCGACAATCAACGACGAGCTCGCGCATGCCGAGGTGCCGTATGCATTGCGGATGTCCATCGGTTGCGCGCGGGTCGGCGATAGTGTTGATACCTGGCAAGACTTACTTCGCGCTGCCGATGCGGAGCTCTATCGCGTCAAGGCCGAGAAAAAGAAAGCCGGCGTACAAATACGCTAGAAAAGGGGCATACGACCGTGTTTGGTCGTGCGCCCCTTTTGCGTTCGTGGGGGGCCACCGGCCATAATGCCCAGGCGCGGTGCGGCAAGACGGGCGTCTGCCGCCGCGACTCGGTACGAAATCAACGAGAACCAGTGTGCTCCATTAAGCTAAAGTATGCGAATGCCCTCCCTAAAAAGGTGAGCTCGCTAGGCCTTTTTGGGCTTGTTTACGATGATGATGCCGCCGCAAACCAACAGCAGGGCAACGATGACGGTAATGGGGCTCGTGCCAGCGCCCTCGCCGAGCAGCAGCGCGCTCAGCAGCACACCAAAGACGGGGTTCATAAACCCAAAGACCGAGACGCGGCTGACGGGGTTGACGGCAAGCAGGCGCGACCACAGCGAGTAGGCGACCGCGGAGATAAGCGCCATGTAGATGATGAGCGCGATGGCGGGGGCAATCGCCGTGGGGGAGAGCGCGCCACCCATCAAAAAGCCGATGGCGGTGAGGACCAGGCCGCCGACTAAGAACTGCCACCCGGCAAGCAAGACGCCGTCGTGCTCACGCGAGAAGATGCCAATCAGGCAGGTCGAAAGGGCACCCGCGACGGTGGAGGCTAGGATAAAGCCCTCGCCATCGAGCCTGAAGCCAAAGGTGCCATCCGCGCCCGAAAGGTTGACGAGCGCGACGCCGGCAAAGCCCAGCGCACAGCCAAGCACCTTGGCCGTATTGAGCTTCTCGGTGCGAAACGCCAGGGCGGCAAAGAGGATTGCGAGGAAGTTGGCGCTGGCCTCGATGATGGAGCTCGACATGGCGCTGGCGCGCGAGAGGCCCAGATAGAAAAAGAAGTACTGCCCGATAGTCTGGAAGAGCGACAAGACAAAGATGGGCTTGATGTCGCGAGCCTGCGGAATGAGGGGGCGGCGTTGGGCCGCACTCATCCCAACGATAACCAGGGCGCCGGCAAGCGTGAAGCGCAAGCCCGCAAAGAGCAGCTGCGAGGCGCTATCGTGCGCTGGGATACCAAAGAGTGCGTAACCGATCTTGATACAGGGAAAGGCCGATCCCCAGAGTGCACAGCAGACGAGGCAGCCCAGGATGAGTCCGGGCAGGGTGGCGAGATACGGCTTGCGGCTTTCCATGATGTCCTTCCTACATGCGCGAAGCAAAAAAGAACCCGCCACCGGATGTGCCGGTGGCGGGTGTTGTTACCCGAAGGGATTGTACCCGATGGGAAAGGTTTAAGCGAAGTAGGCCACGCCGCTCTCAAAGATCGGCATGAACTTATCGCCGGGGACATGCTCGGGCACGTTGCGGTACAGGTTGTCGCCGCGACGCTCGGCATGGCCCATCTTGCCCAGGACGCGGCCGTCGGGGCTCGTGATGCCCTCGATGGCGAGTGCGGAGCCGTTGGGGTTGACGGAAAGGTCCATGCTGGGCTTGCCGTTCTCGCCCACGTACTGCGTGGCGACCTGGCCGTTGGCGATCAGCTGGGCGAGCACTTCGTCATTGGCGACAAAGCGGCCCTCGCCGTGGCTGATGGCGACGGTATAGGGGTCGTCCAGGCTGCACTGCGACAGCCACGGGGACAAGTTGGACGAGATGCGGGTGCGCACCAGACGGCTCTGGTGGCGACCGATGGTGTTGAACGTCAACGTGGGCGCATCGGGCGTGGCGTCGACGATGTCGCCGTAGGGCACCAGGCCGAGCTTGATCAGGGCCTGGAAGCCGTTGCAGATGCCCAGCATCAGGCCATCGCGAGCCTTGAGCAGGTCGCGGACTGCCTCGGTGACCTCGGGAGCGCGGAAGAACGCCGTGATGAACTTGGCAGAGCCGTCGGGCTCGTCGCCGCCCGAGAAGCCGCCGGGGATCATAACGATCTGGCTTGCACGGATGCGGCGGGCAAGCTCGTGGGTGCTCTCGGCGACGGCCTCGGGCGTGAGGTTGTTGATCACGAAGGTGTCGGCCTCGGCACCGGCGGCACGGAAGGCGCGGGCGCTGTCGTACTCGCAGTTGTTGCCGGGGAACACGGGGATGATCACGCGCGGGCGGGCGATCTTGGCGCCGCCGTACACGTGGATATCCTTGGCGCGGAAGTCGATGGTCTCGACCTCGGGGGTCTCGCCGGCGCTGCGGTAGGCGAAGACGCCCTCGATGCCGCTCTCCCAGGCCTCCTGGAGCTCGGCGAGCTCGATGACCTCGGAGCCGGTGTCGATGACATAGCCCTCGACGGTGGTGCCCAGGGGCTCGACGACAACGCCGTCGGCGACCTCGGGCAGCTCGGCGTCCTCGGCGAGCTCGACGATAAAGCTGCCGTAGAGCGGGGTGAAGAGGCTCTCCACGTCTACATCCTCGGCAAGCTCGATACCGATCTGGTTACCGACGCACATCTTAAAGAGGCTCTCGACGCCGCAGCCGTAGCCGGGCGTGGATATGGCCAGGGCGTTGCCGGTAGCAGTGAGCGCCTCGACGGCGTCAAACGCGGCGAGCAACTGCTGGGCGTCGGGACGGTAGTCCTCGCCATAGGTGGCGGGGGCGATGCGGACGACGCGGTGCGTGAGGCCCTTGAACTCGGGCGAGACGGCGCGGGCGGCCTTGCCCACGGCGACGGCGAAGCTGATCAGGGTCGGCGGAACGTTGAGCTCGCCGGTCTCGTCCTCAAACGAACCGCTCATGGAGTCCTTGCCGCCGATGGCGCCGGCACCCAGGTCGACTTGGGCCATGAGGGCGCCCAGGACGGCTGCCGTGGGCTTGCCCCAGCGCTCGGCCTCGGTGCGCAGGCGCTCGAAGTACTCCTGGAAGGAGAGATAGGCGCGCTTGTGCTCAAAGCCGGCAGCCACGAGCTTGGCGATGGACTCGACCACGGACAGGTAGGCGCCCGCAAACTGGTCGGCCTCCATCAGATAGGGGTTGAAGCCCCATGCCATGGCACTCGCCGTGGTGGTCTCGCCGTCCACGGGGAACTTGGCGACCATGGCCGAGCTGGGGGTGAGCTGCGTCTTGCCGCCAAAGGGCATGAGCACGGTCGCGGCGCCGATGGTGGAGTCGAAGCGCTCGGAAAGGCCCTTGTTGGAAGCGACGTTGAGGTCGGTGACGAGCGAGGTCATGCGCTCGGCGAGCGTGGTGCCGGCCCAGCTGGGCTGCCACACGCTACGGGCGCACACGTGGGCGACCTGGTGCTTGGGTGCGCCGTTGGAGTTGAGGAACTCGCGGGACAGGTCGACGATAGCGACGCCGTTCCAGGCCATGCGCATGCGCGGCTCAGCGGTAACCTCGGCGATAACGGTCGCCTCCAGGTTCTCCTCGGCGGCGTAGCCCATGAACTCCTCGACGTCACCGTCGGCGACGGCGCAGGCCATGCGCTCCTGGGACTCAGAGATAGCGAGCTCGGTGCCGTCCAGGCCGTCGTACTTCTTGGTCACGGTGTCCAGGTCGACATACAGGCCGTCGGCAAGCTCGCCCACGGCGACCGAGACGCCGCCGGCGCCAAAGTCGTTGCAGCGCTTGATCAGACGGCAGGCATCGCCGCGGCGGAACAGACGCTGCAGCTTGCGCTCGACAGGGGCGTTGCCCTTCTGGACTTCGGCACCCGAGGTCTCGATGGACTCGGTGTTCTGGGTCTTGGAGGAGCCGGTGGCGCCACCGATGCCATCGCGGCCGGTGCGGCCGCCCAGCAGGATGATCTTGTCGGTGGGGGCGGGGCACTCGCGACGAACGTGGTTTGCCGGGGTAGCGCCCACGACGGCGCCAACCTCCATGCGCTTGGCCACGTAACCGGGGTGATAGAGTTCGTTGACCTGACCGGTGGCAAGGCCGATCTGGTTGCCGTAGCTGGAGTAGCCGGCGGCGGCAGTGGTCACGAGCTTGCGCTGCGGCAGCTTGCCCTCGAGCGTCTCGGAAACCGGGACGGTGGGGTCACCGGCGCCGGTGACACGCATGGCCTGGTACACGTAGCTGCGGCCCGAGAGCGGGTCGCGGATGGCGCCGCCCACGCAGGTGGCGGCACCGCCGAAGGGCTCGATCTCGGTCGGGTGGTTGTGGGTCTCGTTCTTAAACAGGAACAGCCAGTCCTGGTCCTCGCCGTCGACATCGACCTTCACCTTGACGGTGCAGGCGTTGATCTCCTCGGACTCGTCGACATCGGTCATGACGCCGGTCTTCTTAAGGTACTTGGCGCCGATGGTGCCCATGTCCATGAGGCAGACGGGCTTGGCGTCGCGGCCGAGTTCGTGGCGCATCTCCATGTAGCGGTCGAAGGCTTGCTGCACCACGGCGTCGTCGATCGTCACGTCGTCCAGGACGGTGCCGAAGGTGGTGTGGCGGCAGTGGTCAGACCAGTAGGTGTCGATCACGCGGATCTCGGTGATGGTGGGGTCGCGGTCCTCATCGCGGAAGTACTGCTGGCAGAAGGCGATGTCTGCCTCGTCCATGGCAAGGCCGCGATCGGCGATAAAGGCGGCGAGGCCGGCCTCGTCGAGCTCGCGGAAGCCGTCGAGCACCTCGACGGGCTGGGGCTCGGGGGTCTCCATGTACAGCGTCTCGGGCAGGTCGAGCGAGGCGATGCGTGCCTCGACGGGGTTCACCACGTAGTGCTTGATGGCATCGATGGCGGCCTCGTCCAGAGCGCCCGAGATCATATAGACCTTGGCGGAGCGCACGGCGGGGCGCTCGCCCTGGCTGATGAGCTGCACGCACTCGCTGGCGGAGTCGGCGCGCTGGTCAAACTGGCCAGGCAGGAATTCGACGGCAAAGACGGCGCCATCGCTTGCGGGGAGTTCGTCGTAGGTCACATCGACCTGGGGCTCGCTAAAGACGGTCGGCACGCAGGAGCGGAAAAGCTCCTCGTCGATGCCCTCGACGTCGTAGCGGTTGATGATCCTCAGGGCCTCGATGCCCTTGATGCCGAGAATTTCGGTCAGCTCGCCCTTGAGCTGCTGAGCCTCGACGTCGAACCCGGGTTTCTTCTCCACGTAGATACGAGAGACCATTGGTTCCTGCCTTCCTGATCGGTTGGGCGTACGGTACGGTATGCGGCAGCGGTCGGTTTACGGGACAAGCCTCGCGGTCGCCTTGAGCCACATGTTTGTAAACCTCACTATGATACGACAGCTCGCGGCGCGTTGAGGACGGCGAGGGTGCTACAGTGAAGCGCAAACAAGAGAAAGGCATCACATGGCATTCGTTTCGCTCGCCATCATCGCACTCGTGGCCTTTGCGAGTCCTTTTATCGCCTCGGCGATTCCCGGAAAACCCGTTCCCGAGACGGTCTTTTTGCTCGTGCTCGGCGCGGTGCTGGGACCCCATATGCTCGGCGTCATCCATGTAGATGCCGAGGTCTCGCTTGTGTCCGAGCTGGGCCTGGCCTTCTTGTTCCTGCTTGCCGGCTTTGAGATCGACCCCAAGAGCATCACGGGCGTCGAGGGGCGCTACGGCTTGGCGACGTGGGTCGTCACGTTTGGTATCGCCTGGCTTGCCGTACGCTTTACCCCGTGGTTCTCGGTCAGTCATTTCGACGGTATCGCCGTGACGCTTGCCCTCACTTCGACGGCGCTCGGTACGCTCGTGCCCATCATGCGTGAGCGCTCGCTCACCGGCACGCGCGTGGGCGACTCGATTCTCGCGTATGGCACCTGGGGTGAGCTCGGTCCCGTGCTCGCCATGTCGGTGCTGCTGTCTGCCCGCACTGGCATCCAAACGCTCGTAATCCTTGGCCTGTTTGCGCTGGCTTGCGTGTTGCTGGCCGTGGTCCCAAGCCGCTCCAAGCGCGTCGGCAGCCGCTTCTTTGCGTTTGTCGAGGAACGCGCCGATACCACGTCGCAGACCTTCGTGCGCCTGACGGTGCTCATCCTGGTCACACTCGTGGCGTTCTCGGCCGTCTTTGATCTCGACATCGTGTTGGGTTCTTTTGCCGCTGGCTTTGTCCTGCGCTATATCATCCCCGAGGGCAACCATACGCTCGAGACCAAGCTCGACGGCCTGGCCTACGGTTTTTTGATTCCGGTGTTCTTTACCGTATCGGGCGCAAAGATCGATCTGACGGCCGTGGCGTCGCGCCCGGGTCTGCTCGTGGGCTTTATCGTGGCGTTGCTGATTATTCGTGCCGTGCCCATTCTTATTTCTATGAGCATTTGCCCTGTGACGCGCGATGTGTCGGCGTATGGTCGCATTACCGTGGCCCTGTACTGCACCACGGCGCTGCCGATCATCGTTGCCGTGACGAGCGTTGCC
Organism: uncultured Collinsella sp.; assembly: GCA_958427895.1. Lineage (GTDB taxonomy): Bacteria > Actinomycetota > Coriobacteriia > Coriobacteriales > Coriobacteriaceae > Collinsella. Next base: position 24,625 of record CAUADW010000004.1, read on the forward strand.
GTCAACGCGGGCGCGCTGACGCAAGACATCGCATCGGTTATGGTCGCTGCCGGCGCCATCACGGTGTTCTTGATGCCGCTGCTCGCGCAGCTCTTCTACCGCGTGGTCGATGCAGCGCCGGTCACCGCCGTGGCAGAGGTTGCCGAGCATCCATCCGATGCGCTCGACATCCTGCGCGCCCACCACGACCTAGCGAGCTTGCTCGCGCGCGAGCATGAGCTGCTGACTTCGCATGGCCATGGTCGCGTATTCGAGGGCCTGCCTACGCTCGATACGATTGCCGAGCGTCTTTCCGCCGAGGCGGCGAGCGGCCATATCGATGCCCGTATTGTGGACGCGGCACATCTTCTTGCCGATAAGACCTATGGAGACGAGGTTGACCCGTCCGAGCTGACTCCGCGCGAGCGTCGCCGCCTGGAGCGCGCCAAGCTCGCCGTGCGCGAATACCGCCGCCGCATGCTGGAGCTCTATGCAAGAGAAGAAGCCGAGGACGACGACGGCAGGTAGCCAACGCCGTCGCGGAAAATGCATCCCAGAATCCGCGTCCAGAGTGGGACATAGTTTCTGAAAGAAGGCCCTGAGGGAAACTGCGCCCCGTTCTGAGCTGAAATACCGGGACGCAGCTTCCCCTGCAAGCAGAACAAGGCGCGCTGCCTGCGGTTGATGCAGACAGCGCGCCTTTTGCGTTGGGCCTCGTTGAGGTTCGAAGTAGTGGACTAGTTGGCCATGACGCCTTCGGTCCAAGCCTCGACGTCCTCGATGCGCAGGACGTTGGCGACCTCGGCCACGCAGTCGACGCCGGCAAGCTCGGCGGCGGCAGCCTGGACGTCCTTCTCGAGCGCGCGGTGCGTCAGGAAGATGACCGAGCAGGCATCGCTGACGCCCGACTTGCCGTCTTCGACCTGGTTGATGAGCGAGATCGAGATGTTGTGCTTGGCAAAGATGTCGACTGTCTCGGACAGGGCGCCCACGCGGTCGGCGACCTTCAGGCGCACATAGTACTTGGTCTGGAGCTCGTTCATGGGCTTAAAGGCGAGGTTGTGACCATAGGGCTCAATCTCGGGCAGCGGAGCCACGCCGCGGCTGATCTGCTCGGAGAGCGACAGGATGTCGCCCACGACGGCGCTCGCGGTGGGGAAGGAGCCTGCGCCGGCACCGTAGAACATGGTCTCACCCACGGCGTCGCCTACCACGTAGACAGCGTTCATGGCGCCGTTGACCTTGGCAAGCATGTGGTCGGCGGGGATCAGCGTGGGATGCACACGGACGTCGACGCCGGCGTCGGTGTTGCGGGCGATGCCGAGCAGCTTAATGGTGTAGCCGAGCTCACGGGCCTGGGCGATGTCCTCGGCACCGATGGTACGGATACCCTGCTGGTACACATCGTCGGTGGTAACGCGGGTGCCAAAGCCGATGGAAGCGAGGATCGCCGTCTTGCTGGCGGCGTCGAAGCCGTCGACGTCGGCGGACGGGTCGGCCTCGGCATAGCCCTTAGCCTGTGCGTCGGCGAGCACGTCGGCGTAATCGGCGCCCTCGGCGTCCATGCGCGACAGGATGTAGTTGGTGGTGCCGTTAAGGATGCCGGCGATGGTCAGGATCTTGTTGCCCACCAGGTCATGCTCAAGCGTGCTCACGATGGGGATGCCGCCGCCGCAGCTGGCCTCGCACTTAATCTGCACGCCGCACGCGCGTGCCTTCTCGGCAAGCGTCTCGACGTGACGGCCCAGCAGGGCCTTGTTGGCAGAGACGACGTGCTTGCCGTGCTCAAAGGCAGTGGTGAAGATCTCGGTTGCGGGATGCTCGCCGCCGATGAGCTCGACGACGATGTCGACGGCGGGGTCGGTGACGATGTCGTGCCAGTCACTCGTAAAGGCCTCGCGCTCAATGCCTGCCGCCTCGGCCTGCTCCCAAGCAAGCGCGCAGGCGCGGGTCAGCTTAAGGTCGATGCCGTAGGCTGCCAGGTACTCATCGTGGTGGCTCTTGATCAGACGGGCCACGCCGCCGCCGACGGTTCCCAGACCGATGAGGCCGACGTTCACGGTGCGCAGGGGTTCGCTCATAGATAGCTCCTTCGTGCATCTTATGGATGGATTAACCGCTTAAAGGTTGAGTGCATTCTAGCGTGAACCGAGGGCGCGTGCTCGCCAGGCAACAGGAGTCGCACAAAACGGCACCCCCGAAACGCTGCGGAAACATTGGAAACATGCTCGCTACAAACGAAACTCCGTAACAAACTGTCAACGTTTGCGCCATAAGGTTTGCCCCGTACCGCAAGACGGCCGCACTGCGGCCAGCGAAAAGGGGGACACCATGTTCAACATCAACAGCACGCTCAGCCGTAGGAACTTTCTCGCCGGTGCCGCGGCGCTCGGCAGCACCGTGGCACTCGCTGGTTGCTCGTCGGGTGGCTCGGAGGGCGGCTCCGCCGATGACGGCAAGACCTTCAAGATCGGTGTCATCGGCCCTCTGACCGGCGCCGCGGCAACCTATGGCGTTTCGGCCGAGAAGGGTGCCAAGCTCGCCGCCAAGGATTTCTCGACCAAGGACCTCAAACTCTCGCTTAAGTCCGAGGATGACGTCGCTGACGGCGAGAAGGCTATCAACGCCTTCAATACCCTGTGCGACTGGGGCATGCAGGCTCTCGTCGGCCCCGTCACGACTGGTGCCGCCGTCGCCGTCTCGGGTGAGATCGCCGACGATATGCTCATGGTCACGCCTTCGGCCTCGTCGCTCGACGTCACCAAGGATAAGACCGCGGTCTTTCAGGTTTGCTTCACCGATCCCACCATGGGCGCCAGCGCTGCGAAGTTCTTGGCCGAGAAGTACGCGGATGCCAAGATCGCCCTGTTCTACAACTCCGGCGATACGTACAGCTCGGGTGTTGCCGATGCCTTTGCCGAGCAGGCCAAGGAGTCCAAACTTGATATCGTCGATACCGAGACCTTTAAGGACGATTCCTCCACGAGCTTTACCAACCAGCTCACCAAGGCCAAGGAGGCCGGCGCCACGCTCATCTTTGCGCCGATCTACTACACGCCGGCGTCCGTTTTGCTCAAGAACGCCAAGGACATGGGCTACGACATGACCCTCATGGGTACCGACGGCATGGACGGCCTGCTCTCTGTGGAAGGCTTCGATACCTCTCTTGCCGAGGGCGTGCTGCTTATGACCCCGTTCTCTGCCGACGACGAGAAGAATGCCGACTTCGTCAAGGCATATAAGGACGCCTACGACGAGACGCCTAACCAGTTTGCCGCCGACGCCTACGATTGCGTCCACGCAATCGTCGAGGCTATCGATAAAGCGGGCATCGACCTTACGGCCGACGGCGCCGACATTGCCGGCGACCTTGCCAAGGCCATGCGCAAGATCAAGATCGACGGCCTGACCGGCGAGCTAACGTGGAATGACGAAGGTCAGGTCGAAAAGCCTGCTACGGCCTATGTGATTCAGGACGGTAAGTACATCGCCGCCTAAGTGCATATACATCGAGACCGGCGGGCCGTTTTATTCAGGGCAAGGACGCCTGTAACAGAACGGAAACATTACTTTCACACAATAAAGTGGCTAAACTGCATAAACCGACAGGAATACGCAGAATTATGGATAAATGGACAAAACAAAAGAAAAGTTGAAATAATCGCCACTTTTCTCAACTAAAGCGTCTACTATTTTGCGAACGCCGAACACGGCGAAGGATGGCCTGTCGGGTAACCGAAACCCGACGAGATTTGAGAGGAGAGCCGCATGTCGAGCCTCACCGGTAAGTCATTGAACCCTGTTATGAATCGCAGGAGCGTTATCGCGAGCGCAGCAGGTCTGGGGGCGATGTCCATTCTAGCTGGCTGCTCCTCCAACGGCGGCGATAGCGGTTCCGCGTCGGGCGACGCTTCGTTTAAGATCGGCACCATCGGCCCGCTGACCGGTGCCAACGCGTCCTACGGCAAGTCCGTTACACAGGCTGTCGAGCTTGGCTGCAAGGATTTCTCGACCAAGGAGCTGCCGCTTGTCAGCAAGGCCGAGGACGACCAGGCTGACGGCGAGAAGGCCGTCAACGCCTTCAACACCCTGCTCGACTGGGGCATGCAGGCCCTTGTCGGTCCGACCACCACGGGTGCGTCGGTCGCCGTTGCTGCTGAGTGCGGTAACGACCCCGAGACGTTCATGATTACCCCGTCCGCGTCCTCCGAGGACGTTACCAAGGGCAAGGATTGCGTCTTCCAGGTTTGCTTTACCGACCCCAACCAAGGTGTCAACGCTGCCAAGTTCCTGGCGCAGAAGTATGCGAACGAGAAGTTCGTGCTGTTCTATAACTCCGGCGACGCCTATTCTTCGGGCATCGCAGATTCCTTTAAGGCCCAGGCCGCTAAGTCTAAGCTTGAGATTGTCGACGAGGAGACCTTTAAGGACGACTCCGCCACGAGCTTTACCAACCAGCTGACCAAGGCCAAGCAGGCAGGCGCCACCATGATCTTTGCGCCGATCTACTACACGCCGGCGTCCGTCCTGCTCAAGAACGCCAAGGACATGGGCTACGACGTCAAGATGATGGGCTGCGACGGCATGGATGGCATCCTGGGCGTTGAGGGCTTCGACACCTCTCTTGCCGAGGGTCTGCTGCTCATGACCCCGTTTTCCGCCGACGACGAGAAGAACGCCGACTTCGTCAACGCTTACAAAGATAAGTACGGCGATACCCCCGACCAGTTTGCCGCCGACGCCTACGACGGCGTGCATGCTGTGGTCGAGGCTCTCAAGGAGGCCGGCCTGGGTGTCGACGCCGATCCCACCGAGGTTGCCGAGAAGCTTCCCGAGGCTATGCGCAACATTACTGTTGACGGCCTGACTGGCAAGCTCTCCTGGAACGACAAGGGCCAGGTCCAGAAGGAGCCCACGGCGTACGTCATCACCGATGGCAAGTACGTACAGGCCTAATTGGCCGCCTTACATAGAGCGGTTTTGATCCCAAGCAGGGGAGGTTTTGGCCTTCCCTGCTTGCTTGGTATCTAGGGACAGTGTAACGTCCCTGTTTCATACATTAACTGGAAACCTATTCGAAAGGGGGATGTGGAACATGACGGTCTTTATCCAATACCTGGTCAACGGCCTGTCCATGGGCAGCGTCTACGCCATCATCGCGTTGGGCTACACCATGGTCTACGGTATCGCCAAGATGCTGAACTTCGCTCACGGCGATGTCATCATGGTCGGTGCCTATGTCTCGTTCTGTGCCACGTCGTATCTCGGCCTTCCGGGCTGGGCATCTGTAATTCTTTCTTGTGTGGTCTGTACCGTTCTCGGTGTTCTCATCGAGGGTCTGGCATACAAGCCGCTGCGCCAAGCAGGCCCGCTGGCCGTTCTGATCACGGCTATCGGCGTGTCTTACTTCCTGCAGAACGCCGCGCAGCTTCTGTGGGGCGCCACGCCCAAGAACTTCACTTCGCTCGTCACCTTCCAGGTGCCGGAGTTCTTGGCCAAGTTCAACGTGAGCGCCGTCTCGCTCGTCACCATCGTCGCCTGCCTGGTTATCATGGCCGGCCTGATGTTCTTTACAGGTAAGACCAAGATGGGCAAGGCCATGCGCGCCGTGTCCGAGGACAAGGCTGCCGCTCAGCTCATGGGCATCAACGTCAACCGCACCATTTCGATGACGTTTGCCATCGGCTCTGCCCTTGCCGCCATCGCCGGCGTGCTGCTGTGCTCCTACTCGCCGGTGCTGCAGCCCACGACGGGTGCTATGCCTGGCATCAAGGCCTTCGACGCCGCTGTCTTCGGTGGCATCGGCTCCATCCCCGGCGCTTTTGTCGGTGGCATTCTCATCGGCATCATCGAGGCGATGGCGCAGGCTTACATTTCCACGAGCCTTGCCAACTCCATCGTCTTTGGTGTTTTGATCATCGTCCTGCTCGTCAAGCCTGCCGGCCTCTTGGGCAAGTACGTCCCCGAGAAGGTGTAGGTGAGCGTTATGAAGTTTCTTAAAGACAAGCAGACGCGTCACGACTTTGTTACGTACGCCATGTGCGTTGTGGCGTTCGCCATCGTGTTCTTTATGCAGTCCAACCACATGATCCCGCGCATGATTGCTGGTCAGTTGGTTCCTATTACGGCCTACATCGTCATGGCCATTTCCCTCAACCTTGTCGTCGGCATCGCGGGCGACCTGTCGCTGGGCCATGCGGGCTTTATGAGTGTCGGCGCCTACACGGGCATCGTCACCGCCGTCGCGCTGGAGAGCGCCGTTCCCTCCGATCCGGTGCGCCTTATCATCAGCATCGTGGTCGGCGCTATCGCCGCTGCCATCTTGGGCTTCTTGATTGGTATCCCGGTCCTGCGCCTGAGCGGCGATTACCTGGCTATCGTGACGCTGGCCTTTGGCGAGATCATCAAAGAGATCGTCACCTGCCTCATTGTGGGCGTCGACTCCCGCGGCCTGCACGTGATCTTTAACATCACGGGCAACTCTACGATCGACGACCTGCACCTGCTCGAGGACGGCACCGCCATCATCAAGGGCGCCCAGGGCGCCTCGGGCGTGTCGACGTACTCGACCTTCCTCGCCGGTGCCATCCTGGTCATGGTCGCACTCGTGATCGTGCTCAACCTGGTTCGCAGCCGTACCGGCCGTGCCATTATGGCCGTGCGCGATAACAAGATTGCAGCCGAGTCCGTAGGCATCTCCGTCACCGAGTACCGCATGATCGCCTTCGTGGTTTCCGCTGCCCTCGCCGGTGCTGCCGGAGCCCTCTTCGGCGGTAACTTCTCGCAGCTCTCCGCCACCAAGTTCGACTTCAACACGTCCATTCTCATCCTGGTGTTCGTGGTCCTGGGCGGTCTGGGCAATATGCGCGGCTCCGTCATCGCGGCGGCGCTACTCACGGTGCTTCCCGAGCTGCTTCGTCAGTTCTCGGACTACCGCATGCTCATCTACGCCATCGTGCTGATCCTGGTCATGATTTTTACCAACAACCCGCAGCTCAAGGCGTTCTTCGGTCGCGTCAAGGACCGCTTTGCTTCCAAGAAGGAGGTGGCAGCCGATGCCCAGTAAATTTGAGTTCAAGAAGGGCAAGATGGTCCCGTATCCTTCTGGCGCCATCGTTCCCGATCGTGACCTGGGCGAGCGCCCTGCACTCGAGTGCATCCACCTGGGCATTGAGTTCGGTGGCCTTAAGGCAGTCGACGACTTTAGCCTGACTATCGGCAAGACCGAGATCGCCGGTCTGATCGGTCCCAACGGCGCCGGCAAGACCACGGTCTTCAACCTGCTCACCAAGGTGTACCAGCCCACGCATGGCACCATCCTGCTCGACGGCGAGGACACTTCGGGCAAGTCGGTCTACCAGGTCAACCGCATGGGTATTGCCCGTACCTTCCAGAACATTCGCCTATTCAACACCATGACGGTGGAGGATAACGTCAAGGTCGGCCTGCACAACCAGGAGCGCTACTCCGGCTTTGAGGGCGTGCTGCGCCTGCCGACGTATTGGAAGCACGAGAAGGCCGCCCACGAGCGCGCCATGGAGCTGCTGTCCATTTTTGACATGGAGCACCTGGCAAATGAACAGGCCGGCTCGCTTCCTTACGGCGCTCAGCGCCGTCTGGAGATCGTCCGCGCGCTTGCCACTAACCCCAAGCTGCTGCTGCTCGACGAGCCTGCCGCCGGCATGAACCCGTCCGAGACCGCAGAGCTCATGGCGAACATCGTCAAGATTCGCGACACCTTCGGCATCGCCATCATGCTTATCGAGCATGATATGTCGCTCGTTATGAACATCTGCGAGGGCATCTGCGTGCTTAACTTTGGCAAGGTTATCGCCAAGGGTACGGCGGAGGAAATCCAGAACAACGACGCCGTTATCGAGGCGTATCTGGGTAAGCAGGATAAGGGGGAGAACTAAATGGCAGAGCCGATGCTTTCCGTCTACAACATCAACGTCTGGTACGGCGCCATCCACGCCATCAAGGACATCTCCTTTAACGTTAACGAGGGCGAGATCGTGGCCTTGATTGGTGCCAACGGTGCCGGCAAGTCCACAACGCTCAAGACCGTCTCGGGCCTGCTGCGCTCCAAGACCGGCTCCATCAAGTTTATGGGCGAGGACATTACCCATACGCCCGCTGATAAGCTGGTTGGTAAGGGCCTGGCTCAGGTTCCCGAGGGTCGTCGCGCCTTTTTGCAGATGACGGTCGAGGAGAACCTGGAGATGGGCGCCTATACACAGCCCAAGTCCACAATTGCTCCGGGCCTGGAGCGCGTCTACGAGCAGTTCCCGCGCCTGAAGGAACGTCGTCGCCAGGTCGCCGGCACCCTTTCGGGCGGCGAGCAGCAGATGCTCGTTATGGGGCGCGCCCTTATGAGTAACCCCAAACTGCTTATGCTCGACGAACCTTCCATGGGTCTGGCACCGATTCTGATCGAACAGATCTTCCAGATTGTCGAGGACCTGCACAAGGCCGGCACCACGGTGCTTCTGGTCGAGCAAAACGCGCAGATGGCGCTTTCCATCGCCACACGCGGTTACGTGCTCGAGACCGGCAAGATCACCATGACCGGCACCGGCCAAGAGCTCCTGCACGACGACAACGTCCGCAAGGCCTATCTGGGTGGTTAATCCATTCAACAAAGGGGGCGCTGACCAACCCGGTCAGCGCCCCCTTTTAAGTTGCGGTGGAATAGGGACTAAATGGGAGTCTCAGAGGCCAAAAGAGTCCCTATTCCACCGCAACTTCATGGGGATGTGTGACAATGCCCGTCGGAAAACATCTGCTGTCTTTGGGGGTCTATCTATGGTGTACGAGTTTTGTGCCGAGAACTTTGAGCGGGTGCCGGCGGCTATCGATGCCGGTGCAAGGCGTATTGAACTGTGCGACAACCTTGCCGTCGGTGGCACTACACCCTCGGCCGGTGTTATCAGCGCTACAGTCAGCTATGCTCACGAGCATGACGCGCGAGTGATGTGCATGATTCGTCCGCGTGGCGGTGACTTTCATTACAACCAAGACGAGCTGCGCATGATGGAGATGGACCTGGGCCTTGCCGTAAGCGCCGGCGTTGACGGCTTGGTCTTTGGCAGCTGCAAGCCCTGCGCTGGCGGATGGGCGCTCGACGAGCTTACGTTGGGCGCCCTCGTGATGGCCGCGGGCTGCGCGACCGAGGAATGCAAGCGTGAGCCCATCGACATCACCTTCCACATGGCGTTTGATCAGCTCTCGCCCGAGGCTCAGCTCGACGCGATTGACATACTCGTCGACTGCGGCATCACACGCATCTTGACGCATGGCGGCGCTGCCGGTACGCCGATCGAGGACAACTTCGAAAACCTGGCCCGCTTGATCGAGTATGCGGGCGATCGCTTGACCATCCTTCCCGGCGGCGGCATTTCCACGGCCAACCGCGATACCGTGGCGGCGGCACTGGGCGTCTCCGAGCTCCATGGCACAAGGATCGTACCGCTGGAGGTGTAGCCCGTGGCGCTTGTATTCGATGTTCAGCAGGCGAGTGGCAAGCCCGACGACAACCGTCGTCCCGGCACCGCGTGCCCCTTTTGCGATACAGAAGGGCTCACCAACATCATCCAGCGCGACGGTGACTGCATCTGGCTCGAGAATAAGTTCAAAACCCTGCGCGCCACCCATCAAACCGTGCTAATCGAGTCGGCCGATCACGATGCCGACCTGGTGACCTATGAGCCGGATGAACTCCACCATGTGATGCGGTTTGCCCTGGGTTGCTGGCAGCAGATGATCGATTCACAGCAGTATCGAAGCGTGCTCATGTACAAGAACAAGGGTCCGCTCTCGGGCGGTAGTCTCGTTCATCCGCACATGCAGATTGTGGGTTTGGAGCAGGAAGACGGCTATGCTTCGCTGACTTCTGCCAATTTCGAAGGCATCAATGTCTGGCGACAGGGGAGAATCGCGGTCAACATCTCAACCGAACCGATCATGGGGTTCTTTGAGATCAACGTTTCAGCCCCGCAGGGAATCGCCGCCAGCGATGACACGAGAGACCAAGCCGAGGCGGATCTCTTCGCCGACGCAATCCAGGCAGCTCTGCGCTATATCTTGCACGAGCACCATGGCGGTCGTGCAGAGTCGTACAACCTGTTCTTCTATCACATGAGCGGCCGGACCATTGCCAAGGCGCTTCCACGTTGGGTGGTTTCACCCTACTTTGTCGGGTATCGGCTGGCTCAGGTCAATGCTGAGACCACGCTCGATGTCGATGCGGAGCGACTCCGCGCACATCTGGAGGCGCTCACATCGTAAAGTGAGCGCCCGCACACTGCGGACGGTTTAGCGCGCCATTGCATCGCGGCCGGCCTCGACGCGCTTGCGCTGGGCGGCGCGCTCCTCGCCGGTCAGACGCTCAAAGAAGTGCCCGATAAGCGAGGCGAGCACCTGCTGAAACAACGTTCCACACATGACGGGAAACACAACTTCGCCCGGAAAGTATTGCGTGGCGATGACGGCGCCCGAAGAGATATTGCGCATGCCGCAGGTAAAGCACATGGTGGTCGTTTCGCTATATGGCAGATGCAGCGCGCGAGCGACCAGAATGCCGACGACAAAGCCGCTGATGGCGAAGACCAAAATAAAGAGGGCTACTTCCAAGCGCACCGCGTTCATGTGCAGCATGTACTCGCTCATGGCGGTGGAGTTGGAGGCGATAACGCCCATCATCATGAACTTGCAGGCGGGTGAGAGCGCGGGGGAGAGTTTTTCGTGCCCCCATCCGCGCGTGAGCTCGTTGATCACGATGCCGAGCACGGCGGGGATAGCGATCATAAAGGCCATGTTCTGCATCATACTTGGCACGTCGATCGAGACGGTGGCGCCCAGCAGGAGCTTGAGCGTAAGCGGAATCGTCACAGGTGAGATGACCGAGGACGTCAGGATGATGGTGAGTGCGAGCGGGCCGTTGCCGCCGAACATGCTGATCCACATAAAAGCGGTGACTGCCACGGGCACACTGTATTCGAGCACGATGCCGCAGACAAGGTTGGGGTTGGAGCCAAAGAACAGTGAGCCCATGGCATACGCCGCGATGGGGATGATCACAGCTGAGACAAATAACGCTAAAATCAGATGCAGGGGACGGCGGAACACCTCAGCTACCTGATGGAAGGTGTTGCTGAGCGCGCCTTGGAACGTCATAAAGGCAAACAGGGTGGGAACGATGGGCTTGAGAACGCCGATCTGCTGAGGAAAGAGCACGCCGAGCGCCACGCAAATCGGAACGATGATTTGCATGTGCCCCGCGAGAAACTTGCCCAGTCCAACCCATTGCTTCATATGCTCTTGTGACTCCCTTTGCTCGTGAATCCGTTTTGAATGGATATGCTAGACGCTTGCATGCGCCCGTGCGCCAGAAACGCTCGAATATTTCGAGGCTATTACCGCCCTCGTTTATCGAAACCACGGCGTGCTGGACGTTGTGCGTCCGCGCTGCACGGTATAATAAATCCGTTCAACAGATCTGCCTGCCGAAGCGGGCATACACAGAGGACTCATCGCTATGAACCGTGAGAGGTATCGCGGCGACCTGCCCCTATCGGGGGTGGGTGCCTATGTCATCGCTTAAGACGACGCATCGCTGGGCGGTCGCTCAGCAAAACCCCGAGCTCGAAAAGGAGCTTTCGGCTGGTCTGGGCATTCCCGGGCTGGTGGCGCGCATTATGGTCGCGCACGGCATTGGCTCCATCAAAGAGGGCCAATTGTTTTTGACGCCTTCGCTCGATCGCGACTGGGCCGACCCACTCATTATCCCGGGCATGTCGGTCGTTGCCGACCGCGTCGAGCGTGCTATTCGCAACCACGAGCACATTGCAGTCTTTGGCGATTTTGACGTTGACGGTATTACGTCGACCTGCCTGTTGACCGAGGCGCTGCGCACGTTTGGCGCCGATGTCACGCCGTTTATTCCGCATCGCTTTGATGAAGGCTACGGTCTTTCGCGCGCGGCGCTCGACCGCGTTAACGAGCTTGCTCGCCCCCAGCTGATCGTGACCGTCGATAACGGCATTGCCGCCAAGGAAGAGGTTTCCTACCTGGAGAGCCTGGGGATCGATTTGGTGGTCACGGACCATCACGAGCCCTCCGACCAGGTGCCGCAGGGTGTGCCCCTGACTGACCCCAAGCTCGAGGACGAGGGCCCCTCGCGTGAGCTTGCCGGTGCTGGTGTGGCGCTCAAGCTGGTGCAAGTCCTGGGTGAGCGCCTGGGCAAGCCGTCGTATTGGCGTTCGCTAATCGAGGTCGCGGCGCTGGGCACCGTGTCCGACATGATGCCGCTCACGCCCGAGAACCGCGCGCTGGTTGCCGAGGGCATCCAGCAGATGCGCGTAACCGCTCGCCCCGGCTATATCGCGCTTGCCGCGCTCGCCAAGGCGGACCTTTCGAGCATTACGGCGGATGGCCTGTCATTCTCGCTCATTCCCCGCTTAAACGCTGCCGGTCGCATGGCTGATCCCAAGCTGGCGCTCGACCTGCTGCTTGCCCGCGATCCCATCGAAGCAAGCGCACTGGCGGCTGAGCTCGAGGAAATCAACCGCCAGCGCCGTGAGATCGAGGCGGAGCTCACGCGCGATGCCATGGCAAAGGTCGAGGAGACCTATGACGGCGGACGCGCGATCGTCGTGGGCGGCGAAGGCTGGCACGAGGGCGTCAAGGGCATCGTGGCAAGCCGTCTGACCAACCGCTACCACGTGCCGGCGCTGCTGTTCTCGATCGAGGACGGTATCGCGCGCGGCTCTGGTCGCTCGGTGGGCAAAGTTAACCTGTTTGACGCCATCGAGCGCTGTTCCGACCTGATGATTCGTCGCGGCGGACATGCCGGTGCGGTGGGTGTGACCATCGAGGCATCCAAGCTCGATGAGTTCCGCCGTCGCCTTTCAGCCGTGTTGTCCGAGCTTCCCGCCGAGGACTTTGAGGACACCGACGAGGTTGCCGCCACGGTCGACCTTTCCGAATTGAATATCGAGACCATCGAGCAGATTTCCCGCCTTGAGCCGTTTGGCCAGGGTAATAAGGTGCCGCTGCTGGCTGCCGAGGGCGTGACGATGTGTGATCGCGCCGTGGTGGGTAAGACCGGCGAGCACATGCGCTTCGTGGCGACGGATGGCGCCGCGAGTGTGCCGGCCATCATGTTTCGTGTACCGCAGATCGACAAGCTTATCAATTGCGACAGCGCCGTCGACTTGGTGTTCGAGGCCGTTGCCGAGCATTGGCAGGGTCGTGTGAAGCCCAAGCTCATGGTCAAGGATGTTCTGGTCCGCGATACCACGCTGCCCAGCGTCGACGATCCGGCATGCGAGCTTCGTCGTGGCGTGCAGCCGGCGGATTCCGGCCTGCGCCTGGAGTCACGCAAGCGCGAGACGCTCGCCCAGCTTTCTTATACCGAGCTGACACGCTCGCTTATCCATAGCTTTATCGGCTCGAACCAGCCGCACCGCGCGCAGGTCGAGGCGCTCGATGCCCTGGCCGATCACCAAAGTGTTCTGGCCGTTATGGGAACGGGGCGCGGCAAGTCGCTCATCTTCCATGTGCATGCCGCGCGCGAGGCGGTCCTTCGCGGGCGTGCGAGCATCTTTGTCTATCCGCTGCGTGCGCTCGTTGCCGACCAGGCCTATCACCTCTCGTCGACGATGGCAGCGCTTGGCATTGGCGTTGGCGTGCTGACCGGCGAGACCGTGGAGACCGCACGCGATGACGTGTTCGCCGGTCTAGCTTCGGGCCGCACCGGTATCGTGCTCACGACGCCCGAGTTCCTGTCTATCCACCGTGACCGCTTCGCGCGTTCGGGCCGCATCGGCTTTGTCGTTATCGATGAGGCGCACCACGCCGGCCTTGCCAAGGGCGGCGACCGCAGCGCCTATCTCGACATGCCCGATATCCTCAAAGCCCTGGGCGACCCGGTCGTTATGGCTGCGACGGCCACCGCGACGGCTCCGGTCGTGGCCGAGCTTGCCCGCATGTTGCCGATCACTCGCACGGTGGTCGACGAGACGGTGCGCGAGAACTTGCAGCTCGAGGACGACCGCGACCTTGCGAGCCGCGAGAACCGTTTGGTGTCGATCGTGGCGACGGGGGAGAAGACCGTCATTTACGTCAATTCGCGCGACCAGTCCGTGGCGCTCGCCAAGACGTTGCGCAAGCGTGTGCCCGATTGCGCAACCCATATCGCGTTCTATAACGCGGGGCTTGCGCGTTCCGATCGCCGTCGCGTGGAGGAGGCATTCCGAGACGGAAGCCTCAGCTGCATCGTTTCGACCTCCGCCTTTGGCGAGGGTGTCAACCTGCCCGATATCCGCCATGTCGTGCTCTACCACATGCCGTTTGGCGCCATCGAGTTCAACCAGATGAGCGGACGTGCCGGCCGCGATGGCCAGCCCGCCGTGATCCATCTGCTCTATTCGTCGCGCGACGCCCGCATTAACGAGCGCCTGCTCGACTGCTATGCGCCCGAGCGCGACGAGCTCGTCACGCTCTATCGCGCGCTGCAGACCATGTGGCGCTCCAACCGCGGCAAGACGGGGGACGATTCCTTTAGCGCGAGCGATATCGACATCGCGCAGATGTGCCTTGCCATCGATGCTCGCACGCCGGTCGACGAGCGTTCGGTGGAAAGCGGCCTGGGAATCTTCGAAGAGCTTGGTTTTTGTCGAGTTTCGGGGTTTGACGACACCCGTCGCATCGCGATGGCCGAAAACCCCGGCCGCGTGCAATTGAGTAGGTCAATTCGCTATTTGGAGGGCTTGCGCTCGCGCATGGAGTTCTCGGCTTTCCGGAGTTGGGCGCTCGATTCGTGCGCTTCTGATATGCTAGCCAAAGTTAACCGCCCGATCGTACCGCGGGCCTAGGGGAAGGGGACCTCGATGGATGCCGCAGCCCGTACCGCCCATGATTCCACCCTCCAGCCGTTTTCGGAGATGGAGCACTATAAGCATGCCGATGAGCTGCCGCCCGAGATTATGGCGGACAGCTACGACAAGCTGGAGCGTCTGTGCCTCAAATATATGAATGAGGATGACTTCTCCAAGGTGGAGCAGGCCTACTGCTTTGCTGCCGAGAAGCATTGCAACCAAAAGCGGCGCTCGGGCGAGATGTACATTAACCATCCCGTCGAGGTTGCCATCATTTTGGCCGATCTCAAGATGGACTGCGACGTGGTGTGCGCCGCGCTGCTGCACGATACCGTCGAGGATACCGAGACCTCGCTCGCCGATGTTTCCGGCCTGTTTGGCGATACGGTGGCCGAGCTCGTCGATGGCGTGACCAAGCTCACCAACATCGAAGTCGACAGCATGGACGAGAAACAGGCCCTCACGCTGCGCAAGATGTTCCTCGCCATGTCCAAGGACATCCGCGTCATCATCGTTAAGCTTGCAGACCGTCTGCACAACATGCGCACCCTTGCAGCCCTGCGTGAGGACCGTCGCCTGTTTAAGGCTCGCGAGACCATGGACGTGTATGCGCCCTTGGCCGACCGCCTGGGCATGAGCTCTATTAAGTGGGAGCTCGAGGACCTGTCCTTCTTCTACCTGGAGCCCGATGCCTACCAGCGCATCGCGCGCATGGTGGCGGAGTCGCGCGAGGTCCGTGAGCGCTATCTGGCTGAGACCATCAAGACACTCACCGACGAGCTCAACCGCATTGGCCTGGAAGGCTTCCAGATCAACGGCCGTTCCAAGCACTATTGGTCCATCTACCAAAAGATGAAGCGCAAGGGCAAGGAATTCTCCGAGATCTACGACCTGGTGGCACTGCGCGTCATCACGCATTCGGTGCGCGATTGCTACTCCACGCTCGGTGCGGTGCATACGCTGTGGCATCCCATGCCTGGTCGCTTTAAAGACTATATCGCCATGCCCAAGGTCAATAACTACCAGTCGCTCCACACGACGGTCATCGGCCCCACGGCTCGTCCGCTCGAGATTCAGATTCGAACCTATGAGATGCATGAGCAGGCCGAGTACGGTATTGCCGCCCACTGGCTCTATAAGAAGTCGGGCGGATCGTCTGCGTCTAAGACCAATGATGCCCAGCGTCTGGACGACCAGATTAACTGGCTCAAACATTCGCTCGATTGGGCGGCTTCCGACGAGATCACCGATGCCAAGGAATACCTGCACTCGCTGAAGGTCGATCTGTTCGATCAGGAGATCTTCGTCTTTACGCCCAAGGGCGAGGTCATGGCGCTTCGTGCCGGCTCCACGCCGCTCGACTTTGCCTATGCCGTTCACACCGAGGTGGGAAACCATTGCGTCGGCGCCAAAATCAACGGTGCGGTGGCTCCGCTCACGCACGAGATCAAGACGGGCGACCGCGTTGAAATCCTGACTAACAAGAGTTCCAAGCCGTCGCGTGATTGGCTCAAGATCGTCAAGACGCCTTCGGCCAAGTCCAAGATCCGTCGCTACTTTGCCGCCGCGACTAAGGACGACGACGCTGCCGCCGGCCGCGATATGCTGGCCAAGGACCTGCGCAAGCGCGGGTATGGCATCTCCACGCCGCGCTCCACGCGTGCGCTCAACGCCGTGGCGGAGCAGTTTAACTTCAAGCAGCTCGAGGACCTGTTTGCCGCCGTCGGCGCCGGCAAGGTTGCCCCGCGCGCTGTGGGCAATAAGGTCGAGCAAATCTTGGACCCCAAGCCCGAGGAACAGCTCACCAAGGCCGAGGCTATCGCCGAGGTCGTGAAACAGCCTGCTCGCGGCTCCAACCGCAAGCCGCAAAAGCGCGGCAAGAGCGCCAGTAACGGCATTATCGTCAAGGGCGAGAGCAACAGCGGCCTGCTAGTCCGTCTAGCGCATTGCTGCAATCCGGTGACGGGCGACGATATCGTCGGCTTCATCACGCGTGGCCGAGGTGTCTCGGTGCATCGCGCCAACTGCCCCAACGTCAAGGGCCTCATGGAGCACCCCGAGCGCATGATTGACGTAGAGTGGGATGGTGCTGCCGACACTCTCTTCCAGGTCGAGATCGTGGTCGAGTGCCTGGACCGCATGGGCCTGCTCAAGGACGTCACCATTGCCATTGGCGATGCAGGCGGCAATATCCTTTCCGCCGCCACCTCGACCAACCGCGAGGGTATTGCAACTCTGCGCTTTATGGTCGAGATCTCGGACGCGAGTGGTCTGGATCCGCTGCTGGCTTCCATCAGCAGCGTCGATTCGGTCTACGACGCTCGCCGTCTTATGCCCGGCGAGGGCGGAGCGCAACTCAAGCGCCGTGTGTAGGTGCGAGAGCCTCTCAGCATCATAGATATTGGTTACGTTCGAGGCATCGTTTGGTGCCTCGAACGTATTTTAGAAGGAGGGTATGCGCGTGGACGATATGACTTTGGACCTGACACCCCGAGGCGCGGCTTCGATTGAGGCGCTCGTCAACGGCCCGATTCAGACCAACAGCTACGCCGTGATTTCGAATGACGAGTGCTTAATCGTCGATCCGGCGTGGGAGGGCGAGCGTCTTGTGGAGCATATCCGCACCGCGCATCCCGAGGTGCGCGTACTCGGCTCTGTCTGCACGCACGGTCATGCCGACCATGTTGGCGGGGTTGCCGGGGTTCGAGCTGTTGTTGGCGACAGCGCACTATATGAGTTGTGCGCTAAGGACGTGACGGTACCTCGCGCAAATATCGAGGAGCAGCGCGCCATGTGGGGTATCGAGACGCCCGATCCGGGTGAGCCGACGCGTTTGCTTGCCGAGGGCGATACAATCGAGGTGGGCGACGTCTGCCTGCAGGTGATCGAGGCGCCGGGGCATACGCCGGGCGGCATCGTCCTGTTCGCCGCGACCGAGCAGGGGAACATCGCCTTTGTGGGCGACACGCTTTTCCCGGGCAGCCACGGTCGTACCGATCTTTCCGGCGGTGACGAGGCGGCGATTATGCGCTCGCTCTCCAAACTTGCCAAGATGCTTCCGCCCGATACCGTTTGCTTGACGGGCCATGGCGATTCGACCACGATGGCGCGCGAACTTATGCAGAACCCGTTTATGCAGATGTAGGCTCGAAGCCGTCTGTCGAACCACGAAGACCGCTCAATCGTCAAGCTATTTTCCCCAGTGGGTCGATTCTGTGGGGCAAACGGTCAAAATTTGTCCAATCGGATGGTATTCGTGAACAAACGAACGTTTATGCTCGGGTATGTCGTGGTAAAATCTCAGGCGTTATCGGAGCAACCTTACAGGAGGTTTCTTTTATGCTCGTCAACGCAGCAGACATGCTCAAGAAGGCCGAGGCCGGCAAGTACGGTCTCGGTGCCTTCAACACCAACAACCTCGAGTGGACCCTGGCTATTCTCCAGGCCGCCGAGGAGGCCAAGTCTCCGCTGATCCTTCAGTGCACCGCTGGTGCCGCTAAGTGGATGGGCGGTTTCAAGGTCTGCGCCGACATGGTCAAGGCTGCCGTCGAGGCCATGGGCGTTACCGTTCCCGTCGCCCTTCACCTCGATCACGGTTCTTACGAGGACTGCTTCAAGTGCATCGAGGCCGGCTTCACGTCCATCATGTATGACGGCTCTCACGAGGAGACCTTCCAGCTTAACCTCGATCGCACCAAGGAGCTCGTTGAGCTTGCCCACTCCAAGGGCATGTCCATCGAGGCCGAGGTCGGCGGCATCGGCGGCACCGAGGACGGCGTGACCTCCAGCGGCGAGCTCGCTGATCCTGCTGAGTGCAAGCAGATTGCTGACCTGGGCGTCGACTTCCTCGCTTGCGGTATCGGCAACATCCACGGCGTGTACCCTGCCGACTGGGCTGGCCTTTCCTTCGAGCGCCTGGGCGAGATCAAGGCTCAGACCGGCGACCTGCCCCTCGTCCTGCACGGTGGCACCGGCATCCCCGAGGATCAGATCAAGAAGGCCATCTCCCTGGGTATCTCCAAGATCAACGTCAACACCGATCTGCAGCTCGTCTTTGCCAAGGGCGTTCGCGAGTACATCGAGGCTGGCAAGGATCAGCAGGGCAAGGGCTTTGACCCCCGCAAGCTCCTCAAGCCTGGTCGCGACAACATCGTTGCCCGCACCAAGGAGCTCATGGAGGAGTTTGGCTCCGTCAACAAGGCGTAAGTAGCGGTTTAACTTCCCGCCGGAGGCCCCGTTTTCCCTACGCTGTTTCCCTCGCGCTCACCTGGCTTCGCCAGAAGTCGCGCGACGGAATCAGCTCCGGGGAAACGGGGCCTCCTTCGTTAACTCGCTACAGGGTTACTGGGCTGAATTAAGATGGCTACTGGCTTTGCCAGAAGTCGCGTCAAGGAAACAGTTTCGGGGGACGGAGCTTCCTTCGTTTACCGCCGCAGGGTTACTGGGCTGAATTCATTTTTTTGACTACCGTTCGGCGGTGTTGATGGCTCCCTTGTTGGGGCTTTCTTTTTATCTCGCTACAATGGGCTTCAAGCGTTCTAGTGACTTGGAGTTTTGGTATGGCTGTTATTAATGTGCTGCCTTCGGATGGGAAGGTTATTGACGAGGGTCCTGTTGGTTGCTCTGTTGATGTCTGCTGTGATGATTTTCGTCATCTCGATATTGGACTGCCGCCTGAGATTCTTCGTCTCAAGGATGCCGGATATTTGACGCAGGCAGTTGCTGCCTGCGATCGCCTTTTGGAGCAGAACCCTGAGCCTTCGCTTGCTGCCTGCGTTCGTGCCGAGCGGTATCGCATGCTTGAGACGCCGCTTCATTTTTCGGTGTCGCGCGATCGAGCTATTGCGATGATTCGCGAGGAGTGGCCTGAGTTTACCGAGGAGCAGTTTGACGATCTGATTGACCGTAAGCGTATTGACTGGCGCTTTATCGATGGCGAGCTGTTCGTTCTCGACAACTTCCTCGATTCGCTTCGCGTATATCCCAAAGAGGTTCCCGGCATGCGGCCCGATCCTACGGACGGAATTGCACTGCGCAACGAGATGCTCAAGGAGATGGAGTCGCAAAATGGATTGGCTCGCGTTATTACGCTTAAGGCGTCCTTGTCTGTCCCCGGCGCTCTAGAGGGGGAGACCGTTCGCGCTTGGCTACCCGTTGCCGCCGCCTGTCGTCAACAGTCTCATATCGAGGTTCTCGATATGACGCCGGAGGGTGCTGTTGCTCCCGCGAACGCTTCGGCGCGTACCGCCTCGTGGTCTTCTTCGAGTGATCGCTCATTCTCGGTGACCTATCGCTATCAAATCAATGCCGCTTATCGCGATATTTATGGGGGTGCGCTTCCGTCGCATCCGTGTATGGACGCGCCGTTGCCCGAAGATATTTCTGAGGACCGTCCGCACATTGCATTCACGCCGTATCTGCAGCAGCTGACGGCCGGTGTTGTTGACGGACTCGAGGATCCGCTCGATCGCGCTCGTGCTATCTATGATTATCTGACGCAGCATATCGACTATCGCTATCAGCCGCCGTACTTGCTTTTGGGATCTATTGCCGATGACTGCGCGCATTCGCTCCGCGGCGATTGCGGCGTTATGGCGCTCACGTTTATCACCATGTGCCGTATCGCGGGCGTGCCTGCCCGTTGGCAGAGCGGCCTGTACGTTGCACCCGATTCGGTGGGGTCGCACGACTGGGCAGAGTTCTATACGCCGCAGACCGGTTGGCTCAACGCCGACGTGTCATTTGGATCTTCTGCTCGCAGGATGGGGGAGGAGTGGCGCCGCCGTCACTACTTTGGCAATCTCGACCCGTGGCGTATGGTGGCCAACAATCGATTCCAGGCAGAGTTTGAGCCCTCTTTCGACGGCATGCGCGAGGACCCTTGCGATAACCAGATGGGTGAGGCTTCGGTCGACGGTCGCGGATGCCGTCAGCGCGAGATGCTACGCACGGTCGAACTCATCGAAATGCTCGAAGTTCCATTTTCGGACTAATCGGTAGAAAGCTGTGATAAACTAACTCACGCATTACGTGCCCGAGTGGCGGAATTGGCAGACGCAGTGGACTCAAAATCCACCGTTGGCAACAACGTGCGAGTTCGAGTCTCGCCTCGGGCACCATACATGCAAGCGAGCGTTCAAGGGGGTCGAGGCCCCCTTTTCGTGCCGAACTCGCGTGAGCGCGCGAAGCGTTAAGCAAACAGGCCTGCGGCCTGTTTGTAGCGGAGCGTGGCGAGGGCGCCGCGCGTCCGAAGCCCGGGGCTTCGCGAAGCGAAGGCCCTTCGAGTCTCGCCTCGGGCACCATACATGCAAGCGAGCGTTCAAGGGGGTCGAGGCCCCCTTTTTCGTGTACGTAATGTGATAACGCGCGGTACGTGTTATTATTCGCAAGGCGTTGTTCCCGCAATGCCCTAAAGAGGAACCCGAGGGTTCCCACCTTTTGGCGCCAATGAGCAGCTGACTGGTCATACAAATTAGATTCTCTTCCTTAAATCGAGGATGTCTATGTGTACGACCTGGTTGCTGAGAAGCGCCGGGTTATTTTTTTATGAATGGAGGTAGGGAAAATAGCTAAGTCTGATGACACCCGCATCAACGACGAGATTACTGCATCTTCGTGCCGTTTGATTGGCGTCGATGGCTCTCAGCTCGGCCTGTTCGCCATCCGCGATGCCCAGCGCGTCGCCGACGATCAGGGTCTCGACCTGGTCGAGATTGCTCCCAACGCGGAGCCGCCGGTCTGCAAGGTCATGGACTACGGTAAGTTCAAGTACCAGCAGGCCATGAAGGCCAAGGCTGCTCGTAAGAACCAGTCCAAGGTCGAGGTCAAGGAAATGAAGTTCCGACCCAAGATCGACGTTGGCGACTACGAGACCAAGAAGGGCCACGTTCTGCGTTTCCTTAAGAAGGGCGCACGCGTTAAGATCACCATCATGTTCCGCGGCCGTGAGATGGCTCACCCGGAGCAGGGCCTTAACGTTCTCGAGCGTCTTGCCGAGGATCTCAAGCCTTACGCTACGGTCGAGTCCAAGCCTAAGATGGAAGGCCGTAACATGCTTATGCTGCTCGCCCCGATTAAGGGCGCCTTCGATGAGGATAAAGCGGCAAGCGATACCAAGTAACTAGTGTTCTGTAACCGATTAAGGAGTATTTCATGCCTAAGATGAAGTCCCACAGCGGCACCAAGAAGCGTTTCCGCAAGACTGGTACCGGCAAGCTTATGCGCGCCAAGGCTTTCAAGAGCCACATCCTGAGCAAGAAGTCCACCAAGCGTAAGCGTGGCTTCCGTCAGGAGACCGAGATCGCCGCTGCCGACCGCAAGGTCATCAAGTCGCGTCTCGCCTAAGTTCGCGTTCCCGTTTTTCGTTTTACCGTCTAGGAGTTGATAGAACATGGCACGTATTAAGCGCGCTGTTGCCGCCAAGAAGAAGCGCCGTACCGTTATGCACCGTGCGAAGGGTTACTACGGTGCCGCTTCGCGTACTTACAAGCATGCTAAAGAGCAGGTCCAGCACTCCCTGCAGTATCAGTATCGTGATCGCCGCAACAAGAAGCGCGAGATTCGTTCTCTCTGGATCACTCGTATCAACGCTGCTGCTCGCCTGAACGACATCTCTTACTCTCAGTTCATGCACGGCCTGAAGGTTGCCGGCATCGAGCTCGACCGCAAGGTCCTGGCTCAGATGGCTTACGAGGACATCGAGTCCTTCAACGAGCTGGCTACTATCGCCAAGAAGGCTCTCGAGGCCTAATAGATTCTCTTGAATCGCTAGGGGAGTGTCGCGTTGTGCGCGGCGCTCCCTCTTTTTATCTGAAGCGCGGTTTACATTGCTAAAAGCGCGGGTAGATAAACACATACAGGTGACCGATCTCTATATATTCCTGAACCAAAGGGTCATCATCTGATACGTGCGGAAGATCCGCACCAGTCTTTCTATTACCTATAGAAAGCAATATGTTGTGTAGGACTTGTGAAGAGTGGAATTGACGTCCCACAGAGCTTCGCGGTCTGGCAATATATCTCCTTGCCGCGCGGCCCGGTGGAACCGGATGAGCCGCG
>CAUADW010000005.1 GCA_958427895.1 uncultured Collinsella sp.
TTTCCACGCGAACGGCGTTTTCCTGGGTGAGCGCGGCGCCCGTCAACGGGTCCCAACGCAAAGGTGTATGGTCGAGCGGGCCCACGCCCAAGGCTTGAGCGCCACCGGCATCGGCGCCAAACGAACGCCCGCCGGGGGCGGCCGAGGTGAAGATGCACGCCGGATGCAGATAGGGCGTCGTCTCCACGCGCACGCGGTCGCGGCCCATGTCGCTCACAAGCTCGACGACCTCGCCATCGGCAATGCCCATGCGCGCAGCGGCATCGGCATTCATCTGCACGGCATCCAGATCCGATCCAGCCTCGGCGGCACCGGCCGCCGCGAGTCTACGCGAGGTATGCGACTCAAAGGGACGGTTGCCGCTAATGAGGCGAAACATCCCCAGGCTAGGCTCCACCATGGGAGCGATCCAGTTGGGTACACGACCCAGGCCGGCTCGTTCCCATACGTCGCTTGCCAGCGCAATTTTGCCGCCATCCAAGGGAATCGCCGGATCGCCCGTACGCGACGGCAACGCAACGCCCGTGTCGGCCCAGCCGCGCTCCTTGAGCTCGTCCAGATTGATCCCAAAAGGCGCCACCTGGGCAGCCGCCAGATCGTCAGACGTAAACTGGAAGTACTCGCCCACGCCACACGCCTGCGCCAGACCGGCAAAAATCTCCCGGCCGGGACGCGTGTCGTCATGCTGCACGGGCAGCACGGCATTGCGGTAGAACACGCGCGCATCGTTGGCGCCCACGACCGTGCCCACACCGCGGTCGGCCTCCAGATACGTCACGTCGGGCAGCACGAAGTCCGAAGCACGCGCCGTCTCGGACCAGCGAATATCAATCGTCACGAGCAAGTCGAGCTGCTGCAAAATACCCAACCAAGCCTGCGCATTGCCATAGCCCGCACCGGGGTTACTGGCATAGACGATGAGCCCACGCAAATCGCCGGCAAGAATCGACTGACCGATGGTCGTGCACAGGCCGCGCACCGGATCGACCAGTGGATAGCGCTCGGACCCCAGCTTGGGCCCGCATGGCACCGGCGGCGTCGCAAAGCGTGCGGGATCGAGGTCGCCCAACACAAGCGGCGTGGGCGGGTTGAGCGCGCCGCCCGCGTGTCCGATGCAGCCCAGCAGCACATCGACCAAGCAAATAGCGCGCGCGGTCTGGGTGCTATTGGCATACGCGATACCGATGCCGCCATGAAAGCCCGCGTCCACCACAGCGGCGGGCGCGGCGGCAGCTAGCTCGCGCGCCGTAGCGACAATCTCTGCGGCCGGCACGTCGCACATCGACTCGGCCCACCCGGGCGTCCAAGCATGGGCCGCCTGCGCAAGCTCGTCAAAGCCCGTGGTATAGCGGGTCACGAACTCGTGGTCATACAGATCCTCGGCAATCAAGACATGGGCAATACCCAACAGAAGCGCCAAGTCGCAGCCCGGGCGCACGCGCAGCCAGCGGTCGGCAAGCGCGGCCGAACCGCTGCGCCGGGGGTCAACCACGATGATTTTCGCCCCGCGCCGGCGCGCATCGTTGAGTGCATCGACGGCCCCCATCGTCGACGAATCGACAATGGAACGCCCCAGGTACATGATGCAGTCGGTATGCGCCAGGTCGGAGGCGGGACTATAGCCCAGGCTGTGCTCCCAACCGGTAAGTCGGCTTACCTCGCAGGCGCCATCGGCACCGTACACGTTGGACGAACCCAGCGCATGCATAAAGCGAAAGGCCCAGTAGCGGTCGAACGAGGGCACGCCGAGCGTCATGCCCAGCGCCCGAGGCCCGCACTCGTCAACAATCCCCAAAAGACGCTCGGCAATCTGAGCAAACGCCTCGTCCCAGGTAATCGCATCAAACCCCGAGCCATCCCGGCGGCGTCGCATGGGGTGCACGATGCGGTCGTGCTCGTCAAACGGCATTGCCAGGCGATGCCGCCCGCGGGCACACAGGGCACGCGCCGCGCACGGATGCCCCGGCACCGGCAGCTCGGCCACCACGCGACCGCCCTCAACGCGTGCCGCAAAGGCGCAATCGGCATAGCATCCCCCGCATGTGGTCACCACGGCGCGACCGTCACGCTTCACAGCAGATGCCATCTCGATTACCCCTTTCATCAGCCAAACACAACAGGCCAAAAGCCCGGCAACGAGCCCCAGACCCAAAAAGCCTCCCGCACGGCAACGCCCCGCGGGAGGCCCAACGTCAAACAGACGGCACCTTACGCCTCGGACTTCTTGGCGTAGATAAACCAGTAGCCGAGCGCGATCAGAACCGCGCCGCCCACGATGTTGCCCAGCGTGGCGGCGGACAGGTTAAACGCAATGCCCGCGGCGTTGAGCGCATCGGCGCCGGCGACCTTGGCACCATAGCCGCATGCATGCATCACGGCGCCCATGGGCAAAAAGTACATGTTGGCGACGCAGTGCTCAAAACCGCAGGCCACAAAGGCGGCGATGGGCAGCAGAATGCCCACAACCTTATCGACCACGGTCTTGCCGGCGGTACCGATCCACACGGCAAGGCACACAAAGATGTTGCACAGGATGCCGCGGAAGAAGATCGTCACCCAGTCGATCGTCACCTTGCCGGCGGCGACGCTCACCATGGAATTGGCGACCGCCTCGCCGTTGAGCTTGTAAATGCCGGCCATGTACACCAAAAAGACGATGAACAGGGCACCGACAAAGTTACCGACCCATACGACGACCCAGGCCTTGAGCATCTGGACCAGGGTGATCTTTTTGCTCTTGAGCGCGCAGACCATAAGTGAATTACCGGTAAACAGCTCGGCGCCGCACACCAGCACGAGCACCAGGCCCAGGCAAAAGCACAGGCCGCCCACGACGCGCTGGGCGCCCCAGCCCAGCGTGCTATCGCTCAAGAACACGGTAAAGAACAGGCCGCCGAAGGCAATGAACGCACCAGCGAACATCGCCAAAACAAAGGCCTTTGCGACCGGCAGGTTGGCCTTGGTCACGCCGGCGGCCTCGGTCTTGGCCTCGATCGCGGCGGGCGCAAGGCAATCGGGAGCGGGATATTCTGCCTTGGAATCTGCCATGTCAATCACTTCTTTCCTAATCAGCAGGGACAAGCGCTCCTATTGCTCTTGCCCCAAGCGGACAAAGTGGGAAAAGTCGTTGGCGGCCACGGCGTCGTACACGGCGTCGACGGCGTCAAAGACCTCCGGGGACATAGGGTTGTAAAACTCCGTATCGCCCGGTTGAATCCCTATGAAGACGATATCTTCGCACGATTGCTCGATTTCCTCGATCAGAATCGACAAAGGGAGCGAATGCGTGGTGAACATCGACTTGCGGGCCACATCACGTTTGTCGAGCAAGCGGATGGCGCCGACGGGCAGCGCCATGTCGGCGGCATCGACCAAGACCAGACGCGGCGGACGCTCGCGCTTGACCTCGATGATGTCATCCTCGGGCGTTTGGCCGCCGTCGATGGTGTACCAACCGGCGATGGGTGCGTCCTCCATCTTTTTGGAGAGCACGGGGCCGGCGGCATCGTCGGCACGCAGCACGCTTCCCGCCGTAAGCACGATACCCGCAAACGGGGCGCCGTTCACACGTCCATCCACAACGCGACCCATTACTGCAACCTTCCCGTCAGGTACACGCCCGACACATCGCGCACGCGCTCAACCAGATCGCGGAACTTCATCAGAAACGCGACCTGCTGGGCATGCAAGCCAAAGTCGTCGTCGAACACCGAGATGCCGGCCTTGGCCGAGCCGCGAAAACCGCGCTCATCGAGCAGCGCATCGCAGGCCTCGAGCAGCGACGGCACCGCCGCCTTGTCGAGCTGGCACTCGCCAAAGGAGCGGATGGCCTCGAACTTGGTCTTGGCCTCCCCCTCCGGCAGCGCGTCGACGAGCGAATAGAACACGTTCACCGGCACCGACAGGCGCGGTTCAAAGCAGTCGAGCACGCCGGTGTGGTGGCCCACGGCGAGCGTGTAGTACAGCACGTCGCAGGCCTCCTGGGGAACGTCTTCCTCGGTCTCCACAAACTTACGCGTGAGCTCATAGAAGACCACCTGGTCGGGCGTATGGCCCAGGCAGGGGTCGGCGACGCCCTCGGCGGCCTCGTCGCTTGCGCGCGAGGCATCGCCAAAAGAGCCGCCGAGCATACCGGGGCCCGCAAAGTAACCAGAGCGGTCCGTGAGCTCCATCTAGCGACCTCCGGCCAGCACCAGATCCTGCAGCGCCGAGTACACCTCAACACGGCGAGGATCGTCCTGCTTGTCGATGAGCAGCGCCATGGCACCGCGGATATCGCCCTTGGGCGCGCCCTCGAGCGTGTCCATAAACTCGTTGGCCAGGTCGCGGCCGTAACGGTAGCCGCTCATGGCGCGAGCCTCGCGCTCGATGGCAACGCGCAGCTTGTACGGCACGCCGGGGTGCAGGATATCGGCCTGCTCGCCGGCGGCCTCCACCGTGGTCTCGGCATGGAGCTTTTGGTCCAACAGACCGAGCGCCATGGCAAAGCCGTAGACGGTCTGCGCGGGGCTGGGCGGGCAGCCGGGGATGTAGACGTCGACCGGCAGAATCTTATCCGTGCCACCCCAGACGCAGTAGTTGTCGTAGAAAATGCCGCCGGTGCAGCCGCATGCGCCATAGGACACCACGATCTTGGGATCGGGTGCGGCCTCAAAGGCGCGCAGGGCCGGCATGCGCATGGCACGCGTCACGGCGCCGGTGTACAGCAGCACATCGGCGTGACGGGGCGAAGGCACGACCTTGATGCCAAAGCGCTCGACGTCAAAGACGGGCGTGATGGAACCGAAGATCTCGATCTCGCAGCCGTTGCAGCCGCCGCAGTCGACGCGGTAGACGTACACCGAGCGCTTGATCTTCTTAAGAAGGGTCGCCTTGGCCTTCTCGATGCTCTCGTCGAGCTCGATCTTGGTCGGGCGGTACTGAAGCCGCTCGGGCAAAAGCGTGGGTTCGGCCATGGTTACTCCTCCTTCGTTTCAAAATCCATGATGATGCCCTCGACCGGCGCCGGACCGGCGGGAATCTCGGGCGCATCGGGGTTGAGCTCGCGGTCGATATACTCCGGGTTCACGCCGTGGCCGCCCAGATACTCCATGCCGGGGCCCTGGGGCTCGCCGGACGCAAGCGTCTCGTTGGCAGCCATGCCATGAGCGTTGCCGGTCTTTACGGCCGAGGCGGCGCGCAGGGCGTCGAGCTCGCGCTTGCACTCCTGGCACATACCGACGGTACGGGCAGCCTGCTCGGCCTCCATGCCGCCGGCCTTTTGCAGCAGACGCTTGGCGTAGTCGATCTCCTTGTGCGGGGCAAACGGCTTGCCGCAACGCGAGCAGTGCTCGAGCGTGTAGACGCTCTTGCTGGTGAGGTCGTCCTTGCTCATGACGGCCAGCTCAAACTCCTCGGTGAGCTTGATGGCCTCCATGGGGCAAGCTTCCTCACAGCGGCCGCAAAAGATGCAGCGGCCGTAGTCGATCGACCAGGTAATGGTATCGGCCGCAAGGTCGGTGTCCATGCGAATGGCATCGGCCGGGCACGCCACGCCACAGGCACCGCAGGCGATGCAGAGCTCGGCATTGTGCTCGGGCTTGCCGCGCATGTCCTTGTTGGTGGGGAACGGCGCAAACGGGTACTTGACCGTCGCGTCGCCGGCCTTGGCGTTAACCTTCCAAAGCTTCAGCATATTAGAGCGCCTCCTCATCGAGCGGAGCGGCCATGGTGCCCTCGCCCGCAAGCGGCGACTTGTCGCGCCAGACGTTCTCGAACTGCTCCTTGTCGAGCACGTGGTCGCGCTTGGCGGCGACATCGGTCACCGTCACGCGGTCGGTGCAGGAGTAGCACGGGTCGAGCGAGCCGACGATTAGCGCCGCGTCGCCCACGGTGTTGCCGCGGAACATGTAGCGCAGGACCGGCCAGTTGCTGTACGTGGCGGCCTTGGCGCGCCAGCGGTAGCACTTCTGGTTATTGCCGAGCATGGCCCAGTGCACGTCCTCGCCGCGCGGCGCCTCGGTGGCGCCAATAGCGTACTTGTGCGGGGTGTATTCCCAATCCGTGGTGAGGATGGGGCCCGACGGGCAGTTTTCGAGCATGGTCTCGATCATGTCGATCGAATCGTAGACCTCCTGGATGCGAACGGCGGTACGGCCGAAGGCATCGCAGGTGTCGGCCGTAGCGGCGTGCATCTTCTGGACATCCGGATCGGCGTAGCCGTCGAAGGGATGGTCAAAGCGCACGTCGCGGGCATAGCCAGAGCCACGCATGAGCGGGCCGACCGGCGAGAAGTCGCGAGCGATCTTGCGGTCCAGAATGCCGATACCGCTCGTACGCTCAATAAAGTTGGGCGTGGAGAGCAGCATATCGACGAGTTCCTGAACCTCGGAGCGCAGCTGGTGGATGGTCGTGAGCGTGGAGAGCTTCTGCTCGGCCAAAATGTCGCGACGCACGCCGCCAATCACGTTGAGGCCGTAGGTCTTGCGGTGACCGGAAAGCTTCTCGGCCAGGTCCATGGACTTCTCGCGGACGCGGAAGAACTGCTGGAAGCCGGAGTCGAAGCCCGTGTAGTGCGATGCCAGGCCAATGTTGAGCAGATGCGAGTGCAGGCGCTCGACCTCGAGCATGATGGCGCGGATGTACTGGGCGCGCGGCGGGACATGAATGCCCTGGGCGCGCTCGACGGCCTCGGCATAGGCCACCGAGTGGGCGCAGCCGCAGATGCCGCAGATGCGGTCGGCGAGGAACGTCACGGCGTCATAGTTCAGGCGCGTCTCGGCGACTTTCTCCATGCCGCGGTGCACGTAGAACAGACGGTAGTCGGCGTCGACGATCGTCTCGCCCTCGACGAACAGGCGGAAGTGGCCAGGCTCGTCGGAGGTAATGTGCAGCGGGCCCATGGGGACGAGCGTGGTCTCCTTGCCCTTGGTGTCGGCCAAGAACTCGTAGTTTTCCATGTCGCTCGCGGGAGCGGGACGGAAACGGTAGTCCATGGAGTCCTTGCGCAGCGGGTACAGGCCGCTGGGCCAGTCATCGGGCAGCACCAGGCGACGACGATCGGGCAGACCCTCGGGGATCAGGCCGAACATATCGCGCAGCTCGCGCTCGCCCCACACGCAGGCGGGGACGAACGGCGTCACGGACGGGAACGTCATCTTGGCGGGATCAACCTCGGTGCGCACGGTCACCCAGCCGGGATCCTCCCCCTCCATGGAGATGACGTAGTACACGGCGTAACGGCCGCACAGGCTGCGCTCATCGTTGCCGATGATCACGGGAATCCAGCCGTAGCGCTCGTAGTACAGGTAGTGGACGGCCTCGGGCAGCTTGTCCTGCTTGACGGTGATCGTCAGCTGGTCCTCGCACTGCCACTCGACCTTCTCGATAGCGCCCGGCACTGCGGCGCGCAGGGCCTCGACGTGGCTTTCGCAACGACGAGCGTAGTCCTTCTTTTCAGGTTCTGCCATGGTGCTAATTCACCTCGCTTGTCTTGGTCTGGGAACTGAACACCATGCGGTAGAGAGGAGCCTCGTGGAGCTCTTCGACGCTCTGGTTCAAAACGACGGACGTTGCATCCTCGACGCCGCTCGTGATGGCGACCGGGGTGGCGATACCGAACCACATGACCACGATCGCGAGGGCGATCTCGGGGATGATCATGAGGGCGGGCACCTCGTGGCGCTTCATGCCCTCGGGCGCCTTGCCGAAGATGGACTTGAGCGCGATGCCGGTAAGGGCAAAGTACACGCCGGTGAGGCCAATGGCCACGAGCACGACCACCCAGATGGGACCGGACTGGACGCCGGCCACGAAGGTGAGGAACTCGGAGATGAACAGGGCGAACGGCGGGAAGGCGGCGAGCGCGAGCAGGGCGATGATGGTGAGCGCTGCCGTGACGGGAGCGATCTCGACGACGCCCTTGATCTTGTTCAGGTCGCGGGTGTGGTAGATGTGCTGGATGTTACCGGCCATGCAGAAGGCGAGCGCCTTCGTGAAACCGTGGAAGATGCAGTGCAGCAGGCAGGCGGCGATACCGAGCGGACCACCGATACCCAGGCACAGCGCGACCACGCCGACGTTGTCGACGGAGGAGTACGCGAAGCGGCGCTTGATATCGTCCTGCTTAAAGATGCACAGGGCGGCCACCAGGATGGACAGCGTGCCCAGGATGAGCAGGAGCGTACGCGGATAGGTGTCGCCCACCGTGATGATGGACAGGGAGTAGAAGCGGATGATCACCAGCATGGCGCACTTGAGCAGCACGCCCGAGAGCAGCGCGGAGACCGGGCTCGGAGCCTGGGAGTGCGCGTCGGGCAGCCAAGTGTGCATGGGGAACAGGCCCGCCTTGGTGCCGAAGCCGATGACGATGAACGCGAACGCGAGGCGCACGAGCATCGGGTCGAACTGGTCGGCGTAGGGCATGATGGAGGTGAGGAAGGCGGCCTCATGCGCGTTGGGCATGATATCGGCGGCGTTCGCGTAGATGAGCAGCGTGCCGAACAGGCCGAAGGCCACACCGGCGGTGCAGACCATCGCGTACTTCCAAGACGCCTCGAGCGCCTGCTTGTTCTTGTAGATGCCCACGAGGAACACGGTCGACAGCGTAGTGGCCTCGACCGCCGCCCAGGTGAGGATGATGTTGTTGGACAGGCAGGCGAGCAGCATCGTGAAGACGAACAGGCTGAACAGCGCGTAGTACTGCTTGGTGCGCTCGGCCGGCATGGTCTTCTCCTCGATATCGATCTTGATATAGGAGATGGAGTACACGCCGGTGATGAACCCGATGATGCCTACCAGAAGGACGAAGATCGACGAGAGCGAATCGAGATGGAGCCACAGGCCCAAAGCGTCGATATTCTGCCCGCTCGAGAGCATGGTTCCCGCGGTGACGACCGAAAGGACAAGGGTCGCCGCGACGGAGATGGTGTTGAGCCCCGCGAAGACGTTGTAGGACGTCGTCTTGGGGAGCGCAGCCATAATCAGGGAGAACACGAGAGGACAAGCGAGCAGGGCGACCGTCAGCATTGAAACATCCATGGCCTACCCCTTCAATTCGGTCAGGTCGTGGGAGTCGAGCGACTTGGTGTCGTTCCAAATCCTCACGACGACGGCGGACATGATGATGACGGCGAAGATGGCGTCGGTGGCGATGCCGATCTCGATGATCTCGGGGGCCGTGGGCGCGAGCAGAGCGAGCGTCACGTGGCTACCGTTCTCCATAAGGCAGTACCCGAAGATCTGCTTGAGGATGTTGCGCTGGGAGATGATGCACGTGAGGCCGACGAAGAAGTGCGCGAAGCTGATGGCGAGGGCCGGAGTGGCCACCTCGGCGGTGGGCAGGCTCAGGCGCGTGACCACCGCGAAGCAGACGGCCACCTCCAGACCGGTGAGGATGATGGTCCAGGCCGGCTTGATGGAGGAGGTCAGCGTGCTATCGGCAGGCGAACCCATCTTCTTGTAGGCACGGTTGAGAATGAACGGAACGAGGATCACCTTGGTGACGAAGGCCGACGCGGCCCACATGAGAAGCTCGGTGGCACCGGTGGTGAGGCCCAGGGTGAGCAGCACGCCCACCAGGACAACCGACTGGATCGCGTACCACTTGATGGCGGACGGGATGGTCTTCGAGACGACCACCATGGTGGAGGTCACGATCAGAAGACCGCCCAGGATATTGACTAACGAATAACCCATGTCCTACCTCCTAACCCATCCAACTAGAGGACAGAGGACCGGCGACGACGACCATGATCATGAGGACGACGAACACGAACGCCATGGCGCGCGGAAGGGGCTGGCCGGCGGCCACGGTCTCGCTCGGCTCACCGGGCAGGACCTTACCCATCCAACGCAGGAACCATGCGAAGGTGGCGACGGTCTCGACGACCATGACGCACACGAGGACAAAGATGACCGTGTTGGTAGCACCAACCGCGAAGCCACCGGAAATGATCTGGAACTTGGAGAAGAACGTGCTCATGGGGGGCACGCCGGCGATAGCGGTCGCGGCGACCGCGAAGCCCACGCCCGTGACCGGGTACTTCTTCATGAGGCCCTGGATCTTGGGCAACATACGGGTTCCCAGCGTGAAGCTGAGGGAGCCGGCGATGAGGAAGAACAGGGTCTTGGTGAACGCGTGGTTGAAGATGTGCTCGACGGCGCCGTTGAACGCCATCTGGCTTCCGAACACGGAGAGGCCCAGGCCGAAGAACACGTAGGCGAGCTGCGCGATCGTCGAGAAGGCGAGCAGGCGCTTCATATCCTTCTGGGGCAGGTACATGAGGAAGCCGAAGAGCATGGTCACGACGGCGTCGATGATGGCGACCCAACCGACGATCTCGGGGATATCGCCGGCACTCGCAAGAGCGCGGGCGAACACGCACACGCCGACCTTCACCATGGACGCGCCATGGAGGTAGGCGGAAACGGGCGTGGGGGCCTCCATTGCGGAGGGCAGCCACATGTAGAGCGGGAACTGGGCGGACTTGGCCCAAGCGGCGAACAGGATGAGCAGCAGCACGACGGTCTTCATACCGGAATCGAGCTGGGAGATCGCGCTCAGCGCGAACGTGCCGGTTCCGGCGAACAGGAAGGCCGCGCCGATGTAGAGTCCCAGAGCGCCGATATGGGTGATGATGAGCGCCTTCATACCGGCCTTCTTGGCCGTGGGCGTCATGTAGTAGCTGATGAGGCCCCAGGAGCACACGCCGGTGATCTCGAAGAAAACGAGCTGGCCGACGATGGTGGAGCTGTAGGCGAGACCGGCCATGGCGCCGATGAACGTGGAGAAGTACACGTAGAAGCGGCGACGGGGCGCGTCGGGATGCTCCTTGTTCTTATCGCTCATGTACGGGAACGAATAGATGACGACGAGCAGGCCGATAGCGACGAACGCGGGTGCGAGCAGCGTGCTCATCCGGTCGAATATGAAGCCCATGACCAAGGTCTGGCCCATACTCGCCCAGGTTACATCGACCGCGTTCATGCCGTTTCCGGCAAACGTCGCGGCCAAGCCAACGGAAGCGACCGTGGCGATGCCGCCGGCAAAGGCGCAGATCCATTTAGCGTAGGGACGCGGCAGCATGACGATGAGCAGGGAGCCCAGCATGGGGACGGCGATCGCCACCATGGCAAAGAGGGACAAGCTCGATTCGATTGACATAGTTTCTCCCTTCTCCCTACACGCCTACGACGACGAAGACGAACGCGAGGACCGCGATGCCGACGACGGCCCAGGTCTGGTTACCGAGCACCTTGAAGCGCGAACGGGAAACGGAGTTCTCGAGCACGCCGCAGACAACGAAATCGACCAGGCACTTGACAAGGAAGACGACGGCGCCCACGAGAGCGGTGACGCCGATGGTCGCGGGCTCTCCCCAGGGGATGAAGATGGAGGTGAACCAAGCGACGACCACGACCTGCTTCATGCCCATGGCGAGCTTCATCATGGCCAGGGACGGGCCGGAGAGCTCGGCGAGCGGGCCCTCCTGGAGCTCCTGCTCGGCTTCGGCCTGATCGAACGGAAGCTTGCCGAGCTCCATATAGCAGGCGGCCGCGAAGGCGACGCCGGCGAGGATGACGGCGACGACGCTCGAGACGTTGCCCGTAACGATGTGCTGACCCATGGTCGCAATGTCCGTGGAGCCGCACACGATGGCGACGGTAAACAGCGCGATGAGCATGGACGGCTCGATGAGCACGCTCATGAGGAGCTCGCGGATACCGCCGAAGCCCGCGTAGGCGTTGGAGGAATCCACGCCGGACAGCGCGAAGAAGAAGCGGGACAGCGCGAGCGCGTACATGATGGTGATGGCGTCACCAAAGACGGGCATGGGGCTCTCGAGCGTGAACATGGGCAGGCCCATGGCGAGCATGAACGACACCGCGAGGAACAGCGGCGGCATGATGCGCAGCACGAAGCTCGAGTCGGAACTCACGGACTCGGGACGCGCCATGAGCTTCGCGAGGTCCCGGTAATCCTGAAGGATGGACGGACCGCGGCGATTGTGCATCTTCGCGCGAATCACACGGGCGAGGCCGGAGAAGAAGGGCGCGACCAGCATGACCACGAGGCCCTGCGCTATCGCAAGAACGATGTTCATAATATCCTCTCCCCTCTCTAGACCATGACCACGGCGAGCACGAGGAAGACCACGAGCGCCGCGACGATGTAGCAGATGTATACGGAGTAGTTGCCGCCCTCGATCTTGGAGGCGAGGCCGGCCAGCTTATCGGCACCCTCGCTCGGTGCATCGACCAGGAAGCGGTCGGGCAGGGGCTCAACGCCCTGGGCGACACCGGTGAGCTTCTGGAACACGTGCGCGATGGACCAGCAGATCTTGGTGCATACCTCGCGCAGGGTGTAGAGCGGGCCCATGAAGAGCTCTACGTCTGACGCGAAGCTCGTGGCGACGACGGGCATGTGCTCGTTGGGCTCGTAGCCGCACGCCCAAGGGTCGGTCTTCTTAGCGGGGGCCTTGGTGCCGAGGCAGGACCTCAACACGAACGCGAGGCCGGTGAGGACCACGAGCGCGATGGCGATCGCGGGGGTGGAGGTGGCGGCACCGGAAATCTCGTTCACGAGAGACACGCCCGAGGTGGCTGTGACGGCGGAGCCGGCAAGCACGCTCTGGGCGACGTCGCCCAGAACCGGGGCGATGACCGGGGAGCCGATTCCCAGTACCACGCAGATGGCCGCGAGGAGCATCTGCGAGAACAACATCGGAGCCGGGGACTCCTTGGCGTTCGCGGCCTCCTGGGAACGAGGGCTGCTCGCAAACGAGACGCCGTAGGCCTTCACGAAGCACGTGACGGCCAGGGCACCGGTGATGGCGAGGGCGGCCGCGGAGGCGACGGCGAACACCATGACGACCGGGTCGGAGAGCGTCGAGATGTTGAACAGGGACTGGTAGGTGAACCACTCGGAAACGAAGCCGTTGAGCGGCGGGATGGCCGAGATGGCAAGGGCACCGATGAGGAAGCAGACGGCCGTGACCGGCATGCGGCGGAACAGACCGCCCATCTTCTCCATGTTGCGCGTACCCGTGGCATAGAGCAGGGAGCCCGCGCCGAGGAACAGCTCGCCCTTGAACATGGCGTGGTTGAGCGTGTGGTAGAGGGCGGCCATGAGCGCGATCGTCGCGATGACGTCGTTGCCCAGGGCGTGCGCCGTCATGGACGCGCCGACACCGAGCAAGATGATGCCGATGTTCTCGACGGAGTGATAGGCAAGCAGGCGCTTGATGTCGTGCTCGTGGAGGGCGTAGACGACACCCAGGACCGACGAGATGGATCCGAAGACCAGGACCATGAGGCCCCACCAGAGCTGGACGCCCGAACCCGCGAGCAGGTCGAGACCGACCTTGAGGATTCCCAGGATGCCGATCTTGATCATGCCGCCGGACATGAGGGCGGACACGTTGGACGGCGCCTCGGGGTGCGCCTGGGGCAGCCAGGAGTGCAGCGGAATGATACCGGCCTTCGCGCCAAATCCGAAGAACGCGAGGACGAAGCACGCGGAGGAGACGGCGGGTCCAAAGTCATGCGTACGGAAATCACTGAAGCTGAAGGAACCGCCCACGCCGTTGGTCATGAGCAGGAAGCTCGCCATGATGAGAACGAAGCCCACGTGCGCGATGACGAAGTAGAGCCAACCGCCCCTAATGGAGTTCTTGTTCTCCTCGATAACGACAAGGAAGTAGCTCGTAAGGGACATGAGCTCAAAGGCGACCAGGAACCAGAACACGTTGTCGGCGGTGATGACGAGCATCATCGAGGCGACGAAGGTGTTCATAAAGAAGCCGGCGCGCCCGACCTTGCCCGGGTACTCGTCGAAGTAGGACAGACCGTAGATGAAGCCCGCAAAGGCGAGAATCGAGATGAGGACCACGATCAGGCCCGCAAGGCCGTTGAGCAAGAGCTCGAGACGGGCGAACGGGAAGAAGAAGACCGTGTTGAGGGACGAAACGTCGCCAAGCACGGCCTCGAGGCCCGCGATGAACGACAGCACGGCCGCGACGGCGCCGATAAGGCAGCCGGCGGTTTTGGCGGCGTTATCGGCCTTGATCAGCAGAACCGAGGCGAGCGCACCGATGCACGAGACGGCAAGCGATGCGATAAACAGCGTCATGCTATCCATTGTTTACGCTCCCTTCTGCTTTCTCGGACAGACCCTGGGCCACAGCGGTAACGTCGACGACCGGACCGTTTTCGATCGAGCGCAGGCGCTTGGCCTCGTCGAGCTCGCGATCGGCCGCGCCGCCCATGACGGTCAGCGCCTTGGTGGGGCACGCCGCCACACAATGCGGACCGTCCGGATCGAAGGCGCACAGGTCGCACTTAACAGCGCAGGTGTACTGGCCGGGAGCCCACGTAAGCAGGCTGCTCAGGGACTTAGGATACGAAGGCGTCGGGTCGCACATGCCTGCGACACCGGCGATAGACGTGCCATCGGGATGGATGGCTCCGAAGGGGCACGCGATGGCGCACAGCCTGCACCCGATGCACTCCTGCTCCTTGACGTGGATGCGATCGCCATCGTGCTCGATGGCATTCACCGGGCAGACCTCGGCGCAGGGGGCACCCTCGCAATGGTGGCAGGCAAGGGCGGCCGAAATACCGCCGGTCTTCACGAGCGCCAGGCGCGGCGTATCCTGAAGACCCTGCATCCGGTGGGCGTCGGCACAGGCGGACTGGCATGTTCCGCAGCCGATGCACCTCTCCGGGTTGATGTCGATGAAGCGGTTCATCCCCACTTCCTTTCAAAATAACGGGCCGGGCTCCCGAACGTACGGGACGCCCGGCCCAAAAAGCCAACGAGAACGGGACTACACGATTTGATTCACGTGCGTCTCGTCGTCGAACTTGGCGGCGCCAGGCTCAACGTCCTGGGGAGCAGCGGCGTCCACCAGAGCCTGCTTGAGCTCGGTGTACTGACGCTCTACCTCGCCCTCTGCCCAAACCTGGTCGGCAATGGCGTCGACCTGGCAGGCGGAGAACTTGTCCTCGGGCGTATGCGAGACCGGGTCGACCTTGTGAATGGTCAGCTCGTTGCACTTGCCGATCCACCACTGGTAGGTCATGTAGACCGTGCCCTTATTGATGCGATCGCTCACGTCGGCGCGGCTGTATACCTGGCCGCGGCGGCTATGAATCGAGACGATGTCGCCGTTCTTGATGCCGCGCGCCTGGGCGTCCGCGGGATTCATGCGGACAAAGCCGGGCTCGTCGGCGAGCAGCGCCAGCGTCTTGCAGTTGCCGGTCATCGAGCGGCAGCTGTAGTGACCGACCTCGCGGACGGTGCACAGAATGAGCGGGTACTCATCGTCGGGAAGCTCGGAGGGCGCCTCCCAGTCGTGCGCCATCAGGTTGGCGCGGCCGTCCTTGGTGGTGAACTTGCCACCAGCGAACATGTCGGGCGTACCGTGGTCGTTCACATCGGTGCTCTTGACGGGCCACTGGGCGTAGCCGCCCTCGGGAGCCATCTTCTCGTAGGTCGCGCCCACAAAGTTGGGGCACAGGCTAATGCACTCGTTCCAGATCTGCTCGGTGTTGTCGTAGTGCATGGGGTAGCCCATGCGCGTGGACAGGTCCGCGAAGATCTCCCAGTCGTGGCGGCACTCGCCCTTGGGCGGAACAGCCGCGTCAAAGTGCTGGAAGCTACGGTCAGACGCGGTAAAGACACCCTCGTGCTCGCCCCAAGAGGTAGCGGGCAGGATGACGTCGGCGAGCATGGTCGTCTGCGTCATAAAGATGTCCTGGCAAATGAACAGATCCAGCTCGGAGAGCGTCTTGCGCATGCCGGCCGAATCGGGCTCGGTCTGCACCGGATCCTCGCCGTAGTTGTAGAAGCAGTGCACCTTGCCCTCGTCGACCAGGTGGCCCAGGTCGGTGAGCTTGTAGCCCTCCTCGAGCGGGAGCTTTTCCTCGGGCACGCCCCAAGCCTTGGCAAACTTGGCACGCACGGCGGGGTCGGTGACTTTCTGGTAGCCAGGGTACAGGTTGGGCAGCATGCCCATATCGCAGGAGCCCTGGACGTTGTTCTGGCCACGCACGGGCGCGAGGCCAGAATTGGGTTTGCCGATCTGGCCGGCAACGCAGGCGATGGAGGCGATGGTGTGCACCGTCTTCAGGTTCTGCTTCTGCTGGCATACGCCCATACCCCAGCCAATGATGGCAGAGGGCTTCGCCGTGGCGTACATCTCGGCAGCTTGGTGGATCAACGCGGGCTCGACACCCGTGATGTCCTGTACGGATTCGGGAGTGTAGTTCTTGATGGTCTCCCACCACTCGTCAAAGCCGTTCGTGTGCTCGGCGACGAATTCCTTGTCGTAGAGGCCATCGTTGACCAAGCAGTTAGCAAAGGCGTTGAGGAACGCAACATTGCAACCGTTCTTGATCGGAAGGTAGAGATCGGCGATACGCGCGGTTTCGATATGGCGCGGGTCGGCGACGATGATCTTGCAACCCTTTTCTTTGGCTCGCACGATACGCCTTGCGACGATGGGGTGCGAATCGGCAGGGTTATAGCCGAAGAGGAAAATGCAGCCCGCATCCTCCATACCGGGGATGGAGCATGACATGCAACCTGAACCAACCGTGTCCATCAGACCGAGGACAGTAGGGCCGTGTCAAGTACGGGCGCAGTTGTCCACGCTGTGGGTGCCGATGCACGCACGCGTAAACTTCTGCATGACGTAGTTCGCCTCATTGCCGCCGCCTCGCGAAGAGCCGGTGGTCATGACAGCGTTAGGACCATATTCGTCAATTATGGCCTGCATCTTAGATGCGGTGAAATCCAGTGCCTCGTCCCAGCTTACGCGCTCAAGATCCGCGCCCTTAGTGCGGCGGATCATCGGGTGCAGTACGCGAGGAGTCAAGATCTTGGTGTCGTTGATGAAGTCGTAGCCGCTCATGCCCTTAAGGCACAGCTCGCCCTGATTGGTGATGCCGTTGAGCGGTTCGGTACCCACGACCTGGCCGTTTTGGACCAAGAGGTTAAACTGGCAACCGGCGCCGCAGTACGGGCAGATCACTTTATGCTTCTCCATGACACCCTCCTTCCTTTCTCTGCTACCGATTAATCGGTACGTATTTGACAATCGTTGGGATTGTATGGCCGCCCGCCTACGCCTCGTTTTCGATGGTGGCGCGGGCACGCTCGGCAGTCAGCTCCGCCAGGCGTTCCTCGTCTACCAGGGTGAGGCCCTTGGTCGGGCACGCCTCGGCACACGCCGGACCGCCGGGACGGTCCACGCACAGGTCGCACTTGAGCACGAAGCTCTTGGTCTGCGAACCCACGCGCACGTCGCCCATCAAGACGGGGACCTGCGTGGTCGCCACGCTCACGGCGCCAAAGGGGCATGCCATGACGCAGCTCTTGCAGCCGATGCAGTTGTCCTCGTTAACGCCGATACGATGGTTCTTTGGATCAAAGAACAAGGCGCCCGTGGGGCAGGCCTTGGCGCACGGAGCGTCCTCGCAGTGGTGGCATGCCACCGGCGCGGAAATCTCGTAGGTGCGCGTCACGCGCAAGCGAGGTGCGGCGATGTTGCCGGGAATATCGTGTGCCTCGATACACGCCGCCATACAGGTTTGGCATCCAATGCAGCGCGAGGAATCGGCTACGACTCGTTTATTGCCCATGTTGTTCACTCCCTCCTGAATCCCATGCCGGAGAGACCCTGTCGACGTTGCCCCAAGCCGCCCGTGGCCTGGCATCGGCGTATCGAATGCATGCGGCGAAACAGGCACTCGGTAGAATTTCTCCAACGGTATACAGGTTGAATATACGCAGTTGCAGGGGGCAAACTTGAGCATAAGCCCTGCAATACGGGTGTATTGCAGGGGTTTTGGCAGGTTGGAATTATTCTCTAGAAGCTATAAAGGTGAGTGTATTACATGCGTACATCCAAGGGAGATTTCACGCTCGTTTATAAAGGACGTAATACGTTTGTGATAAATTTGGCGCTCATTAACTTGAGTGCAATAAAGTAGTGGTTATAAGATTAGCTATTAATATCCGATGCTGCATTTGACCATTCATATTGCACGCTCATTAAGGGGGGCCAGTGATGTCATCGACTCAAAAAAGAGCCATCCTGCAGGTGCGCATTCGCGAGGAAGACAAGCAGCATGCCGAGCATCTCTACGACGCCATGGGCACATCGCTCGCCGAAGCCGTCC
The DNA here is from genome assembly GCA_958427895.1 of uncultured Collinsella sp. GTDB lineage: Bacteria > Actinomycetota > Coriobacteriia > Coriobacteriales > Coriobacteriaceae > Collinsella. The sequence continues at coordinate 18,166 of CAUADW010000005.1, forward strand.
GCCTATTTGTCGCGCAAAGCATTTTGATGCGCAAGCTTCCCTTTCAGCCAGTCGCCGTGCGCTCAAAGGACGGCACCGCCGCCTATGGATCGCTCAAAGCATATGGTGACCCCAATCGCCGCTCCGAGGAGCGCAATGCCTGGATTGAACACCTTGCTACAGAAAGCGACGATTCGATTTTGGGCCCCGAGGAAGTAGATATCCATGAGTAGCACCATCATCGACGAGACCGTCATCCTGCGCTACCTGCTTGACGACGACGAAGTTCTGTCCCCGCGCGCCGCCAAGGTCATCGCCACGCGCACCGCTCGCGTCTACCCCGAAATCATCACGCGTGTCGTGGTCACGCTGCGCGACGTCTATAAGGTTCCCCGCGTTGAGATTGCTACGGCCATGAGAAGGCTGCTCGATGACGTCATGGTCGACGAGCCCACCGTTGTCGCCCTTGCCATCAAACTCTTTGGCAAGACCCATATGGACTTTACCGACTGTCTGCTTGCCGCCCGTACCGCCATCTACAACGATGATGTCGTGAGCTTTGGCAAGCCCATCATCCAAGGCATGATCGATTACCGCCGCCAGCGCCAAACCACAGCCGAAGCCCGCAGCCGCAGCACCGACGCCCGCGGCCACAGTACCGACGCCGCCATCGACAAGCTCCGCCACCGCCCCCGCAGCTAACCGACAGACAACGACATCGCCCGCCCCTCAGCCCCATCCCCTCCTAAGTTGCGGTGAAATACGGACTGTTTCATGCCTTTAAAGGCCTCAACAGTCCGTATTTCACCGCAACTCATTGAAGGTTGGCTGCGAACGATTTCGCTATCGGGAGTCGGCGTAGGGTTTTGTTGTCGGAATGCCGTAACCGCGCATCATGGCACCGAACGATTCTACGTCGTAGGTGTCCGAGAGTTTGAAATGAATGACGTTGTGGCCCATGGCGCGAAGGTTCGCGTCGCGCATGAGGGCCGCTCGATAGGTTTTTGCCGCCGCTTGCTCTGGATCATTTTGAGCTTCGTCTTCAAACTTACCCAGCCCATGCAGCTCTGCCAGCGCCCATGAGCCGTCTGACATCTGCCAGCCATAATCTGCTAGATAATAACCAGCGTTTCCCGGTCGCGTTATCTCAACTTGAAGCTCAGGCGCGGCAACCCCAGCGAGAATCATCGCTGCTCTCGCCTCGGACTCGCCGCCATTGTCTGACCTGCCGTCCATATGCTCAAAAACGTCAAAAGCACGCGCGATGCCATGCAACCCTCGGCAATTTGCCTGCGCATATGCTCGCAGCTCTTCACGTTCGACATCGTACTCACGGGCCAAGCCATCGACATAGCCCAGTGCATAGCGAAAGGCGCTCGTTCGGGCGATATCAACAACCGTTCGATACGGATCCGTCAGCGCAAACAGACCGAGCCGCCACACATCGCCCGCCCGCCAGCGCTTGTATTCAACGAACTCATACGTATCACGCCTTGTAGACCGTGGCAGCAGCACTTGCACTTTATCCAGAAGCGTAGACGCCGAGCCGATGCCGTAGAGCAGCGCTGCCGTCGATCCACAAAACACAGCATCCGGTTCAACGACCGCAATAGCGGATGCCAGCTGAAAGATGCGATCTTCAACCCCAAGATCGTTCCAATAGACCGGATCCGTATACACATGGTTGTAAAGACGAAGCATGAGCTCTTCCTGCATAAGCTCGCGCGCACGGCATTCATCCCAAGGATCAATTGTTATAAGCAGCTGTCCATCTTGATGAATTCCAAGGGCCGAGAATAGCATCCTTGCATATGACTGCGGAAAATGTTTGCCTTTATCGAGCATGGCCAACCCCATAACCATCACGGCGGAGAGAATACCATTACGCTATCGCATGCTTCCGTCCGCAGGCCTTGCCAAAAGCTGACCAAAAGCTTGACGTCGCAGGTCAGAGCTTCAAAAAATATTTCCACTCTCGGTAGACGGTCGTTACGACCCTCCCAACGGCATCAAAATCCAGCCTTACAAATAGTTGCGGTGAAATACGGACTACATAGGCCATAAAAGCCGAAAAACAGTCCGTATTTCACCGCAACTTAGAAGGGGATGTGGGGTCCCGGCATGTATATGAAAACGGCTCTGGCACCAAATAGAGCCAAAGCCGTTAAAACTATCTTATGGAGCGGGCGACGGGAATCGAACCCGCGTCATCAGCTTGGAAGGCTGGGGTTCTACCATTGAACTACGCCCGCAAGATATGGTCGGGACGACAGGATTTGAACCTGCGACATCCTGCTCCCAAAGCAGGCGCGCTACCAAACTGCGCCACGTCCCGAAGGTGTTGAGCAGCTAAGGTCTAAACCTTGCGTGTCCCAAAGCGAAGGAAATTATAGGGGAGACTCCCCGCCTGTGCAAGCGGCGATACCCTAGTTCCTCGAATGTGCGACAAACTTGCTGTGGAGCAGACCGATCACAAACGCCACCACGGCAACCGGCGCCCACGCGGCACCGATATCTGCCAGTGGCAGCGCATCAAACGGTAGCCACGCGCCCGCAAAGAACGCGTCGCGAACCGAGGTGATCACGCTCTGCACCGCGACAACGCCGCCGACCCAAACCCACACTTGCGGATGCGCGTCGCAAAAACCGTGCACCAGGCCCATAAGCACCAGCACAATGGCGACGGGATACAAAGCGTTGAGCATGGGCACCGAGAACATAAGGATCACGTCGAGGCCCACATTGGAGAGCACGCACGAAAACGCTGCAAACACAAAGGCGAGAATCGCAAAGGGACGGCGCATGGCCTCCTCGGAAGCCTCAGCTCCCCCTTCGACCACATACGTCTCGCAGAAGTAACGCGAGCAGCAGCTAATAAGGCCGATGCACACGTTCATGCATGCAAGGAAAAAGATAGCAAAGACCACGACCGTGCCGGCAAGACCAAAGTGCATAGAGGCCGAACGCGCAAGGATCGCGGCGCCGTTGGTGGCGTCGGGCATCACGGTGCCGAGCTGCATTCCGGCAAGGCCCAAGCCACAGTAGATGATGGCCATGAGCACACCGGCGATCACACCGGAGCGTGAGATCTCGAAGGCCACGCGCTTATCGTCGGTAACACCCAACTCGTGGATGGTCTCGGCGATGATGATGCCGAAGGCGAGCGACGCGAGCAGGTCCATGGTCTGATAGCCAGTTAAAAAGCCCTGCACGGCGGCGCCTGCATCGTAGGGAGCCTGAGGCGCGGCAGCGGGACCAAGCGGCGAGATCACAGCAGCACCCACGACCAGCACGATGAGCGCAATGAGCGCGGGACCCGTAATGCGACCGAGCACGCGTGTGATGACGCCGGGGCGTAACGTAAGTGCAAATGCGACCACGAAGAAGGCGACGGCAAACACCAGGCGAGCCGTGCCAAGCGAGATGCCCTCGGGCAGCAGCGGCACCAACATTTCGAAGGCCGTGGAGCTCGTACGCGGAATGGCCAAGCACGGACCGATGGCCAGATACACCGCCGCAACGAAGAATTCGCCGAACTTGGGGTGCACGCGGCCGGCAAGCTCGCGCGCCGTTCCGGCAAGCGCCACAGCGATAAAGCCCATAACGGGCAGGCCGATAGCGGCAATCAAAAAGCCGATCATGGCAAGCGGCGTGGCTGTACCGGCCTGGAGTGCCAGCAACGGCGGAATGATGAGGTTGCCGGCGCCAAAGAGCATCGAGAACAGGGCGATGCCGACGGTGACGACATGGTCGGAGCGCAAACCGCGCGGAGCGGATGAGGCCATAGGACCACCTTTCGGGTCGAAACAAAAACGGGACGGGCAAAAACACCCGTCCCGCAAGTATAAACGGTCTAGCAGCTTTAGCAGGCTAAATCGCGCAAAGCGTCAATCGCGGTGTCGACTTCCTCGTCCGTGTTGAAATACCCAAACGAGAAGCGAACGACACCCTGACGCTCGGTCCCCAGCGCACGGTGCATGGGCGGAGCGCAGTGGGCGCCGGGGCGTGTCGCAATCCCCCACCCTTGCATGAGTGCGTCCGAGATCTCGGCAGAGTCGATATCACCCACGTTGAGTGAGACGATCGCCGAGCGCACGGGCTGGTCAAACGCACCGTAGAGCGCAATGCCGGGGATTTCGCGAACACCGACGAGGAAGCGCTCTGCAAGCGAGCGCTCATGCGCCGCAATCGCCTCGACCCCGCCTTGTGCCTCGATATAGTCGAGACCGGCAGAAAGTCCCGCGATGCCGTGACCGTTGAGCGTGCCCGCCTCAAGGCGCGTGGGCCACTCAAGCGGCTGCAGCGCATCGAAGCTGTGCACGCCCGTGCCGCCCATGGCCCACGGAGCCACGTCAATGCCCTCCGCCACGGCCAGGCCGCCGGTCCCCTGCGGACCCATGAGCCCCTTATGGCCGGTAAAGCACACTATGTCGAGGCCCATGGCCTGCATATCGACACGCGCCGTACCGGCAGACTGCGAGGCATCGACGATCACAAGCGCACCTGCCGCATGGGCCATGGCCGCTACGCGCGCAATGTCGACCGCGTTGCCGGTAACGTTGGAGGCGTGCGTCACAACCACGACACGCGTACCGGGCGTGACTAGCCGCTCGAGCTCGTCGTAGTCGAGAACGCCGCTAGTATCACAGCCCGCATGCTCAACGGTCACACCCTGCTCTGCCGCCAGGCGATTGAGCGGGCGTAGCACCGAGTTGTGCTCGAGCACCGTCGTGACCACGCGGTCGCCGGGGCGCACCACCCCGTTGATGGCGGTGTTGAGCGCCGCCGTAGAGTTGGGCGTAAAGCACACATGGTCCGCCCTCGGGCAACCCAAAAGGCGCGCGAGCTTGGCACGGCAAGCGTGAATCGTACGAGCGGCATCGAGGGCACCAGACGTGGCACCGCGCCCGGCATTGCCGAGCGAACGCATCGCCTGTGTCACGGCATCGATGACCGTCTGCGGCTTGTGCATGGTCGTCGCCGCGTTATCCAGGTAGATCATCGCACGACCTCCCACATATCGATCACGGTAAAGCCCTCGGTGGGAACGCCCGCCGCGGCGAGTTCGCCGCGCAGCAGCTCCTCATCGGCAGGCAACGCCTTCCACGCCAAACCGCAGCCAGCAGCGACCTCCCCGGGCACGGGAATCGTTCGCCCGGGAAGGCCGCGCTCGATGCACAGGGACTCGCACCCCATGGCGGCCGCCGTGGTGGGAAACGTGATGACAAGCGCCGGGCGCTTCTCCCTCATGGCAACTCCAACCAATACGCTACGGGCGCACGACGCGCACGGCCTGCTCCATCTTCTCCACGATCACGTACATGTTGGTGACCTCGCCCACCGCAAGCTGGTCTTTAATGCCATAATGGTCCAGGCAGGTACCGCAGGTGAGAATCTCGACGCCCTGCTCGGCCAGCCCCTTCAGGTCATCGAGCACCGGCGAGCCCTCGACGGTGAGCTTGGCGCCGCCGTTGTAGAACAGCATGGTCGAGGGCAGTTCCTCCTGCTGCGTCACGGCAAAGATAAATGCCTTCATGAGCTTGTGGCCCAGCTCGTCGTCGCCACGGCCCATGCAATCGGTGTAGACGGAAATGACGAGTTTGCCCTTGCCGGCGCTGGCGTCACAGAAGGCAGCGCCATCCTGCTCGGGATCGGCCACGGCAACGGCGCCAGAAGTCGCGACGGTCACGTGCCACTCGGCGTCCGAGATCTTCTCGACCGAAGCCGTGCAGCCCTTCTCCTGCGCCATCTTGGAGATGTTCTTGACGGCGGTCTCGTTGTCGACCGAGGTCACCACGGCACCCTCGCCATCGAGCTGTTTGAGCGCCTTAAGCGTCTTGACGACGGGCAGCGGGCAGGCATCGCCCATGGCATTGACTTCAATCTTGGTAGACATAGTTTTTCCTTTCGAATAAATCGTTTTAGAACGGTGCATAGTTCAATAAATGTGTCGTTAACGGACAACGTGGACGGCAGGACCGCCTGGCACCGGCTCGCACACGCGACCGACTACGGCGGCGATACGTCCTTCGGCATGCAGGCGGCGCGCAAGCTCATCCACATCGACAGCAGGTGCCGCGATAAGCAGGCCACCAGACGTCTGCGGATCATATAGCGCATCCAGCATGCCAGGCTCCAGGCCCTCGTCGGCAGCCACGCGTGGGCCAAAGAAGTCCTGGTTGCGGTAGGCGCCGGCGGGGATAATGCCAAGACGCGCCATGTCGAGCACCTGGTCAAAGAGCGGTACCGCTCCCGACGTAAGCTCGATCTGCACGCCCGAGCCCTCGGCCATCTCGCACGCGTGCCCAATCAGGCCAAAGCCCGTAATGTCGGTGCAGCCGTGAAGCTCAAGTCCCTCGGCCAGACGAATCGGCGCCTCGTTGAGGGTTCGCATCGAGTCAAACATGGCTGCGGCCTCGTCCTGCTCGATGAGCTCGCCCTTAATGGCCGTGGTGATAATGCCCGAGCCGACCGCCTTGGTCAGCAGCAGAACATCGCCCACGTGCGCGCCGCTGTTGGCGAGCATGCGGTCGAGCGTGACAAAGCCGCTCACGGACAGACCGTACTTGGGCTCGTCGTCGTTGATGGTGTGGCCGCCCGCGATGGAGCAGCCGGCCTCGACGCACTTGTCGGCGCCACCCGCCAAAATCTGCCCGGCAACCTCAACGCCCAGGCAACTGGGTATGCAGAGCAGGTTCATGGCATGGCTCGGCCGCCCACCCATGGCGTAGATGTCCGACAGCGAGTTGGCCGCCGCGATCTGGCCAAACAGGAACGGGTCGTCGACCATTGGCGGGAAGAAGTCGATGGACTGCACGAGCCCCAGGTTCTCCCCTACGCGGAAGACGCTCGCATCGTCGGAGGTATCGAACCCCACGACCAAGTTGTCGTTATGCACATTGGGCAAGTCGCCCAGGACCTGGGCGAGGGCTCCAGGAGCCAACTTAGCGGCTCAACCGCTCGCGGCCGTCATAGACGTGAGCTTAATCTGATCGTCAGCCATACGAACCCCCTTCCAACAAATCAACGACTTTAAGTATACGCCCCAGGCACGCTTCCCAAGAGACCGCCGACGGCTCGAACGTCGAAGGCGGCTCCGCAAGCGCCTGCGCGATAGCATCTGCCAGTGCGCGCTCAAACAACGGAAGGTCGGCCGCCACGGGCGTGTCGACATCCGTCATACGCGGCGACGCCACCCACGTCACGGGAGCACCGGGAAGCATCGCCTCCATCCAGGGACGAACGCCGGGCAAATCGGTCGCCACAACTTTGCAGCCGCACGCGAGAGCCTCGATCGTCACGAGCGGCAGACCCTCGTAAAACGAAGGCAGCACAAAGACGTCGGAACTGCGATAGGCACGCACGAGTCCATCGCTATCCAGGCGCCCCGCCAGCGCCACCGGCACATTCGAGGCCGCGGCCAAGCGCTCGATACGCGCGTACTCGGCATCGTCCCCGCGGCCGCCCACAAGTACCAAGCCAGATGGGCGGACGTCATCGTCAATCGGCAATGACACGGCTCGGACCAGCGACTCGACGCCCTTTTTAAAGCAAATCTTGCCCACGTACACAAGCGATCCCGGCTGCCTCGCCACGCTTACGTCGCGGCAGAAGACGCGATGGTCGTAGCCCGTCCCAATCACGTGGATGCGATCGGCATCGACGCCGCACACCAGGCCAATCTGCTCAGCCTGCTCAGCATGGAGCGCAAAGACGGCATCGAGCCGACGAACCGCACGTACGATGCGATCGCGCTCGAGCGCATGCGAACGCAGCTGGCGCAGGTCGGTCGAATGGCACACGGCAACAACCGGTACGCCCCGGACGCACTCGCGCGCCAATGCGGTCACCAGATACAGGTGATGGCAGAGCACCAGATCGGGCTGAAACTCAGCCACCGCCCGATCGATTGCAGCAGCAAATGCCCGCTCAAATGCCTTGAGCATCGAAGGCGTCAGGTCACGATAACGTGTAGAGGGATAGGGCATGACATCGGACATACCGCAGATGGGAAACGGCAGCCCGGGCGACTCGAACGGTACGGCAAACACGGCAGCACGCCGGTCCAGCTCGCCTTGAGTATCACCCGGTGCCGCGCCGCAAAGTACGGCGGCGCGATGCCCCGTCTCGATCTGCTCGCGCACGAGCGCGGCAAGGTAGGTGCCGCTGCCGGTGCTATCTGGTTTTTGTGCCGAGATATTGAGGATGCGCATGTCGCGGTACACCCCTAGGCCAAGGCGGCGGCGCGGACAGCCGCGCCGATCGCTCCGGCAAAGCGAGCCTGGGGCGAGGTGGTCACCGGCGACCCCAGTAGCTCGCTCAACCGTTCAACGACATAGGCGTTTTCGCAAAGGCCGCCGGTCAGATAGTACGGGGCGCCCGCGGCCTGCCCGGCCATGGTCGCCACGCGCGACACGACACTCTCGATCACACCGCGGGCGATGTTCTCGCGTGGCTCGCCACGACCGATCAGGCTGATGACCTCGCTTTCGGCAAAGACCGTGCACATGCTGCTAATCTTGGTGGGCTCGCCGGAACGCGCTAGGTCGGCCATCTGCTGCTGGGAAATGCCCAGGCGGTCGGCCATGATCTCCAAAAAGCGCCCCGTGCCGGCGGCACACTTGTCGTTCATGGCAAACTTGGACACGCGGCCGCCTTTAAGCTGAATGACCTTGGTGTCCTGGCCGCCCACGTCGATCACGGTGCCGTGGTCGCCAAACAGGCACACGGCACCGGTGCCGTGGCAGGAGATCTCGGTCACGACCTTGTGCGCATAGGGCACGGCGACACGGCCGTAGCCAGTCGCGACCACGCGAACATCGTCGCCCGTCACGTCATAGCCCGCCGCTGCCAGTGCCTCGCGCAGCCGCTCGGAAGCATCGACCGAGGAGAACCCGGTTGGCTGCACGCACGTCCACGCCACCGAACCCTCCCCATCGACCACAGCAGCCTTAGCCGCCGTAGACCCGATATCGATCCCGATCCCTATCATGGCTCTCTCCCAATCCAAACATCAAAGGTAGCGGCGCGTTCAGGCGCCTTAGCTCTAGGTTTCTCAGGTGCCGGAGATTGCCCCGAAAGAGGAGCGCAGCGTACTTTGGGTACGCAAGCGACGGTTTGAGGGGCAAGATCCGGTGCCTGAGGAAGCTAGAGGGTTTCGATAAAGGCGGCGATGCGGGTCTCAATCTGGCCCATGTCGCCGTTGCTGTAGTCAGTCTCGATCTTCATGTACGGAATACCCGCACCCTCGACAGCCTCCTGCATGCGCGCACTCTCCACGTTAAAGGTGTGGCATGCCTGCAGCACGCTCTCCACCACGCCATCGACGTGATACTTCTCGCACATGGCCAGTGTATTGTCCATACGACCGTCGTTGGGCGTCATGACCGAGCAGTTGATATCCAGGTAGCGGTCGGCGATGGCGCGCAGGATGTCGGGAGCCTCCGGGTCGATCATCATGGCAGCCGTGCGCTCGCCTGAGCAATCGTCCATACACACGACCACGCCGCCGTTGGACTCGATGGTACGACCGATCTTGTTGATCACACCGCCCACCGGGCAGCCGGTGATCAGAATGCGCTTGGCGTCTGCCGCGACCGGGCGCTCGCCCGCGTCGTAGGCCTCGCGCAGCTTGGCAACCTTTTGCTCCAGCTGCTGCGTATAGGCCTCGATATCAAAGCTAAACGTACCGGCAAACATGGTGCTCATCAGGTCGACGCCGCTCATAGCCGCCGGCTGATTGGCCTGCAGCGCAAACATGTCGAGCTGGGCCGCACGCAAGCGGTTGCGACGACGGACGGCAGCGCGCAGGTCATCGTCGGTAATCGTGATGCCGTAGAAGCCCTCGAGCTCCTCCTTGAGCAGGCGGCACTCCTCGTACCAACCTTCACGCTCGTAGGCGCGATCGCGACCCTGCGGAAGATGCAGGATGTGCGTACGCTTGAGCTCATTGAGTAGTTCGTACATCTTCTTCTTGCCGTCGCAGGTGGTCTCGCCGATGATCATGTCGCTAAAGTACGTAAACGGGCACTTTTGCGAATAGGCAAAACCGTACGTCGACTTGATGAGCGGACACAGATTTGCCGGCAGCACCTTCTCGGCCTCGGGAATCACCTCGTCGGATGTGCCGCACAAGGCCACACTTGCAGCGCCCGCGGCATCGATAATCTCGAGCGGCGTATAGCTGCACAAAAAGCCGACCAGGCGATTGCCGGCCTGTTTGTAATCCTTGACGCGAATAAACGCCGCCTTGCGCTGCTCGTTGAACTCCTCAAACGTTCGCGGCAACGGCTGTTCCTCGATTTCGGCCATAGTAGTTCCCCTCTCTTGTACCGATATACCGACAATTAAACAACAAACCCACGCCATACCCAAAAGGAAGCATCCTCTAGGGAATGGCGTCGATAAGCTCCTGCGTATACGGATCGCTCGGATGCGCGATCACGTCCTCGGCCGCGCCTTCCTCGACAAGACGACCGTGGTAGAGCACACCAATCCGGTCGGACATATGCCGAACCACACGCATATCATGCGTGATAAACAGCAGCGCCACGCCCGTCGTGCACTGCAGGTCGCGAAGCAAGTTGAGCACTTGGGCCTGAACGGACACGTCAAGCGCCGAGACCGGCTCATCGCATACCACAAGGCGCGGCTCGCAAATAAGCGCCCGTGCCAGATTGAGACGCTGACGCTGTCCACCCGAAAGGTCATGCGGATAGCGGTCATAATGCTCTGCCAGAAGACCGACCGAGGCCAGGGCCGAGAGCGCGCGCCCATGGCGCTCATCCGCATCGCGCACGCCGGCGATAATCAGCGGCTCCTCCAAAATGCGGCCGACACGGTTGCGCGGGTCAAAAGCCGTAGAGCTATCCTGGAATACCAGCTGGATCTCGCGGCGAAACGGCTTGCGTTCGTGCTCCGACATCGTGGCGAGGTCGTGCCCGCGATAGACAATCGAGCCAGAATCCGCACGTTCGAGACCACAGATCAGGCGTCCAGTCGTCGACTTGCCCGATCCGGATTCGCCAACCAGGCCATAGACCTCGCCCGGCGCGATCTCAAACGACAGATCGTCCACGGCGGTAAAGACCTGACGCTTAAAACCTGAGCCCGGCATGGGATACGTTTTAGTCAGATGTGAGACCCTAAGCAGGGCTTCGCTATCAACAGCCATGGCACTCCCCTTTCTCGACAAGCCAGCATTTAGACCGGTCGCACGCATTCACGGCAACCAGCGGAGGCTCCTGTGCGCGGCAACGCTCGTCCGCCCGGGCGCAACGAGGCGCAAAGCGGCATCCACAGGGTATTGCCGTAAGCGGCGGCACTGTGCCCGGAATATCCGCCAACGTGTCAACTCGCTCGCCTTCGAGCGGCGGAATGCTCGCGATGAGCCCCTGGGCATACGGGTGGCTCGGGCGCTCCATAAGGCCGCAGGCGTCGATCTCTTCTACGATTTGGCCCAGATACATGACGTGCACGCGCGAGCAGATGCTCGTGACGACACCCAAATCATGGCTGATAAAAAGCACCGCCATGTTCTCGGTGCGGTTGAGGTCGCGCAGTAGGTCGAGGACCTGCTTTTGGGTGGTGGTGTCGAGTGCCGTGGTGGGCTCATCGGCAATCAGCAGTCGCGGATGACCGGCAAGCGCCATGGCAATCATCACGCGCTGGCGCATACCGCCGCTAAAATCGCCCGGATACATGTCGAAGCGAGCCGCGGCATCTCGAATTCCCACACGCTCCAACAGCGATAGAGCCTCGTTGCGGGCTTCGCGTCGGCTCACCTTACGGTGGGCCCTCACCGCCTCGATAACCTGCGCGCCCACCGTCATGACGGGGTTGAGTGAGGACAACGGGTCCTGGAAGATCATGGCAATATCGCAGCCGCGCACCTCGCGCATGCGCTTGAGCGGGCGCGCGAGCAGGTCCTCCCCGTCAAAGAGAATCTGACCGGTATAGGCCATCTTCTGTTCATGCTCCAATAGGCGCATGACACTCTGGGCAAACACCGACTTACCGCAGCCGGACTCGCCGACAACACCAACGATCTCGCCGGCATCGATATGTAGGTTGAGTTTGTTGACGGCTTCCAGCGCGTTGCCATCGCGGCCCACAAACGAGATGCAGAGGTCGCGCACGTCCAAAAGATGTTCGCTCATGGGCTAGTCCTCCTTGGTCTTGGGGTCGAGGGCGTCGCGCAGGCCGTCGCCGGCAAGGTTCAGCGAAAGCACGCTCGCGATGATGGCCGCTGCCGGGAAGAAGATCATCCACGGGGCTTTGCGCATCACGTTCTTGCCCGCCTGCAGGATGTTTCCCCAGCTGGCGTCGGGCGCCTTGATACCCAGGCCCAGAAACGAGAGGGCGGCCTCAGAGAGCACGGCCTCGGCAAAGACGAAGGTCGCCTGCACCAGGAAGGGCGCCATAACGTTGGGCACGATATGCAGCCACACGATGCGCGCGGTCGAGGCGCCCTGCACGCGCAGGGCCTCCACAAAGGGCTCCTCCTTGACCACCATCGCGCGCGAGCGCACGATGCGCGCCATGCTGGGCGTATAGACGATGGAGAGCGCGATGATGACGTTCCACACGCTCGCCCCCATCATCGCCATGAGCGCGATGGCCAGCAGCACGCCCGGAATGGACATAAGGCCGTCACAGATGCGCATGAGAATATGATCGAGCCTCTCGTTGTAGCACGCATAGGCGCCGATCACCAAGCCGAGCACACTCGTCGCGAGCGTGACGGCAATGCCAACACCAAGCGACACGCGCGCGCCCGCGATGACGCGGGCAAGCAGGTCGCGGCCAAAGTCATCGCAGCCAAAGGGATGCGCGGGCGAAGGTGCCGAAAGTCGCAACGCCATCTCCTGCGCATTGGGATTAACCGTCCACACCAGCGGACCGACGAGCGCGATCAGCGCAATCGCCAGGAAAATACAGCCGCCGACCACAAACCCCTTGTTGGCAAGAGCCTTCTTAACGTTTGCCATCATGCATCGCCCCATTTGCGAGCGCGCGGGTCAAAAGCGCCGTAGGCAAGGTCGACGACCAGATTGATCACCGAATTCAACAAGGCGATGACCAGCAGCACGCCCTGAATCACCGGATAGTCGCGACGCTCGATAGAGCTCGTGACCAGCTGGCCCAAACCGGGGATGTTAAAAATGGCCTCAGTCACCACGGCACCCGTAATCAGGGCGCCAAAAGAATAGCCGACCGAGGTGAGAATCGGCAGTGCCGCGTTGCGCAGGGCATGGGCCAGCACGACGCGAACCTCGGAGACGCCCTTGGCACGCGCCGTCTTGACGCAGTCGAGCTGCATGGCCTCGATCACGCTCGAACGGGTCATGCGCATGAGCAGGGCCGCCTGCACACATCCAAGCGATATGGCCGGCAACGCAAGATAGCGTAAATGGCTGAACCAGCCCTTCGATTGCGGCGCATAGCCGGCCACCGGGAACACACGCAACGTGACGGCAAACAGCCACATAAGCATGAGCGCCATCAAAAAGCCGGGTATTGCCACGCCCAAAAGAGCAACGACACGCAAGACCGCATCGGTGCGCGATCCATGTTTGAGAGCAGCGACGACGCCGCAGGGCAGTGCAATCAACAGCGCGATGAGCTGTGCCAGAAGCGCGAGCGATAGCGTGGGGCCAAAGTGCTCGGCGATCGCCTGCGTGACGGGCTGGCGCATAAAATACGAATCGCCCAGGTCGCCGGTAAGTACGCCGCCCATCCACTCAACGTAGCGCTGCGGCAGCGGCTCGTTGAGTCCCAGGCTATCGTTGACGCGCTCGATCTGGTCGGCCGAAGCCTCCATGCCGAGCATCGAAGAAGCCGGGTCACCCGGTGTGAGATAGATAATCAAAAACACGACGACCGAGATGATGAGCATCACCGGAACCATCGCGCCTATACGTTTGAGCGTGTACTTCAACATGCGAGGCGTCTATTTCCCCTCTGAACGTGGACAGGGCGTGGCGGCCACAGGGGACCAGATCCCTCAAGCCGCCACGCCATCTATTGCATTACTCCGGACGCTTGGCATTCCAAACGATGGCGCCGTCGAGCACCTCGACGTCCTCGACGTCTGCCTGGGTGCCCGTGATGGAAGCGTAGTGGCAAAGCGGCTCGATGACGGCGATCTCATAGAGGCGCTCCTGAGCCTCGGCCCACTTCTTGGCCGCGGCGTCGGTGTCCTTGGCGGTGCGGGTCTCGGCCACGAGCTTGAGCGCCTTCTCGTCGGACAGGCCATAGAAGGCCTTGGAGACCGAGAGGGACTGGGCCGGGATGGGCTTGTAGTTGGTGGAGGCCACAAAGAGGTCCCACTGCTCGGGCTTGCCGGAGCGGATGTCCATGAAGGTCGCGAACTCGTAGCTGTCGACCTCGGCGGTGAAACCGGCCTTCTCGAGCTGTTCCTGCAGCGCGACGGTGGCGTTATACATATCCTTGTAGTCGGGGGTGGTCAGTAGCTTGACCGTCTCACCGGCATAGGAGGTCTTGGCCAGGGCCTTCTTGGCGGCCTTGGCGTCGGCCTGGTTAAAGTACTTCTTGCCCGCGTCGGTCGCCCACTGAGCGTTCTCGGGGTTGCCAAGGTTGGGATCGATGTTGAAGAGCTCCTTCTCGCCATAGGCGGCAAGGGCGGCCGCCTCGCAGTCGATAGCCATGAGGGCGCACTTGCGGATCTCCTCGTCGGCGAAGATGCCCTCGTTCATGTTGAGGAAGGCGGTCAGAACGCCAGCGTTATGGGTGTAGAGCTTGACGTCGTCGTTGCCGTCGAAGTCGTGGTAGTTCTCGGTGGGGATCTCGCCAGCGATATCGTACTCGCCGGTCTCAAACCCGCTCACGCGCGTGGAGGCCTCGGTCACGAACTGATAGTAGATGTCCTTGGTGGGCGCGGAGACCTTGCCGGTGTAGCCCGAAGCCTTGCCGTCGGCGGCGACATAGTCCTCGTAGCGGGTGAGATGGACGTACTGGTCCTGCTTCCACTCCGCAAACTTGTAGGCACCGGTACCCACGTACTCGGTCACGCCGGTATCGCCCGCGGCCTCGATGACCTCGGAGGGGAAGATGCCCGGATACTGGGAGTGGTTGCCCAGGATGATCAGAAAGTCGATGGCGGGCTCGGTCAGCGTGCAGGTGACCTCGTGGTCGCCCGAGGCGGCGAAGGTGGCACCGGGCAGCAGGCTCGCGGCGCGGTCGTTGACGGTGAGCCAGCGGTTCATCGAGGCCACGACGTCCTCGGAGCCAAACTCCTTGCCGTTGTGGAAGGTGACGCCCTCGCGCAGCTTGATGGTGTAGGTCAGGCCGTCGTCGGAGACCTCATAGCCCTTGGCCAGCACGGGCTGGGGCTCGTAGTCGCTATCGAGGCCAAAGAGCGGCTCGACGACGTTGCAGATGATGTCCATGGTCACAAGCGACGACGTGGTGTGCGGATCGAGACCGTCCGGGCTCGCCGGTAACGCGATCTGCAGCTCGTCGCGATACTCCACATCCTGGCCGGAGGCAGCGGCGCTACCGCTCTCGGCGCCCGAACCGCCGCAGCCGGTGAGGCCGAGGCCCGCCATGGCGCACAGGGCAGCGGAGCCGGTCAGAAAACAGCGACGGGAGACGCCCGCCTTGAAAAGATCGTTGTTCATTGAGTTCCTTTCGTGTCTGAACAAACGGACAGAATCTGCCGGGACGGCGGAAATCCCCGCCCCGGCAGCCATGCGAAGCCGATCGGCGCCCTGCGGTGCATCCGGACACCGACCGGCACGGCAACAGAGAAATCCCTATCGCGTGGATAGGAACACCCGGCGGCACAGCTTAGCGCAGGTGCGACTAAATCGTCTCGAGGAAGGCCTCGATGCGGGTCTGGAGCTGTCCGGCGTCCTCGCCGGCGTAGTCGGTCGTGATGTGCATAAACGGAATACCGGCCTCCTCGGCGGCCTTCTCCACGGCAAACGACTCCATCTCGTAGAGCGTGCAGAACTGCAGGGCCACGTCGACGATACCGTCGGCATGCAGGTCCTTGGCCATCTGGACAATGTCCTTCATACGCTGGTCGTTGGGCGTAAAGACAGCGCAGTTGATCTTAAAGTAGCGCTCGGCGATGGCGTCGAGAATCTCGTCGACCGTCTCGCCGGACTCGTCGACCAGGTCCTTGTAGTAGCGCGAGCCCGTGCAGGACTCCTCGCCTACCACAACGCCGCCGGCCTTCTCGATAAGGTTGAATAGCTTCCAGTTGGGCACGGCCATGGGCGTGCCGGTGTACAGGATGCGCTTGGTCCCCTTGGGCGCCACGCCCTCGCCGGCCTCGACACGCTGCTCGCACTCAGCCGCCATATCGTTGATGGCTCCGGTCAGACGCGGCGTGTCGTCCATAAAGGCGGCCTGAACGGTCAGCAGGCTATCGAGACCGCTGATGGGCGCCGGGTCGGCAGCGCGCGTGGCTGCGAGGCGCTGCAGGGCGCGACGCTTCTCATTGACGGCGTGGATGGCGGCCTTCAGACGCTCGGGCGTAATCTTGACGCCGCACTCTTCCTCGATCTTGGCGGCGAGCTTCTTGACCTCGGCCTTCCAGGTCACGAGCGTCGACTCGTCGTGCACGTTGGGAATATCCATGACGTACATGTTCTTTTGCGTGGCAAAGAACTCGTAGGCCTTCTTCTTGCCATCGCAGGTGTTCTCACCCACCACCAGGTCACTCGACTCAATGTAGGGGCAGACCTCGCCCAGCTTAAAGCCGGCAAAGCTCTTAATGAGCGGACAGGTGTTGCGCGGCAGGTGCTCCTCGACCTTATCGGTTGCCCAATCGGCACCCGAGCACAGGCCCACGGGGATGCCGTCACAGGCAAGTACGATCTCCTCGGGCACGTACACGCAGAACGAACCGACGATCTTGGTGGCCTCGCCGGCCTCCTTCTTGTCGAGCATCTCCTTAATACGGCCGCTGTGGATGTTGGTGGCCACAAAGTCCAGGTAGGACGTGGACTTGGGACGATTGTTCTGCGTCAGGAACATATCGCCGTACATCTGGCCCACGGCGCCCAGCAGCATGTCGTGGTCGGCAAGATTCATGCCGAGGCTCTCCCACATCGGATGGAAATCGAATTCTTCAGCCATGACGGTTCCCCTCTCGAACCAAAAAACGGATAACGGCGTTATCGATGCACGACGGACGGCGATTGCCCGGTCGTGCTCAAACCCGGAATTTTAGGGAACCTGCCTTGCGGACGGTTATTTAGTTGTGCGTCGTCTCTCCCGGAGCCGTGAACATACCTGCTCATATGCGGCTCCGAGCCATATACAGGGCGCGCGCGGCAACGCGGCGAATGTATGTCGTCTGCGGCATGTGCGCACCCTCCTTTACAAGATAAAGTCAACTATATCAACGGTCGTCGACCATGCGAACACCGTTGACATTCGTACGACAGCGTCGTGTGCCGTCGTATAATAAATAATTATCTTTATTGATAAGAGTTTATCATCCCTCATTCAGCGCGCGGCAAGACAAAGCCGCCGAGGCTTATATCCCCGACGGCATTACCCGGCGCTATCGACAAACCAAGTGGATCCTACTCGCATCGAAGTGCATGCGCAGCGTCTCGCCTGCTTGCGGCAGCTCGTCGACAGGCACGCCCACCTTGTTGACCTTCCACTGCAGACGCGTGGGCGCATCAGCGCGCGGCACGTCCAGCAATACCAGCCGCTCAAAGCGTGAATCGCTCACACGGGCCACATGCAAATCGTAGCTGTTACGGCCCCGCTCAACGCGATTGTCAACATGGAAATAGCTTGCGCGAACGCCCAGGTACGCCACATTATCGGGAACCGCGCGACCCACGTTAAAGGTCATGCCCCAGTCGAGGGCCTCAACTTCTTCGTCGCCGATCTTGCGCGCACGGCTCGTGTTCTTGCAGCCCGTCAGGCGCAGCGCGGCCAGGGTCTGCGGACGGCGGACCACGTCCTCGATGGAGCCGATCTCCTCAACATGCCCGTCGTGCATCACGCAGATGCGCTGGCAGAGGCGGCACGCTTCGTCGATATCGTGACTCACGTAGAGCACGGTACGGTTGCACACATCGAACAGGTCGAGCATGTTCTGTTCGAGGGCGCTCTTAAGATAGGAATCGAGTGCGCTCATGGGCTCGTCGAACATAAAGATGCCCGGGTGCGCCGCTACCATGCGCGCAAGCGCCACACGTTGCTGCTGGCCGCCCGAGAGGCGCGCGGGATAACGGTCGGCAAAATCGGCCAGACCGAAAATGCCCAGATAGCACTCGGCGAGCTTTTTGCGCGCGGCGGCGTCGCCCGCGCCCCTTACACCGGCGCATACGTTATCGGCCACCGTCATGTTGGGAAACAGCTGATAATTTTGGAACAACAGGGCGCATTTTCGCTCCTGGGGCGACAGGTTGATGCCCGCCGCCGAGTCAAAAAAGGTCACGCCGTTGACAACGATCTTGCCCTCGTCGGGCGTCTCCACGCCGGCGATGCAGCGCAGCGTACAGCTCTTGCCGCAACCCGAGGCGCCCAGCAGCGCCACGCGCTCCTCGCCGGCCTCAAGCTGCATGTCGAGCATAAACCCGGGGTAACGTTTCTTAATATCCAAAACGAGCGACATAGCTTATCGACCTCCCTGCGGCGCCGCATCATCGCGCATGAGCTCGGCCAGCGCCTCGCGATCGATACGCAAGGCATCGCCGCCCGCCGGGTCGAGCGAATCGCCCTGTCCGGCGAGATCTTTGGCCTGCTTGCGCTCCGCACGGGAAAGGCCCCGCTCGCGATACTTTTGCGAATGAGCGGTGTACATGTTGATGAACAGGATGACTAGGAAACTAAACACGATCACGACGACGACCCAAAAGAGGGCCACCGACGTGTTGCCGCCCATCCACTCAAAGTAGATGGCGATGGGAATGGTCTGCGTAATACCGGTGTAGTTGCCCGCAAAGAACAGGGTGCAGCCAAACTCGCCCATGGCGCGGGCAAAGGCGAGCACCGTGCCGGCGGCAATCGAGGGCCAGCCAAGCGGCATCATAATCTTGGTAAAGATGCGACGCTCGGACCAGCCCAGCGTGCGCGCCGCATCGAGCATCTGCGTGTCGAGGCTCTCGAAGGCTCCGAGTGCCGTACGATAGACGAGCGGGAACGACACCACCACGGCAGAGATCACCGCCGCGGGCCACGTAAAGACGATCGAGATGCCGTGCGCAATGAGCCACTGGCCCACCCCGGTCGATCGACCAAATAGCATAAGCAGCAAAAAGCCACACACCGTAGGCGGCAGCACCATGGGGATGGTAAAGACCGAGTCGAGCAAGCCCTTGATGCGGCTCGAGGTACCCATAGTCTTCCACGCGGCGAACAGGCCCAGCGCAAAGGAGATCAGCAGGGCAAGGCCGCTCGTTTTAATGGACACCCAGAACGGGCGATAGTCGATGTCGCCCAAAAAGGAGGCCAGAGAGGTCAAGGGCCCCTGCTCACCCCGCAACACGACAGACGACGCCTCTACCATTTGAGCGCTATCAAGCCAACGCGCGCCGCCCTTGGCATCACCCGAGGCTGATGCAATCACCACATAGCGGTCCCCATCCGCACCGCGCTCGTCAAAGCCATAGGTATACCCGCCGGATTCAAACGTTGTTTCCGCCGTGACATACCAAGGAAGATCCACGTCCCCTAGCTGCGCACCTCCCATGCAGTTTGCGCTGTCGAGCTTACAGACGAGGGCCTTGAGACCCGATACGCACTCGTTGTCCTGCGGATCCAATCCATACTTCTCGACCGCCTTGGGCGATATCCACACCACAACGCGATCGGCAGCAGGCGCCACTACAAGGTCCACGTCCTCGTCAACGGGAAACCGGTAGCCCTCAGGCTGGCCCTCCATGGCACGAGCGGTCCCCTTGGCCAACCGCTCAAAACCCTCGATCCCATAGGAAAGCCCATGAGCGGTCGCAGCAACCTGGGCCCCGTCCTCAGCGTCCCCAGCAAACGCAAATCCCGGCACCCAGCAAAGCGCGAAGGTCAAAGCACAGGCGACAAGCATGCGGAATCTATTAAGCACGAAAAGCTCCAAGCGAATACAAGGACGGAGTGAAACACAAAACGATGGAATTATCGCGCCAAGCCGCACTACGCGGAAAGCTCAAAGCCGTACTTGGCCCAAATCTTCTGAGCCTTCTTGTTGGTCAGACAGAAGTCGATGAACGCCTTGGCTTCGTCGGCATGCTCGGAGCTCTCGGCAACGGCACCCGGATACACGATGGGCTTGTGCGAATCCTCGGGGCACACGAAGGCCTCCTCGATGCCGTCGTAGCGGTAGATGTCAGAGCTGTAGACAAAACCGGCCACGCAGTCGCCTGTGGACACATAAGCGGCGGCGGTGCCCACCTTATCGGCCAGCGCGACCTTGTCGGCGATTTCGGGAGCATACTCGCCATCGTCGCCCTCGGTGCCGGTATAAAGGCCCACGGAAGCCAGCGCCTGGTTGGCGTACTTGCCGGCAGGAACGGTCTTGGCGTCGCCGATGGCGATCTTACCGTCCAGATTCGCGACGTCAGCGATGGCCTCGATCTTGGTGTCGGAGCCCTCGGCGCGAATGATCACGAGGTCGTTGACGAACATGTCCTCGCGGGTATCGGTATCGACGAGCTCGGCGGTCTCAGCGTCATCCATGGTGCCCTTGGAGGCCGTGATGAGCACGTCGACCGTGGCGCCGGCGCGCATCTGCTCGACAAGGTCACCAGACGCCTTAAACTGCGTGTCGGCAAACGTGGTGCCGGTCTGGTCGGTGTAGAGCTCCTGGACCTCGGGAAGGGCCTTCTCGAGGGAGTTAGCGGCAAAGACCTGCAGCTCGACGGTTTCCTTCTTGGAAGAGGCCTTGGCGGAGCCGGCATCGGATCCGGCCGGCTCGGACGTCTTGCTGCCCGAGCAGCCAGCAAGACCAAGGCCGGCAGCGGCGACAGCAGAAAGTGAGACGAATCCGCGGCGAGAAACCATATCGAACATATTCAACCCTTTCGGACCTTGTGCCCGGGTACCTCACCGCGGGCTTTAATCTGCAATCAGATTATACTTCTGCGCGAATAATGATAGTGAGAAATTATTCTCGTCAGAGAATATAGTTTCGAATTACCATGCACCTCGGCGTCGCTTCGGCGGAAAACAAAGGCGGAGCAGCCGTTCAGGTCGCCCCGCCGCAGGTAAACCGCTTAGTTGGTATGTCCGCCGCCCGCTGTCATCTGAGCCGCATGCTCCAGCTGGTCACTCACGGCCTCCCAGCTTTCGCGGGCGGCCTTCGTGGAACCGGGAAAGTTTACGACAAGCGTATGACCTCGTTGCATGCAAATAGCGCGCGAGAGCATGGCGCGGCGCGTCTTGGTCATGGAGTACGCACGGATTGCCTCTGCAATACCCGGCACATCGCGGTCGCAGACGGCACGCGTCGCCTCGGGCGTCACATCGCGCATCGAAAGCCCCGTGCCGCCGCAGGTGAGCACGACATTGGCGTGGCACTCATCGGCGGCTTCCACAATGGCATCACCAATCTCGCTGACGTCGTCGCGCACGACCACATGTGAGGCGACCGTCCAGCCCTGCGCCTCGATAAGTTCCTCGAGTGCGGCTCCAGCCTCGTCCTGGGCAAGATCGCGCGTATCCGAGCACGTCACAATCGAAATCTTCAACTCCATAGCGATCCTCCTATAGCACCGTTCCCTCAGGCAGGTCAACACGCACGACATCCACGGCATCGCCCGCCCTGAGCTCGCACGGTCCTTCGTCAATACGCAGCAGGCAGTTGGCCCGCTGCATCGTGCCGAGCAGCGCCGAATTCTGCGTCTTGGCCTCGGTCACCAACAGCACGTCGGTCTCGGGGTCGCGCAAAACCGTGGCGCGATCGAAGAAGCGTCGGTCCTGGCGCTTTTTCACACCGTGCGTCAATATCGCCTGCTGTACGGGACGCGCCCCCTCGACAAAGCCGCGCATCTTGCGGATCGCCGGACGGGCAAGCATCTCAAAGCCTACATACGCCGCGGCCGGATTGCCTGAAAGCCCCAGGTAGGGCTTACCCCCGAGCAAGCCAAACGTGATGGCCTTGCCCGGACGCATCGAGATGCGGTCAAACAGCACCTCGCCCTCGCGCCGGACGAGCGCCGTCACGTAGTCGTAATCGCCCGCCGAGGCACCACCGCTCGTAATGACAAAATCGCACTCCTGCACGGCGCGATGCACCAGTTCGGCAATCGCCTGCTCATCGTCGGGCGCGATGCCGTAGAACACGGGCTCAGCGCCGGCATCGAGTGCCTCGGCCATCAGCGCCGAGGAGTTGGAATCGCGGATCTGACCGCGCGCCGGTACCTTGCTCGGTGCGACCAGTTCCGTGCCCAGCGAGATGATGCCCACGCGTGGGGCGGCGTGCACCTTCACGCTCGCGTATCCGGCGCTTGCCAGCAAGCCGGCGCCGGCCGGAGCCACGACCTCGCCGGCGTGCATCACAACATCGCCGGCATGGGCCTCCTCGGCGGCAGAGCGAACGTTCTCCCCTACCTTGGCAGGCGCCGAGAAGCGAACGTGCGAGCCCTCGTTGCCGTCACCGTCGAGCACATCGACAATCTCGTATTTCACCACAGCATCGGCGCCCTCGGGCACCGGCGCGCCCGTCATGATGCGGACCGCCTCGCACGCGCCGATAGCGCCCTCAAACACATGGCCCGCGGCCTCGTGTCCGATAACGTCGAGCGTCACCGGCGCCTCGCCAGATGCCTGCGCCAAGTCCGCCGAGCGCACGGCATATCCGTCCATAGCGCTGTTGGCAAACGGCGAGATGTCGATATCGGCCACCGCGTCCTCGGCCAAGGGAAAACCAGCCGCCTGCCACACGGGAATCTCGACGAGATCGGTCGGAGCAACGTGCGACAAAACAATCGACTGCGCGTCCTCCAGCGGAATGAGCTTCTCTGCCATATGCACCTCTTAATGCCACGGCGCACAACAGGGGCGCCGATTCTTTATGCTTGTCTCAGTATAATCCCCCGACGCACGACCGCGACTCGGCCTGTACCCGCAAATACACCTGTCGGTTGCAGGCCGCGAAACAGAATGGAAACCAACCCACCGGCTCGTCGCGCTTGCCGCGTTTTATAATGCTTGCGTTGCAACCTAAAAGAGGAATAAATGGCTCATAACAACAAACCCGAAAGCGCAAACGAAGCGCAGGATCATTCCCAGCCGCTCGACGATGGCGGCCTTTTCTCCCTTAGCGACGTCATCATGGCCGGCAGGCGTCAACTCACCCGCTCCGAGCAGCTCTTGGCCGCCGACACACGCCGCAACGCCCGCAACCTGTTTGCAAGCGCCAAACTGCTCGCGCTCGTCGTCATCGTCTCGCTCGCCATGGGTGTTGCCGCTTGGGCATTTTTGGCCTCGCTGAATATCGCGACCGATTATCGCGAGCACCACGTGTGGATTTACGCGTTGCTTCCCGTTGTGGGCGTTGCCACCGCATGGGTGTACAAAAACCACGGCCTTGCCGCCAAACGAGGTAACAATCTGGTCATCGACTCCGCCCTGGGCACACGCCTTATCCATATGCGCATGGCCGTCCTCACCTTCGTCTGCTCCACGCTCACGCACCTCACCGGCGGATCGGCCGGTCGCGAGGGGGCTGCGGTGCAGATTGGCGGCACCATCGCCAGCAACATCTCGAGCCTCGCCCACCTCAAAAAGCATGACCACCACGACCTCATGCTCGCCGGCATCTCGTCGGCCTTTGGCGCCGTATTCGGTTCGCCCCTTGCCGGAGCTTTCTTTGGCATGGAGATGTGCTTTATCGGCAAGATCGACTACACCGCGGGCATCTACTGCCTGGTCGCCTCGTTTACCGGCTACTTTACGTCGCTTGCCTTGGGAACCGAGTACGAGGCGAATGTTATCGCCAGCGTTCCCAACATGACACCACGGACGGTTGTCATCGTAGTCATCAGCGCCATCATCTTTGGTCTCACCGCACGTCTCTTTGCCTGGTCGGTTCGTACCGTCAAGAGCCTGTACGGCCGCTTTATCACCAACTACATTGCTCGCGCACTCGTGGGCGCGCTCGTGGTGCTCGCGGTCTACGCGATGCTCGACGCCTGGAAGTATGCCGGCCTTGCCACCTGGCTCTCGGGCGCCGGGTTCGCCGGTAACACGACCCTTGCCGACGCAGCCATCAAGCTCGTGGTGACGGCGCTCACCCTGGGCGCCGGCTTCCAAGGAGGCGAGGTCACACCCCTGTTTGGCATCGGTGCGGCGCTCGGCGGTTGGATCGGTTGCCTCGTCGGAATCGACCCCAGCTTTCTGGCGGCGCTGGGCATGCTCGGCGTGTTCTGCGCCGGCCTTAACGTACCCATCACCACCTGTATGATGGCCATCGACCTGTTCCACGGCACGGCTGCCGGGTTCTTTGTCATCGTGGCGTTTATCAGCTATCTCGTCGGCGGCCACCGCGGCGTATATCCCGCCCAGCGCATTGTCTCGCCTAAACGCCGTTCGCTTATTGTGGATGAGGGCGGTACGGTAGCGGATGCTATCGAGCGCCACAACGACCTGATAGAGTAGACGTAAGTATTCGCCGTGCAGCCACAATCGGGGACAATTCGACCTGAGCGCGACCGCACCGTCACGTCATACGCCGGGAGTCGCCCCATGCACGCAACTGATTTTGGTCGCACGCTCATCATCGCCAACTCAGCCGCCCAATCGGGTGCGGCGCGCGAAGTTGCCGAGCGCCTGCAGCGCTTTTTGGACATGACCGCGCGCTCATCCCAGTTTGATCTGGTGCTGACCGAGCGCATGGGACAAGCCAAGGAACTTGCCGCACGGGCCCAGGGCTACCGCACGGTTATCGCACTCGGCGGCGACGGCGTGATCCACGAGGTCGTCAATGGCTTGATGGCGCCAGAAGAAACGGTTCGACCGGCGCTTGCCGTCCTGCCCGTAGGCTCCGGCAATGATTTTGCCCAGACCCTCGGTATCGACGATTTCTCCGGCAAGGATTTTGCCGCGCTGCTCACCTGCGAGCTGCAGCGTCAGGATATCGGACGCATTCGCTCATGGAACCCCGCAAGCGGCAGAGGCGAGGCGACCGTCGAGTACTACGACCAGACGCTTTCGGTCGGTATCGATGCCGCCATCGGCCTGGGCACCACCGAGCTGCGAAAAAAGACGGGGCTCGCCGGCGCTCCGCTCTACACCCTATCGGGACTTGAGCAGTTTGGCCTACGCTATCGCAACTACCCCATGACGGTCAGCTTTGACGGCGCGCCCGCCGAGCGCGTGAGGGCGATCATCATGGCGATTCAGCTGGGGCCCACCTATGGCTCGGGCTATCGCATCTGCCCCGATGCCGACCCCTGCGACGGCATGCTCGACGTTTGCTACGCCTGCGGCCCCGTCCCCCGTGCGGTCGCGCTTCCCATGTTCCTTTCGGCCAAAGATGGCCACCATACCAAGCTGCCACCGGTTCGCATGCGCCGCTGTCGCCATGCCGAGCTTACCTTTGAGGAGCCAGACTACCCCATCCAGGCCGACGGCGAGCCCATCGTCGCCTCGCGCATCGAGGTGGACGTCCTCGGCGGAGCCCTCCACGTCTGGCACCCAACCCACTAACCCCACCTAAGTTGCGGTGAAATAGGGACTGTTTATGCAGCTATAACCGCAAAACAGTCCCTATTTCACCGCAACTTATGAGGAGGCTATTCGTCGCTGCCCGGCTTGCGACGGTTGGCCTTTTTAATCGCGTTGAAGTGCTTGTCGTTGAGCCTGCGCTGGCGCGATCGCTGAGGCACCTTGGTCTTGACGCGACGGCGCGGTGGACGCCCGCGACGCTCAAGCTCTGCCCTCAGCTTACGCAGGCAGCTGCTACGATTCTGGAACTGACTGCGGCTCTCGCGCGCCGTCACGGTAATTCCCGAAGGGATATGTTTCATGCGTACCGCCGAGTCCGTCGTGTTCACGCCCTGTCCGCCCGGACCCGTCGCGCGAAACACCTGCACCTCGCAATCGCGCGCCAACTCCTCGACCGACATCTCGGCATAGCGCGCATACTCGCGCCATCCCATCTTGTTCTCATCCATATCAGCACCTTCCCTCATACAAAAAATGTGACAAAGGGACAGTCCCTTTGTCACATCGCATACCAATCGCTTGTGTTGCGCACCTAGGCGAACGTGATCTCGCCGTTCTCGCAGTCCATTTCGGCGATACGGGCCAGGCTCTCAACGCGGAAGCCGCGCTCGCGGAGCTTATCGCCACCGCCCTGGAAACCCTTCTCCACGGCAATGCCAATGCCGGCAACCTCGGCGCCCGCAGCCTCGCAGATCTTGATAAGACCCTCGAGCGCGCAGCCGTTGGCCAAAAAGTCGTCGATAATCAGGACCTTGTCGCCCTCGGACAGGAAGCGCTTACCCACGATAACCGGGTACTCCTTCTGCTTGGTAAAGGAGTAAATGGTCGTGGCATACTGCTCGCCGTCAAGGTTGATGGACTGTGCCTTCTTGGCAAAGACCACCGGCACGCCGCCAAAATGCTGAGCTGCAATGCAGGCCATACCAATGCCCGAAGCCTCGATCGTCAGGATCTTGTTGATCTCGACACCCTCGAACAGACGGGCCCACTCGGCACCCATGTGGTCGAACAGCTCAACGTCGCACTGGTGGTTGAGGAAGGCATCAACCTTAAGGACGTTACCGGCCTTTACGATGCCGTCATGGCGAATACGATCCTCAAGCTCCTGCATGGCGCAACCCCTTCTCGCGGCAACGATACCGCGCGATTAATAAACGTTGTTCGATAGTCTACCACGGACCGACCCCCGCCCGCCCCACAAGCCGCATCGCACTATAAAGCTGCAAGACCAGCAGTTGGGCCCGATTCGTGGCAAGCCTGTCTCCACAAGCTAATGGTGGGCGCGCATCCTCACCAAACGCACCATGGCGAGCGCAAAGCCCACAGCGGCCACAGCCATGAGCACGTAGAACACCGAGCGAAAGCCGAACAGGAACACATCCGGACGTCCTGCAACAAAACTGGTCACGGCCTCACCCATCGCCACGCTCATCTGCCCATATAGGATATGTGATGCCGCCGTAATGCCCACTGCCATACCCGCATAGCGCGCCAAGCTGCCCAAGCTGCCCGCAAAACCGAGCGCCTCGCGCGGGGCCGAACCCATATACAACGAGTTGTTGGGGCTCTGGAAAATCGACGTGCCACACGACATAAATGCGACGCAGCACACGATCACAGGGATAGAAGAGTGCTCGTCGAGCGTGCTTACCGCAAAGAGACCGCACACGTACACGCCCAGGCCAACCGCCGTAGGACCTTCGCAGCCAGCACGGTCCGAAACCGTACCCGAAAGCGGACCGATAAAAGCATTCACCATTGGCAGCGCCAAAAACAGCAGGCCCGAAACGTCAGACCCAAACCCATGCGCGTCCTGAAAATAGAACGGAAGAATAAACTCGGATGCACCGATGCCAACAAACACGATGAGCATGCAGGCAAGGTTGATGGTAAAGGCCGAATTTGCAAAGCAGCGACGCGCGGCCTCCGCCAGCGACATGGGGCGCTCGCCGGCCTCCGGCTTAACATGCGGCAGCGTGTAGAGCCCCACGATAAACGAGATGACGCCAATGGGCAGGTTGATGAGGAAGATGCTCTCCCAGGGAAAGCGTGCCACCAGCATGCCGCCGAGCACGGGACCACACATCATGCCGAGGGCCACGAAGGTCGCGAGAATACCCATGGCACGACCGCGCTCGCGCGCCGGAAACGATTCGGTGATGATACCCATGTTGTTAGCCATGGCCGCCGCGCAACCGACGCCCTGAACAATGCGTGCCAAAATAAGAACTTCGAGCGAGGCCGAAAGGCCGCACAGCAGCGAACCGACCGAAAAGACGATGACGCCCAGCTGGAACACATTCACCTTGCCGCGCACGTCACCCAGACGTCCAAACGGCAACATAGCCACGCATGTCGCAAGCAGATACACCGAACTCACCAGCTGAATGCGATCGAGACCCACGCCCAGCTCCTTTTGCATCACGGGCAGCGCCACGGTCACGACGGTCGAATCCAGACACACCATAAACGTCATGATGAGCACGGTAAACAGAATCGCCCATTTATTCTTGCCATGGGTGTCGCCCTCTAGGGCAATATGCTCGCGGCGCAGCTGCTCTGCAGTTTTGTCCATATCCATCCTTTCGAGTAGCCCAACGCAAAAACGGGGCCCCGATCGCCTGCGAACAGTCGCGATCGGGGTCCCGCCTACGGAATCGGAACGAAAGGTCGCCGAAGCTTTCTGCCAGCATCGGCACCTTGTAGGAAGCTAGCCTAGCACTGCTCGAGTGCCTGCTCAAGGTCGGCAATCAGATCGGCCGTGTCCTCGAGACCGCACGACAGGCGCACCATGTCGGCGGAGATGCCACAGGCGATGAGCTCTTCATCGTTCATCTGGCGATGCGTGGCGTTAGCAGGATGCAGGCAGCACGTGCGGGCGTCGGCCACGTGCGTGGCGATCTGGGCGAGCTTGAGGCTCTTCATAAAGGTCTCGGCCGCCGCACGACCACCGTTAAAGCCAAAGCTCACAACGCCGCAGGTACCGTTGGGCATGTACTTCTGAGCGATGTCATAGTACTTATCGCCCTCCAGGCCCGGATAGCTCACGAAGCGTACCTTGGGATGGCTCTGCAGGAACTTGGCAACGGCCAGGCCGTTCTCACAATGACGCGGCATGCGCACATGCAGGCTCTCGAGGGAACTGTTCAGGAAGAAGGCCGCCTGCGGGTTCTGCATGGGGCCGAGGTCGCGCATGAGCTGAGCGGTTGCCTTGGTAATGA
>CAUADW010000006.1 GCA_958427895.1 uncultured Collinsella sp.
AGGCCAAGGCGATGCGCCGGAGCCAGCGATGCCCACGAACGGGCGATCTTTTTCAGCAGATCGTTTTCCACCAGCTCACGCGGCAGTTTCTCTGCCACCGTCTCGAGCGCCTGACGCGCCAGCTCCGCCGGCGGCACCTGCGGCACACGAGGTTCCGCCCCGCACGCCGTCGCGACAGAAAACCCTGCCAAACCCCCTACGACGAGGGGCACAGCGACCTCCATTCGTCCACCTCCTCTTGTGTGAGCGTCCCCGACCGCAGGCCTTCTGCGATAAACGGCGGCTCGCGGTCAAGCGTCCAGGTGCGCTCGGCGGCATCGAAAGTCACATAGCGCTCGAGCTCTACGCCGCCCGACGCGGCGCGACGCACCCCCGAATACGAGGAGACGAAGCGCCTGCCATCGGCGTGGCGCTCGGACATCACGATGCCGTCGAGCGCCATGGCAATCTGCTCCTCGATGAGCTCGCTCGGCAGATCGATGCCATAACGTGCAAGCAACGTCAGACGCACCACGGTCTCCTGTTCTGAGCCCGCATGAAGTGTGGTGAGCGACCCGTCGTGGCCCGTGTTCATGGCCTGCAACATGTCGCAGCACTCAGCACCGCGCACCTCACCCACCACGATGCGGTCGGGGCGCATGCGCAGGGCATTGGTCACCAGGTCGCGGATCGTCACCGCGCCCTCGCCCTCAATTGAAGCCTCGCGCGCCTCTAGACGCACCACGTGTGGATGATGCGCAAACTTGAGCTCGGCAGAGTCCTCGATCGTCACGATGCGCTCGCCGGTGGAAATCTCGCATGACAACGCGTTGAGCAGGGTGGTCTTACCAGATCCCGTGCCTCCCGCAACCGCCAGGTCCTGTCTCAGCGACACCGCGCATGACAGCAGCTGCGCATACCAAAGCGGCAGCGACCCCAGCCCCACAAGCTCGTCCAGCGAGCAGATGCGGTCCGAGAACTTTCGGATGGTGAGAATCGGTCCGTCAATCGCCACAGGCGGAATCACCGCGTTGACGCGATAGCCCGTTTTGAGGCGGGCGTTGACGATGGGGCTGCGCTCGTCGATACGGCGGCCAAGTGGCGAGATGATGCGGTCGATAAGCACACGGATCTGCTCATCATCCTCAAACGCATGCTCGATGGGGTACAAGACGCCGCCGCGTTCAAAGAAGGCCGAGCGGCAGCCGTTGATCATGATCTCGGTAACGGTGTCGTCCTCGATGAGCGGCTGCAACGGCCCCAAGCCCACCACGTCATCCAAAATCTCGTCGATGATGGTCTCGCGCTCGGGCGTCGCGAGATCGGTCGGCTCCTCAACATTGAGCGCCGCCTCCACCGCGGGACGCAATTCCGAGCGGGCAAGTACCGGGTCGATATAGGCGCTGATACGCGCCACTTCGTCGTAACCCATGCGGTCCATCACGGCGCGCTTAGTGCGTCGTTTCACCGCGCGGCGACGCCCCGCATCTACAGGAGCTGCCGCCGCTGCAGCGCCGGCAGCCTTAATCCTCGTTTGCAGGCTCATCGCTGATCACCCTCGCGCGACCAGGGAAGGCGGATACGCGGGCGTTCGGTACGCGTTGCACGGTCGGCGACTATATCGCTCCAAGGGCCGACGGCGCACCCCAGTTCCACGAGCATCTCGCGCGTGGCCTCGCGCACGCTGGTCGCAAAAGCGCTCGTCTGACCCACTGCCTCGTCGGCGCGCCCAAACGCCATGAGCGCGGCGAGATCCTGCCCGCCATCGGCGATACGAATCTTGGAGCTCAACGCACAGGCAATCTCAAAGCGCATGGCGACGTCCTCGTCTGCCCCGCGCGCACCGAACCGGTTGAACACGGCGCTCATGCGCGTGCGCGGCACACCTACTCGACTTGCCAGTTCAATGACGCGCGACGCCGATGTCGCGGACGACACCGCCGCATCGCCAACGACCAGGCAACGGTCGCTCGCCGCCACCGCAGCCGCCACGGCGTCGCCCCAAAAGACCGAGGTATCGATAAAGACCACGTCGGATTCGCGACGCAGGACATCAAGCAGTAGCTCCACCGGACGTGCCATGAGCTCGGCTTGCTCGGGCGCCGCGACGGGACCCCAGAGCGTAACGCCCGGCGCCACGCGCATCGATGCGGCTACGATATCCGGCTCGGTGAGCGCGCCCGCCGCCGACGGCTCGATAAGTGCCGCCATATCGCGCGGAGCATCGACGCCTAACAAGTCGTAAAGGTTTCCAAACATCAGGTCCAGGTCGAGCACGGCGGCACGCAAGCCCAACAGCGACGATGTGTGTGCCATGGTGGCAACGATCGTCGACTTGCCGCAACCGCCCGAACCCGAAATGGCGCAGATGACCGGAGCTCGATGCGGCGAAGCGGCAGCGTCTGCCGGCGGCATCGGAGGCGGCGGAGCGGGCGTCGGTGACAGCGTCCCCGTCTCCTCCGCCGCAACCACACGCTGCGTCCAAGCCGGCATGGCAGCTTGTTCGGTCTGCGAGGCAGGCTCGTTCTGTGCAATCTGCTCATGCTGCATCAGCGACAACTCGCCGCACCCGGCAAAGCCCTCAACTTCGTCGAGTTCATCCACCAGATTCACGCCGTGCACGTATCCCATATCTACAGCCGGGGAATCGCCAGCATGCTGCGCCGGTCCTCCAGCGTCATCGTATACAAGGGGGTTCCGGGGGCGCCGACCATGCTCGGCTTCCGCTTTTCCATAATCATCAACACGCGGGCCTCTT
This sequence comes from uncultured Collinsella sp., assembly GCA_958427895.1. GTDB lineage: Bacteria > Actinomycetota > Coriobacteriia > Coriobacteriales > Coriobacteriaceae > Collinsella. Next base: position 2,738 of record CAUADW010000006.1, read on the forward strand.
GTAGCGCGAGGCGCCCCGGGTTCCCTATCAACAAAAGCATCGGGCTCAATCGTCATGCGCCGATCGGAATCAACCGCTCCCTCGCCCGCTCGCCCGTTGCCGCATATACTGTGCGCAGCGATGACCTCGGTCGCCCCCGCGCGAAACAGCCCTTCGATATCCGACGGATCGAGCGCTTCTATCAACACGACCACGCGACTCACGCGGCCTTCGGCCGTCAGGTGCGCAACAGTCTTGCGCACATCTTCGGTATCAAACAGAGACGCCGCGATGATGGCAGCCCCGCGGCGCGACGGAAACGCCCGCGCCATGGAAATCAGCCCGTCCAGGTCACCCACGCGAAGCACCTGTGCACCCGCATCACGGCCCTCGACTTCCCGCTGCAACAGCCCGTAATCGCCGCACGCGCAGCACGCAAGCCAGATCGCCTTCATCACTCGTCGCCTCCGCTCTTTTTGCCGCGCGCCGTGGCGGGAATCGTCAAGCTGACCGTTCCCTTGCCCGATGCCCCCAGCAGTTCCTTGACGTCTTCGGGGTCAGCCGCCAGCGTCACCCATTCGATCTTGCCCTCGTGCGTGGCACCGGAATCCTCACTGGTATCGATCACGTACGCGCCGCACAGCCGATCGGTTACGCCGTCTTTTTGCACATACACATCCACGTAGCTGCCCACGCCCGTGGCGCCGCCGACCGAGTGCTCGGCATCGACCGCCACCGAAACGGCGACCTTGCCCTTAGGCACCTCGAGCTTGTGGCTCTCGGCCTTGGTGTAGACATTGCAGATCACGGCGTTTTTGGGAATACGCGAAGTCGTCACGTCGCCGCGCACCTGGCGCAGCTCGGTCACCGCGTCACGCGGCAGCAGACTTGTCAGCCATTCCTGGGTTATGACATTGGTCTCATCGAGGGTCTCGCCCACATCGATATCGCGCGCCGCGACGCATACCTCGACGCGATCGCCACCATACTTGGCCAAGGTCTCAGCCTGGACCTGTTCGGCTTGCGAGCGGATCGACGAGCCGTAAACCATGCAGAGCAGAGCAGCGAGCACGCCCGCGACCAGACTGATGGCGATGCGCTTGCTCTTGTTCACGGCCGCTCCTCTCATGGCAGTGCCGGGCGAATGCCCGTACCACCATTGTCTGGGCGGTCAGAGTGCAAAGCGGCGCAATCGCGATCTTGGTTTTCGATGTCAAACCAATCGCTGACCAAAAGCTGACCAGCCCGTCAAGCTCGTGGCAAGGTTTTGGTCAGCACGTCAGCAAACTGCATGTTTCGAGGCTTTTCCGCAGCAAAAAAGCCGTCTCCCGAACAGTTGGGAGACGGCTGTCATAGGGAAAATCAATTACAGATGGACATCGGGATCGAGCATTTGAGCGCTCACGCGCATGGATGACGCCAGGTTTTGGAACGTTTCCAGACGCAGGCTGTCAATCTGCCCGGCGTCCTCGGCCTCGCGAACGGCGCAACCCGGCTCATGGGTATGTGTGCAATCGCCAAACCGGCACGCGCGCGATGTCTCGACAATCTCGGGGAAGGCGCGCGCCAGACCCCGCTCGTGACCCACGAGCGGTAGGCTGCGCAGGCCCGGGGCATCGGCGATCACGCCGGCGTCGCCCGGCAGCGCCACCATCACGCGCGCGACGGTAGTGTGACGGCCCTGGTCGTCGCGTTCGCGCACACCGCCGGTCGCCAACGTATCGTGGCCCAGCAGTGCATTGAGCAGCGTCGACTTACCGGCACCCGACTCGCCCAGAATCATGGCACAGCTCCCGGCGGGCACGCAGGCACGGACCTCGTCCAGGCCGCGGCCCTCGGCAGAGGACGTCACGATCACGCGCACGTCCGGACCCACCAGGCGGCGCACGCGGTCCAGATCGCGCTCGAGCTCCTCGGCATCGCAGCGGTCAGCTTTGGTAAGCACCACCACCGGCTCGGCATCGCAGTCGAGCGCCAACACCAGCGAGCGCGCCACGCGGTCGAGCAGCACCTCACCGGCACCGAGCGCCTGCACGATTAGCACGCTATCCACGTTGGAGCAGAGCACCTGGCGCTCTCCACGGGCACGGCCGCGCCAACGCTCAAAGCTCGTACGGCGCGGCAGCACGCACTCAATCACGCCCATATCGTGCCCGGGAGCGCGGCGCACCGCCACACGGTCGCCCACGGCAGGCAGCAGGACCTCGTCCTCGCCGCGCGACTTGGCAAACCCCACGGCATGCTCGGCGCGAAAGGTGTCGTCGGCAGTGGCCACCAGCGGAAACCCGCGATCCAGGCGAATAACGGCACCCAGCTGCATCTGCTCGGGCTCCTCGGCATGTGCGCAGAAATCATCAAAGGCAGTCTGCTGGGCTTCATCGACCGGCAGGTCATCAAACGCCGGAACATCCTGCAGCGCATCGAGCCCCGGTACGCTCGCCAACAACTCCTCGGCAGACACGGGCGCTTCGGTCGCGAGTTTCCGACGACGGTCACGCTTAGCCCGCGCCCCCGTCGTCTTTTTCTTCGCTTTAGCCTTAGCCTTAGCCACAAACGCCTCCCAGCAGCCAAAATCACAACTGAGCAGGTATTTTAAATCAAAAAGAGCTGGCCGGGCAAAGCCCGACCAGCTCACATACTTTCCCTCAGCTCATGGTCCCGAGAGGCTATCCGAAGGCCCGCCCGCCGGGAGGGGTTTCCTAAGGACACATCCTTTATTCAAAACGAGCGGCCGAGCAATTGCTCGGCCGCTCACCTTCTTTCCCTCAGCCCTTTTTCATCCGCGCGGGAGTAAAGCCAGCAAGGATACCGTAGGGCCCACCCCGGGAGTGTTTTCTTCTGAGCGATCCCGCAGCGCGAAGCGCGAGGACCAGCGAAGAAGAAAACACGCAGGGGCGGGCCCGGACAGGTTAACTTACTCCTTCTCGACCGCGCGCATGATCGCCTTGTAGATCTCCATCAGCGGGATGATCAGGAAGGCCAGACCCAGCGCGGCAAGAACGCCCTTGAGTTCAAGCGTCACAGGGCCGAAGAACATCTCGGCAAGCGTCGGCTGCACGGTCACGATCACCGTCAGCACCAGTGCCAGCGCGGCAGAAGCCCACAGCCACTTGTTCTGCTTCTTCATGGTGAACAGCGACGCACGACGGCTGCGCATATTGAAGCAGTGGAAAATCTCGACCATGTTGAGTGTGATGAACGCCATCATCACGCCTTCCTCGTCGGCATTGCCGGCGATCATATCGGCGATGTGGATGTAGCCCATGTCAAAGTACACGCCCACAAAGAAGCTCGCCAGCACCAGCACGGTGATGATCAGGCCCTGGACCACGCAGTCCAGACCCATATGTCCGGCAAAGACGCCGTCCTTGGCGTTGCGCGGCTTGCGCTTCATGATGTCGCCCTCGGCGTCCTCCATGCCCAGCGCGAGCGCGGGGAAACAGTCGGTGACCAGGTTCACCCACAGCAGCTGCACCGGCTGGAAGATGGTAAAGCCGATGAGCGTGGCGATAAACACCGAGAACACCTCAGCAAGGTTGGCCGAAAGCAGGAACTGGATGACCTTGCGGATGTTGTCGTAGATGCGACGGCCCTCTTCGCAGGCACCGATGATGGTGGCGAAGTTGTCGTCGGCAAGCACCATGTCGGCAACGTTCTTGGTGACGTCGGTGCCGGTGATGCCCATACCGACGCCGATGTCGGCGCGCTTGATGGACGGGGCATCGTTGACGCCGTCGCCCGTCATGGCCACGATCTGGTCGCGCGACTTCCAAGCCTCGACGATGCGTGTCTTGTGCTCGGGCTGGACGCGGGCGTACACGCCGTAGTCCTCGATGTGCGCGTCGAGTTCCTCGTCGCTCATGCGATCGAGGTCGGCACCGGTGATGGCATGGCTGCGATCGGTGACGATGCCCAGCTGCTTGGCGATGGCCACGGCGGTGTCGATGTGGTCGCCCGTGATCATGACGGTGCGGATACCGGCATCGTGCGCCTCGCGGATGGCGTCGGCGACCTCGGGACGAACCGGGTCAATCATGCCGGACAGGCCGCAGAAGACCAGGTCATGCTCGAGCGCGGCGGGACTGCAGTCGGCCGGGACCTCGGTGTAGGTGCGGCTTGCCAGCGCCAGCACGCGCAGGGCCTCGTCGGCCATGGCCTTGTTGGCGGCCACGAGCTCGGCACGACGTTCCTCGGTCAGGGGGACAACCTTATCGCCCTCGTAGATATGGGTGCACAGGCCGATCACCACGTCGGGCGCGCCCTTGGTGTACTGCTCGTACTCGCCATCCAGGGTCTCGACGACCACGGACATCATCTTACGGCCCGAGTCGAACGGGGCCTCGCCCACGCGCGGGTGCTCGGCAGTCAGGCCAGTAAGACCAGCCTTGCCGGCATCGTTGACGAGCGCGCACTCAGTCGGCTCACCAACGGCCTCGCCCAGGTCCTCGTCCCACTGGGCATCGGAGCACAGCGCCATACCGGCCAGGAACTTCTCCTTAGGCGCAGCGAGCTCGTGCTTGACGACGGTCATCTTGTTTTGGGTAAGGGTACCGGTCTTGTCGGAGCAGATGGTCTGCGTGCAGCCAAGGGTCTCGACGGCAGAGAGCTTGCGGATAATCGCCTGGCGCTTGGCCATTTTGGTCACGCCGAGCGAAAGCACGATAGTCACGACGGCAACCAGACCCTCAGGGATGGCGGCGACGGCAAGCGAGACAGCGACCATAAAGGTATCGAGCAGCGCGGTCGGGTCGGTGAGAACGTTGCCCACGCCGTGGCGGATGATGTCGACGCCAAAGATAACGACGCAGATGACGATAACCATGATAGTGAGGATGCGGCTGAGCTCGGCAAGCTTCACCTGCAGCGGCGTGAGCTCTTCCTTGGCCTCGGCCAGGGCGCCGGCGATCTTACCCATCTCGGTGTTCATACCGGTACCGACTACGACGGCGCGGCCACGGCCGTACACCACGGTGGAGCCCATGTAGCACATGTTCTTGCGGTCGCCGAGCGGCACGTCGTCGGTGCCGGCGGCGAGCTCGATCACGTTGGCATGCTTCTCGACGGGCACGGACTCGCCGGTAAGGGCGGCCTCCTCGATCTTCATCGTGGCGCTCTCGAGCACGCGGCAGTCGGCCGGGACGGAGTCGCCCGCCTCGAGCATGATCACGTCACCGGGCACGAGCTCGGCGCTCGGCAGGTGCACGAGCTTGCCGTCGCGCAGCACCTTGGACTGCGCCGCGCTCATCTCCTGCAGGGCCTCGAGAGCCTCCTCGCTTTTAGCCTCCTGGACCACGCCCAGCACCGAGTTGACGATAACGACGAACATGATGATGGCGACATCGGCAAAGTCCGCCTCGCCCTTGACCATGCCCGTGAGCGCGCTGATGACGGCGGCAACGATCAGCATGATGACCATGGGGTCGGCCATCTGCTCAAAGAAGCGCTTCCACAACGGCGTCTTCTCGGCTTCCTCGAGCTTGTTAGGGCCTGTCTTGGCGAGGCGCGACGACGCCTCGTCGTTGCTCAGGCCGAGGTTCTCATCGACACCTTGGTCGCTGAGTACCTCCGCCGCGGCGGACAGGTATTCCTTTTGCATATAGAGTCCCCTCCTGGGATTCGGGCCACTCAGCAGATTGATGCCCGATCATAATTCCCAGGAGAAGGGCAAGGGCTCATCAAGGCTGCCGTGCTGAGCGGCAGTTGATAGTGGAGCTATGGTACCCCAAAGCGGTGCGTCTAGCCAAAACATTCCAATTGGAAACACGGCTCGAGTGCAACGATGCAGACCGTGTGATGCTCAACATTGATAAAACGTTTTTTCTTCGGCGCATCGTCAAACTGAAATATCGCCCAGATAGCAGCGGTCAGAACGGTTGGTAAAGATTTTTCACGTACCGTTTTTACCGCAAAAAATGAACTTCTAATTCGGCATACGGTCGATTTTTTGGGGTATTCGGTCGGCATTTCGTTATAATCATCTCAGTTTTATTTCTTATGGTTTATCTATCAGCGCAAGACGATGTCAGATGGAGGTCTGAATGTACAAGCGCACCAAGATTGTATGCACCATGGGTCCCGCCTGCGATAGCGACGAGACCATCCGCGAGATGATCAAGGCGGGCATGAACGTCGCCCGTTTTAACTTCTCGCACGGATCCTACGACGAGCACCACGGTCGCATCGAGCGCGTCCGTCGTATTTCCAAGGAGCTCGGTCTGCCCGTCGGCATCCTGCTCGACACCAAGGGCCCCGAGGTCCGCACCGGCCTTTTGGTCGACGGCAAGAAGGTTGCCGTCAAGACCGGCGACAAGATCGTCGTCACCGCTCAGCCCACGTCCGAGGATTTCCATGGCACCGCTGAGCACATCTCCCTCGACTACCTGGCTCTGCCCTCCGAGGTCGAGAAGGGCTCCCTCATCCTGATCGATGACGGCCTGGTTGCCCTCGAGGTCGAGTCCGTCGACGGCCAGGACATGACCTGCGTCGTTAAGAACGACGGCCTGATCGGCGAGCGCAAGGGCGTCAACATGCCCAACGTCAACATCTCTCTGCCCGCCATCACCGAGCGCGATCGTCAGGACATCCTCTTTGGCCTGACCGAGAACATCGACTACATCGCCGCTTCCTTCATCCGTGACGGCGAGTCCGTCCGCGGCATCCGCAAGCTTTGCCGCGAGAACGGTGGCGAGCACGTGACGATCTTCCCGAAGATCGAGTGCGCCCTGGGCGTCGAGAACTTCGACGAGATCCTCGAGGCTTCCGACGGCATCATGGTCGCCCGTGGCGACCTGGGCATCGAGATCAAGCCCGAGCTCGTTCCGCACATCCAGAAGGAGATCATCGCCAAGTGCAACGCGGCCTACAAGCCCGTTATCACCGCTACGCAGATGCTCGACTCCATGCAGCAGAACCCGCGCCCGACGCGCGCCGAGGTTGCCGACGTTGCTAACGCCATCTACGACGGCACCGACGCCGTTATGCTCTCTGGCGAGTCCGCTGCCGGTAAGTACCCGGTCGAGGCCGTCAAGATGCAGGCCAGCATTGCTCTCGAGACCGAGAAGTACCTCCCGGCCCACGCTCCGCTCGAGGTTCCGGCCGACGCTCATGGCACCCGCGTCGTCAACAACGTTGTGGGTATGTCCGCTGTGAACATGGCCACCACCGTTGGCGCCAAGTGCATCACCGTGCCGACGACCACCGGTCGTACCGCTCGCCTGATTTCGCACTTCCGTCCCAACATGCCGATCTGCGCGTTCTCCCGCCACGAGTGGGCCGTCCAGCAGATGATCATGTACTGGGGCGTTATCCCGCATCAGGCCGAGATTACCCAGGGCACCGTCAACGGCACGATCGTCAAGGCGATCGAGACCGCTAAGGAGCTCGGCTACGTCGAGGCCGGCGACCTGACCGTCGCTACCGCCGGCGATCCCCGCATGAGCGTCCAGCTCGAGGACAAGGTCTCCTCGACCAACGTCGCTTACGTCGCTCAGGTGCGCTAAATCGTACTTGCAAGCAGATTTGCATTGCAAAGGGCCCGGAAGGCATTGCCTTCCGGGCCCTTTTTCTGTGCGCCGATGTCTACTGTATGGCATGACACGCAACCAGCTACTTATGGCATGCTATGAGATGTGCAGCTCGTTTGCCGTGTTTACGCCATGCGACGGAAGCTGTTGATCAATTGGGGTGAGCTATTCACTGCCAAGCCGGCCGGCTAGCAGCTAGCAATCAGGGGGACTGCGGGAACGCCAGAAGCAGCAACGCGAGCCGCAAATCCCGCCTCGGTCAGCTCGATGACCTCGGTAAACGTTGCATCGAAAAACTCCTCGGTTAGCAGGCGGTATGGCGGATGGTCGGGCTCACCGGGGTTTTCGCGTACAATCTCGTGCATGACGCCGATGGTCTTGAGCACATATTCTTTATGGATGGGATACTGACCAAAACGCGCCGCAGCAGTATACAGACGATCGGTCGCACGCGGGATGGAAACAATGCCCAGCGTCTTGCCAAACCAGTCAAAGTCGCCTTGCTTTTTAATGCGGAACTCCTCGCACGGCTTGCCGCCGTGCACCTCCAGGTACTGATTCACGCGCGTATTCCATACGGTATCGGCCACCAGATGCGACCAGACACCCAGTGTCAAATCGAGCAACGACTGCGCCACGTCCTCGGACGCAAGCGAGAACTCACAGGCGCCGGGACCGGCAACCGGCTCGGCATCCTTGTAGCGCTGGGGATAGTGCACGCGGTTCAGTCGCTCGCGTTCCTCGATAATCGAGGTCGCCGCGGCTGGCGCACCGATGGGCGAACTTTTAAGCAACGGTGCCACATAGGTATCCCAGAACTCATGCTCACGAGGCTTTGGGATGGGCTCAGGCTTGGCAAAGTGCGTAATGCGGTACGGGATGGGATCGGCGATGCCAGGGACCATATAGCCCACGAAGATATCCGGAACCACGCAGCCAAACAAAAAGGCATTGCGATCGCGCACGCTATTGGCAAGCGCACCGGTGCGCTCCAGCAAACGCTCCGTCTGAGCGATATGAATGTTCCAGCTTGGCATAGCCACCCCCATAAAAACCTGGATAACTATACCATCACGGCAAAGCCGCGCGGGCGGCTACGCACGCTCTACGCAGCAACTAGTCCGTAGCACCGCTTTCGGTTCCATACGACGGCGAAGGTGCCTCGACCACATGGTGATATCGATCGATATAGATTGCACGGGCACCCAGGCGTCGCACCAAATCCTGATGATGTGTGCTCATCAAGACCGTCTTACCCGCCGCGACGTAGGCCAGCAAGAAGTTGACCACGATGTCGCATGAATCCTCGTCAAGCCCATTGGTAGGCTCGTCAAGGACCAAGATATCCGGGTTCATCGACACCACCGCAGCCAGCGCAACGCGCTTCTTTTGCCCACCCGAGAGCTGATAGGGAGAGGCGTCGGCAAGGTCGGCAACCTGAAACAGCCCCATGGCATCGCGCACGCGGCGCTCGAGCTCGTCTGCCGGCAGTCCCATCTGCGCGGGACCAAAAGCAACTTCCTCGCCCACCGTAGCGCAGAACAGCTGAGCATCGGCATTCTGGAACACAAAACCCACGCGCTGATGAAAACGCTGAGCGGCCGCGGAATCCTTTAGAAACGCCGCATCGATCACGTGCCCGTCAAACAGGTATGCCCCTGCGTCCGCGAGCTCAAGGCCGTTAATAAGGCGCATGATCGTCGTCTTGCCACAACCGTTGGGACCGAGCAGGGCAACGAGTTCACCACGATCGACCTGCAGCGAAACGCCATCGACAACCGTATGACCCGTATAGGAAAACACCACGTCGCGCAGCTCAATGAGCGGCGTGGTCTCGGCGCCAGCAGCACCGCTCACGCCCATCGCGCCATTCGTATCGTTTGCCAAAACGTCGCCCTTCCCTATCCACATCGACGGCTCGACCGCCCACGCTACAGCACTGCGCACAACACGGCGAGCAGAACCACAACGGCTGCGTAAACGGCATCGCGCCAGCCAAACCCGGCGCGCGCGGGCGCCGGATACGCACCGGCAAAGCCGCGGCAAAGCATAGCCTCGTCCATCGCGCGACTGCATTCCATCGCCTTGATAAAGGTCATGCCCATGATACCCGCGATCGAATCGGTACGCGAAAATCCCTCAGGCGCACGGCCAACACTGCGCAGCATGACCGATTCGCACAGATTGTGCGCCGTACGACCCAGCACCTCGATGTGCTTGAGCGCCATATCAAACGTAAAGATAACTTCGTCGGGTAGATGCAGCATCTTGAGCGCCGCCGACATGCGGCTCCAGGTGAGTGTCCACGAAACGCCCAGCACGAGCGACACGTTAATGAACGTCTTGAGCGCAATTTTGAGCATGGCGCCCGTAGCGGAAGCGCCCAGCAGCAGGGCAGGCAGCGCCAGAACCACTGCGAGCCCCGCAGCGCCAAGCGCCGGCACAAAGGTTGCCCGCAGCCCGCGTACGGGGCGCACGGCAACGAGCACCAGCGCGATAGCCGCCATCAACATGAGGTACAGCGGGCTCTGCGTCAGACACACGCATAGAACGCAGACGAACATCCCCACCAGGCGCACCGGAGCCGAAACGCAAGAAAGGGCGCGGTCGACCATCGACCCGCCCTCGTGCGCGCCCCCACCCAGGCGAACCCGCTCAAGCAGGCTCGCCAGGTGCAGGACGTTCTTTTGCATCACACGATGCCGAGCCCCCACGGGCTCGTAACGCTGCTCGACCGCAAGCCAGCTAGGCAGCTCGGCTATTGCCATGAGCACCGCTTTCCTTGACCGTCAGCGAGATCAGACGGAATGCGATGGTGAGCACCGCCACGCCAATCACACCGGAAAGGATATACATGGCAGCCTGGCCGGCAAAGCCAAGGCCTTGCTCCTCGGAATAGGCCTGAAGATAATCGCCCGTGGGCAGGGCATCGGCAAAGGTCGGGGTATCGAGACCGACCGAAGCCTGCAGGCTGTCATCGCCAGCCTCCTGAACGGCGGTCGCGGCGCCCTCGGCGTCCCACTCACCCCAGGCGTCACCCGTGGCCAGCAGGCCCAGCGGTGTTGCTACGACAAGCACGGCAACCAGGATGAGCGTGGGGACCAGCGAGGTCTTCTTGGCAGCAACGCCCTCGGCAGCAAGTTGGCCATCGACGGCCTCGGGCCCGACAATGATGCTCGGCGCCGTCTTCTTAATGAAACCGTAGATCGCGGCCGTCGCCACGCCCTCGATCACGCCGGCAACCAGCATATGCGGGATCAACATGGCCGGAATAGCCACGGACAGCGGGAAGGGGCAGTACAGCGGCGCGCCCGAAGCATTGGTAAAGAGCATCGGCTGAATACCAAACTCGATTGCCGCGCACAGGGCCGCCAGGCACAGGCCGACCCAGCCGCTTACGATAGCAGAAACTGAGGTGCCCCAGCTCTTGTCGTGCAGACGGCTGTTGAGCGCACGGAACACGATAGCAGCGACAAACGGCAGCACAAAGGCCATGTTAAAGCAGTTGGCGCCAAACGACAGAACGCCACCGTCTCCAAACAGCAGCGCCTGCAGCGCCAGCGCGACCGAGACAGCGATAGCCGCAGCCTCGGGGCCCAGCAGCAACGCGATGAGCGCGCCGCCAACGGCGTGACCAGTGGTGCCGCCGGGCAGCGGCACGTTGAACATCATGAGCAAGAAGGAGAACGCGGCGCAAATGCCCAAGAACGCCATATGCTCGCGATCGAGCGTGGCGCGCACCTTTTTGATGCAGTGGACCCATACGGGCACCATCGCCACCGCCATAACGGCATCGGTCTGCGGGGATAGGTAATTATCTGGAATGTGCATATACGCCTCCCGGTTATCAGCGCGCGGAATTGCAGCGCCGTTTGAACCACGTTGTCGGTGTTACGCATCGACTGATTCGTAACACGCCGGCGGCTATCATAGCAAACCGGCGCGCCGCCAACAAAGCGACACGCCGTTTTGCAATACATATGTCACAGATGCGGAGCGCTGGCGGGCAGCAGCTCAGTCATGCCGTCGCCCGACGGCCCATGCCTCGGTCGCAAGCCCTAGCCGCGGACCTCGCCGTTTACGCCCTTGCACACCTTGGTGACGATCTTCTGGTGCGCCTTCTCGACCTCTTCGCTGGTGAGCGTGTGGTCGTCGGAGCGATACGTAAGTGCGAAGGCCATGGACTTCTTGCCCGCTCCGATGCGGACCGGATCGCGGTAGACGTCGAACAGGCGCACGCCCTCGAGCAGTTTGCCGCCGGCACTCGTAATACGACGCTCAAGATCCTCGCAGGTCACAGTGTTGTCGACCACGATAGCAAGGTCGTGCTCAACGGCAGGGTACTGCGAGAACTCGCGGTAGTTCTCCTGATTGCGGGCGCCCTTGATCAGCTTGTCCAGATCGAGCTCAAAGGCAACGACGACCTCATCGATGCCGCAGGCCTCGCGCGCCTCGGGGTGAATCTCGCCGACCCAGCCCAGCACGGTACCGCCCGAGAGCACCTCGGCAGCACGACCCGGCTGCAGGAAGGCATAGCTCTCGCCCTCGACGGGACGGAAGCGAACCTTCTCAATGCGCAGCTGGGCGAGCAGCTCCTCGACGATGCCCTTGCCAAAGAAGAAACGCAGCTTGCGGTACTTCATGTTCCAGGACTGCTCGCTCCACTGGCCCGAGAGCACGCCCGCGACGGACTCGGTCTCCTTGGGCAGGCTGGCATTCTCGCGACCGTGGAACAGACTGCCGACCTCGTACAGGTGCACGTTGGGCGTGCCGTGGGCCTCGTTATAGGCAACGGACTGCAGTAAGCCCGGCAGCAACGAGCGGCGCATCTCGGTCTGCTCGGCGACCAACGGGTTCATGAGCACCACGGGGCAGCCGCGGCCTTCGGTGGACATGCCGATCTTCTCCAGGTCGCCCGGGGCAGCAAAGCCAAAAGTCGTGGTCTCGTTGAGGCCGCAGGCGCGCAGGATCTCGCCGACCTTGCGGGTAAGCTTCTGCTCGCGCGTCAGACCGCCGATATGGTTCTTGGCAGCCGGAATGGTCGCCGTGACGCGACCCATGCCCCATAGGCGCAGGACCTCCTCGATCAGATCGATCTCGCGCGGCAGGTCGGGACGGAAGCTCGGCGGCGTGACCATAAAGTCCTCACCGTCGCGCTCGACGGTGCAGCCCAGGCGGGTAAGCGAGCGCTCGATAAAGTCGGGCTCGATGTCGGCGCCGCAGATGGCGTGCACGCGGGCCAAACGCAGCTTAATGCTGTCGATGGTCTTGGGCGCGGGGAACACGTCCACATAGCCGGGGGCGACCTCGCCGCCGGCGATCTCCTCGATGAGCGCGCACGTCACATTGGCGACGTCCACGCAGCCGGTCTCGTCGACCTGGCGCTCAAAGCGGATGGAGGCGTCGGAGATCAGCGATAGGTCACGGCTGGTGTGCGAGGTGCGGCCGGCGTTGAAGCAGGCGCTCTCGACCATCACGTCAACGGTATCGTCCTCGATCTCGGAATCCATGCCGCCCATGACACCGGCCAGCGCCACGGGACGCTCGCCGTCGGTGATGAGGCCCATGCCGGCGTCGAGCACGCGCTCCTCGCCGTCGAGCGTCGTGAACTTCTCGTCCTGCTGGGCGGCGCGAACCACCACACGACGGTGGCCATCGCGCGCGGCAAAGGTGTCCAGGTCAAAGGCGTGCAGCGGCTGACCGGTGAGCATCATCACATAGTTGGTGATGTCGACGATGTTGTTGTGCGGGCGCACGCCCAGGGCGTTAAGGCGCTTGACCATCCAGTCGGGCGACGGGCCGACCTTGACGTTGCGCACGATGCGGGCAACGTAGCGGTCGCACAGGCCCTCGTCGGCAATCTCGACGGAAAGCTCGTCGTCGGTCGCGCGGCCGGTCTCGGCCTTGATGGCGGGCAGCTCAACGTGGAAATCGCGGTCGAAGATGGCACCGGTCTCGCGGGCCATGCCGATCATGGACAGGCAGTCGGGGCGGTTGGGCGTAATCTCGCAGTCGAGCACGGTGTCGCTCGAGCCCACATACTCGGCAAACGGCATGCCACAGGGCGTATCCTCGGGCAGAATCATGATGCCGGAGTGGTCACCGCCCAGACCGAGCTCGCGCGCGGAGCAGTTCATGCCCATGGACACGACGCCGCGAAGCTTGCTCTTCTTGATCTTGACGTCGCCGGGCAGGACAGCGCCGATCATGGCCGTGACGATGTGGTCGCCGGCCTCAAAGTTCTGCGCGCCGCAAACAATCTGCAGCGGGGCGGGATTGCCGTCGGCGTCGAGGTTCTTGTCGCCCACATCGACCGAGCACACATACATGTGGTCGCTATCGGGGTGCGGGGTCTTGGTGAGCACCTTGGCGGTCACCACGTGGTCGAAGGACTCGCCCACGGTGTCGATCGCCTCGACCTCGGTGCCGGTACGGATATATTCGTCCGAAAGGGTCTTGGGATCCTCCGGAATATCGATCATGGTCTTGAGCCAGTCGTAAGAAACACGCATCTAGCTCTCCTTTCATACTGAAAGCCTGCGAAGAGATGCAGGTGGAAACTTCAACTTTGTGAACATTCCTTACAAAGCGAGGGTTGTCCAAGTGCGGCAGATCGGCCCGAAAGAGGAGCGCCGCGTACTTTGGTACGCAAGCGACGAATGAGTGCCGAGGTGCCGTGCTTGGGCAAGCCGCAGCCTAGAACTGATTCAAGAAACGCATATCGCCCGTCATGAGCGTTCTGAGGTCGGGCAGGTCGTAGCGCAGGGCCGCGACGCGCTCGGCGCCAATGCCAAAGGCGAAGCCGGTGTACTTCTCGGGATCGATGCCGCAGTTGATCAGAACGTTGGGGTCGACCATGCCGCAGCCCAGAATCTCGATCCAGCCGCTGTGCTTGCAGAAGTTGCAGCCCTTGCCGCCGCACACGTGGCAGCTCACGTCCACCTCGCAGGAAGGCTCGGTGAAGGGGAAGAAGTGCGGGCGATAGCGCGTCTTGCGGTCCTCGCCAAACATGCACTTAACAAAGTAGTCGAGCGTGCCCTTAAGATCGCCAAAGGTGATGCCCTCGTCGACGACCAGGCCCTCAATCTGGTTGAACTGCGGCAGGTGGCAGGCGTCGGCCGTGTCGGGACGGTAGACGGTGCCCGGGCAGATCATGTAGATGGGCGGCTTCTGCGACTCCATGGTGTGGATCTGCACGCCCGAGGTCTGGGTGCGCAGCAGTACGTCGGACTCGCCGTGAGCGTGGGCCTCGGGATGCGCGACGCTGCCGGGGTTGTTGTCGACCACATAGAACGTGTCGCGAGCCGAGCGGCTCGGGTGATCCATGGGCGCGTTGAGCGCGGTGAAGTTGTAGTAGGAGGTATCGACCATGGGGCCGGACTCGACGGTGTAGCCGATACCGCAGAAGATATCCTCGGCCTCCTCGATGATCTGCTTGATCAGGTGCTGGTGACCGATCTGCGGACGGATGCCCGGCAGCGTGATGTCGACGGCCTCGTGCTCGAGTGCATGCTTGAGGGCGGCGGCCTTCATCTCGGTGGTGCGCTCGTCGAGCATGCCCTCGATCAGCTGGCGCATCTCGTTGGCGCGCTTGCCCATCACGGGACGGTCCTCGGGGGCGAGCTTGCCCATCATGCGCATCAGGCCGGTGATGCGGCCCTTGCGGCCGAGCAGCTCAACGCGCGCGGCCTCGAGCTTTGCGGCGTCGTCGGCGCTAGTGACGAGCTCCTTGGCCTCTTCCTCGAGTTTGACCAGATCATCAATCAGACTCATGTCTTCCCTTTCGTCTCTCGCGCATCCGCACCCCGGGACGGCTGACGCCGCCCGATGCTGCGGATGCGCGGCCCGGTTCGGTAACAAAAAACCGCCCTCGGGCATGTGCATTGCCCAAGGACGGTTAAATTCCGCGGTACCACCTTGTTTGACCCGGCGGATGTCTGGCCCGCCGCGCCCACTCTGCGCCTCTTGTCGCGAGGCTCACGGCTTCCCTACTGAGGCTTTGCTGCCACTGGCCGCGTGCCCGTTGAGGTCGCTGCTCGGGAGTGAACGCTTGGCCCTTGCCACCGCAGGAAGGCTTGCAGCCCATGACCTTCCCTCTCTTGCCGGCGACGCGGCGGGCAAAACCCTCTCCGTCAACGCATTGGGCTATAGGATAACACATTTCGCGAGCGCATCGCCGCGTTCCGTTTTGTTCGCGCTGGGTACAAGGCAAGTAGCTGTGAAAAGTGGCCGTGCATCCGCCTGCGGTGCTCGGCCTGCGAGATTAAGGATACGGTATGGGAAAGAAACTCGATAAGAAGGCCAAGGCCGCCGTGGCAAAGGCCGCCAAGGGCGTCAAGGCCGCTAAAGTCGACAAGGCCGTCAAAAAGTTCCGCAAACTCGAGGGCAAGCTGTGGACTCGTGAGTACCTGCTCAAGATTGCCGAGTTCGACGGCGCGACGATTGCCCCTGCCAATGGTGCTGCCGCCCGTGCCGACGCCATGGGCACGCTTGCCGGTGAGCATCACAAGCTGCTGACCAGCGAGAAATCCGTTGAGCTCGTACGCTCGTTAGCGCGCGAGACCGTCGCCGGCGGCAAAATTGACGACCCGCAGCTGCTCGACGAGATCCGTGTGCTCGGTCGCGACCAGCGCGAGGCAAGCGTCATCCCCACCGAGGAGGCCGAGGCCTGGACCAGGCTCACCTGCGAGGCCGATGCCGTGTGGCACAAGGCCAAGACGGCTAATGACTGGGCGAGCTTTGAGCCCTATGTGGATAGGATCGTCGCCCAACTTAAGCATCAGGCCGAACTTATGGACCCCAAGCGCGACCCATACGATGTTTGGCTCGACCAGTACGAGCGCGGCCTTTCCGCCAAGAGCTTCGATGCGTTTTGCGATGAGGTCAAGGCGACGGTCGTGCCGCTCGTGCACGCCATCGGCGAGCGCAGCCAGCAGCCCGATGCCGACTTTTTGCACGCCCGCGTGCCCGAGGCCGCCCAGCGCGCCATGAGCTTCGACCTTATGAAGCTTGTCGGCCTGAACCTGGACGACACCACGCTTGCCTTTACCGAGCACCCGTTTAGCGAGGGCTTTGCCGTGGGTGACGCGCGCATCGCGACACACATCTACGAGGACGATTGCATCTCCAACGTCTACAGCATCATCCACGAGGCGGGACACGCCATGTACGAGCTGGGCGTCAATCCTGCCTATGCGCGCACCTGTCTTGAGGGTGGCACCTCCATGGGCATCCACGAGAGCCAGAGCCGCTTTTTCGAGAACACCGTGGGTCGCAGCCGCGCCTTTATGGGACCGTTGCTCGAGGTGCTGCGCCGCCACGCACCCGAGGTCTACGGCGACGTCGACGAGGACACGCTCTACCGCGCCGTGAACATCGCGCAGCCGTCGTTGATCCGCACCGAGGCCGATGAGCTCACCTATCCGCTGCACGTTATGGTGCGCTACGAGATCGAGCGCATGCTGTTTGCCGGCGAGGCCATGGCCAAGGATATCCCCGCGCTTTGGAATCGCTTTATGGACGAGTACCTGGGCATTCCCGTTCCCGACGACACGCACGGCTGCCTGCAGGATACGCACTGGAGCGGCGGCTCGTTTGGCTACTTCCCCACGTATGCGCTGGGCAGTGCCTACGATGCCATGTTTGTGCCGGCCATGTGCCGCGACGGTGTCGACCTTAACGGCGCCTGTGCGAGCGGCGACCTGGCGCCCGTCCGTGCCTGGCTGGGCGAGCACATTTGGCAGTGGGGCCGCGCCAAGGACGCACCGGAACTCATCAAGGGCGCATGCGGCATGGCGTTCGATGCCCGCTACTACTGCAGCTACCTGCAGGACAAGTTCACCACGCTCTACGAGCTGTAAGGCATAACCAACACGCCAACGCAAAGGGGACGCCGCGGAACCAATCCGCAGCGTCCCCTTTTTTCACCCAATAACTAGGTACCCAATGACTAGTTCGTTGACGCTAATGTCTTGGCAACGTCAGCGAAAACGACCCTAAGCGAGCAAGGTGACGTGAAATGAAAGGGCGCTGACCTTCTGGTCGCGCCCTTGAAATTGAACATCAGGCTGCCGCTTGGGGCCGTTTGTAGCGTCGAGCAGTTACGCGGTTTGGTAAAAACGCGTAACTAAAGAGCCTCCAGAGCACTTGCGATGCGCTTCATGGCGGCATCGGCGGATGCTTGGTCGGGCGCCTCGGCCAGCACGCGGATAACCGACTCGGTTCCGCTCTTGCGCACCAGTACGCGGCCCTCGCCTGCCAGCGCGGCCTCGGCCTCGGCGATGGCGTTCTGCACGCCCATGTTCTCGAGCGCGGCGTCCTTGTCCGCCACGTGCACGGCCACCTGCGCCTGCGGCAGCAGCTTGCACGGAGCCGTGAGCTGCGAGAGCGTCTCGCGCTCGGCACGAATCACTTCCATCACGCGCAGCGAGGTCATAATGCCGTCGCCCGTGCGCTCGATATCGCCAAAGATCGTATGGCCCGTCTGCTCGCCACCCAGGCTGTAGCCGCCCTCGCGCATCTTGGCATACACGTGACGGTCGCCCACGCCGCTGGTCACGGCGCTCAGACCGGCAAGCTCCAGCGACTTGACCAGGCCAAAGTTGCTGGCAATCGTCGGCACCACGGTACCGCCCGAGAGTCGCCCGTGCTTGTTCAGATACACGCCGCACACGTACAGGATCTGGTCGCCGTCTACCACGCGACCGCGCTCGTCCACGGCCAAGCAGCGATCGGCATCGCCGTCATAGGCAAAGCCCACATCCAGGCCCTGCTCCACCACATGGCGCTGCAGGCGCTCCATATGCGTGGAGCCGCAGTCGACGTTGATGTTAAAGCCATCGGGCGCGGCGTTGATCACGCGCACATCGGCGCCCAGTGCGTCGAACACCGGCTTGGCCACCGAGGATGCCGAGCCGTTGGCGCAGTCGATACCGATCTTGACGCCCTGCAGCGAAAAGTTCGCGCTGGCGATGAGCGAAGCAATGTAGCGGTTGCGACCCTGCATGTAGTCCACCGTGGCGCCGATGTGGTTGCCCGTTGCCAGCGGCACCTCGCTCTTGCCATCGATATAGTCCTCGATGAGCTCCAGTACGTCCTCGTCCATCTTAAAGCCGTCGCTGTTGACTAGCTTAATGCCGTTATCGCAAAACGGGTTGTGGCTCGCGCTGATCATGATGCCGCAATCGAAGCAGCCTTCCACAGTCTGATGCGCTACGCCCGGCGTCGGGATCACATGCAGCATATAGGCGTCCGCACCGCTCGCGACCAGGCCGCTCACCAGCGCCGCCTCAAACATATAACTCGAGCGACGCGTGTCCTTGCCCACGATCACGCGTGCCTTGCGCTCGCGGTTGGCGCCGTAATACCAGCCCACAAAACGGCCAATCTTATAAGCGTGCTCTACCGTCAGCCCAACGTTGGCCTCACCGCGAAAGCCGTCGGTGCCAAAGTACTTCATGCGCTCTCCTTACAAAATAGGGGCGAACAGATTGCCTGTCCGCCCCAAAATGGTACTCGATTATCTGCGCTACCAGAAAAACCCTACGCCGACGCGCTGTCGCGAGCCGCCTGGCATGTAGGAGTCTGACGCAGCATAAGCGGCTTGTCCCCCGCCTCGGCCGATGTGGTCAGCGTATACGTGATCGTCGTCGTCTCGCCAGCATGCAGGTCAACGGTGCCCGAATAGAAGGGGATTCCATGCCACGTAGCGGCGCCAAGACCAAACTGTGTGCCCTCAACCGTAAGGTCACTGATGTTGCCGCCCGTCGGGGCAAACAACGAGACATTCAGGCGTTCGTCGTCACGCGCGGCATCGGGTGCGCTCGCCGCAACGTAGTCGGGCAGCTTGCCTGCCTCCTCCTGCGTCATGATGTTCGTCAGAGTAACGGTGATGCGATACGAGCACGTGCCGTCGCCGTTCTTGATGCCCTGGCCGATCTGCGTGTCGGCGTTCAGATACCAGTCGAGCTTGGAGAAGCTCAGGTTGTTAAAGTAAACGCCGGCAACAGGATCGGCACTCGGGTCATCCGGATCGGGCAGCGAAGCGTCAATGCCCGTCTCTTTGATGGCACTCTGCTCATCATCGTTTCTCATCCACGCGATCAGGCGGCCCTCTTCGGCACCGCGCTCAACGGCGCTGACAAGCTTCGTAACATCGACATCGCCGATACCGCCAAGGATCTTGTCGAAGGCAGCGCTGGCGACGGATGCAAAGATGCCGTCAGACTCCTCGACCGGATAGTTCCAGTACACATCGTGCATGAGGACCTTTGCGGCGTTGGTGCCGTCGACAACCGTTCCGTCGGGCAGTGACACGTTGCCGACCAGGCCCAGCAGATACTGCAGGAACACCGGGTCGATACCGATGACGCCATCAACGTCCTGTCCATACTGGGACTTCCACAGCGCGGCGACACGCTGCGAGTTGCGGGGCCAATCAGGCGAATAGGTATTGCCCGAGTTGTACAGGTTACTGTGGTTGCCGAACAGCGCCTCATCCTCTTCGTCGACGCTCTCGACTGCCTCATCCTCGCTGAGTCCAATGCGGGGAACAAACTCGCCAATCGACATCTGGCCGTCAGTGACCGAAATCAGGCCCTGCGAACCGCCAAAGCCGCCGCAAGCACGAATCTCGACGTTGTTCATGGCGTACATAAGGTAGTTGCGCGTCTGGCCGTTGGCGCCGAGCATCTGGGGAAGGACGGGGGCGACCTTCTCCGCCGCGTCAACCGCACCGTTGAGGGTGGCAAAGCCGTCCTTGGCCTTATCGACCAGATCGGTCACCTGGGAAATATGAGTATCGCCAATGCCCTGGACCTTCTCGTTGGCGCTCTTGAACACCTTCGAGCTGCTGGAAAGCGAATCGGCGACCGCCTGCAGCGCGGACACGTTAATCATGCCGTCCTGGAACAGCTTGCCGGGCGTGGCCTGCGAAAGGTTGTCGGCCATGGGAACCAGCGCGTTGCTCGAGACATCGGACAGGGCATCAATCATGGTGCGGGCTGCGTTGATGTCACTGCCATACACCGGGATAAACGAAGCCGCCGTCCACAGCGGGCTCGAAGTCTCCGCCTTCATGCTGTCGCAGAGTTCATCGATCTTCTTCGCGTCGTCAGGCAGCGTCGAAAAATCGCCCGACGTGACCTTGTCCTTAAGGCCACCGACGATCTCGACAGCCTCCTTCGCTTCGCTCTTTACGGTCTTTGCCGAGTTAAGCAGCATAAAGCCGCTTGCGCCAAGCACAACGAGAAGCACCGCGACTACAGTGGCAATAATGGCACCAGTGTGACGCTTCTTGCCCTCGCCCTTGCGATGGCGATGACGGACCAGACCGTCAGAGGTCGAACTCGACGAAGCGTCGCTACCGTAGTTCAAGCCAAAATCGTAATAATCTTCCTTGGAACCCGAGCCCGCAAACTCGGCACCGCTATCATCCAGGCGGGCAAACGTGCCAGTCTCGGAGGCGCCGGTGTAAATCGTGCCAAGGTTACCCGTAAGCCCCGCGCCACCGGCAGAGGGAGTATTGTTGGCGGCCTTGTCGGCATTAACGTTACCGGCGGCATTCGCGGCGTTGGCAGCACCTGCGTTGTTCGCGGGTACCGAAGGAGCCCCGCTCGGCTGCGACGTGGAGGTTGCACCGCCCGCAAAGACATTCCCTCTTGCACGGCCGGTCTTTTTTGCCTTTTGAGACTGCTCGTACAGAGCAGTAAACATCGCCGTCTCGCCCGGGGACACGCGCTTACCGGAACCGCCCTGTCCAGCGCCGCCCGGCGTGCCGGCCTTACCAGCCCCGTTCGGACGCGGCGGAACTGCAGGGCGGCCGCTATCGCTGCCCTTAAAGTGATTACCAGCCATAAAGAAATCCTCGCAATTGAGTCGCAATGAAAAAGTCCATAACGTTGCTAGTTTATGGCATTTTGAGCATCGACAGCTAAACTCCAGACACGGACATCAATTGGCGAAAATGCGGCACAACACCTTTTCTGTCTTGGCGGCGGCGCTAGCTACACCGTAAGGAACATCATCACGATGATCATGGCAAAGCCGATAAGGTCGGTCGGCAAAAACACCGTGCCCAGCATAACGGCGCTGGTGATGGTCGCCGAAACCGGCTCCACAGTTCCGATGAGGCTCGCGCGCACCGAGCCGATGTCCTTAACGCCCTGCATATAAAGCATGTAAGCAAAAAACGAGCCGATAACCACGAACACCGCGAGCGCCTCGATGCCGGCAGCGTCGAGCGCCGGCATATGCGCCCAGGGCTGCACGAAGACGCACGAGACCACGCCCGCCGTGAGCATTGCCGAGCCCGTGACGATGGGGCTACCGTATTCGGGCAGGATCTTGGCGGGAATCACCGCCATACACGCGGCGCTGACCGCACACATAAGACCTGCTGCCAGGCCAAGCGGCGAGATATTCAGGCTGGTGGGGTCGCCGCCGGTGGCGATTAAAAAGGTTCCACCCAGAGCTAGGCCAATGCCGATGACTTCGCGAGTACGCGGCATGCGGCGATCGATCACGCAGGTGTAGCCCATGATGATAACGAGCTGCAGGCACTGGAGCACCGTCGCGGTTCCGGCGTTCGTCAGGCGCACGGCCGAAAGATAGCAAAACTGGTTGAACAGCAGGCCAAAGGCGGTAAAGAGCAGCAGCTGCTTGCGATCGGCGGGTGTGGTCCAGAGCTTAATCAGGCGCTCGCGGTCGCGCGTAACAACCACGGCCATAAAGAGTAGACCGGCGAGAATCTGACGCACGCTCATAAGCCACAAGGTGTCGACGTGGTAGGTATCGAACAGAAAGCTCGCGCTGGTGCCCGAGAAGCCCCAAAACGAACCGCCCACCAGCGTAGCCAAGACGCCCGTGATCATCTTGCGCGACGACGCATCGTTAAGGCGGTCGCGCCAGGCGCGGCGGGTGCTACGGCTGAGCTCGTCGGTGCCCTCGGGCACATCAATGTTCGATATATCGGTCATCGGCACCGAAGCCCCTGCGCCTTCGACCTGCTCGACACACTCTTTGCTCATTCCACTCCCCCGAAACAGCCTGGAAACAATTCGGCTTACCTTACCACGGCGAAGGCACCAGCTGGAGGCTTGTCCGCTTATCGGTAGGACAATTCCGCAGGCGTCTTTCCATAGCTCGATACCGCAATGGCCTTGCATTATGCGACAGCCAAATCGCGGCAGCAGGCTCTTTTGAAATGGATGCGACAAAGCCCCCGAATTCCACAATGTAAGCGATTTTTAAAAATGTTCTTGCCACCGAGTTCAGGCTCCGTTATATTATCCCTTGCGCGCTTGCGCACCCTTGATCGGGCGTTTAGCTCAGGGGGAGAGCGCTTCCCTGACACGGAAGAGGTCAGAAGTTCAAATCTTCTAACGCCCACCAAATGTTCGCAGCTCAGAGGCTATGTCCTCTGGGCTGTTTTGTTTTATGTCGCCAAATCCGCCGGCAGTTCCAACCGCCCAACTAGCCAAAAGCCGACCATCTACTTGCCGATCTATCCATCGACATAACCAATCAGTCCGCACCGCAACTTCTCAGCAAAACGCCGCGATGTCTGCGCCCTGCGGTATCCTTGGGCCACTTGCACCTGCAGCACCAAGGAGCCGCCATGCGCACCGAGCTCGATGTCCCCTTTTCGCACAAAGAAGAAGCCAAGGCGCTGGGCGCCAAATGGGACCGGACCAAGAAGGTCTGGTATGTACCCAGCGGCGTCAACCCCGAGCCCTTTGCCGAGTGGCTGCCCGGTGTTGACCGATCCGACCCCTCAGCGCCGTATATATATCTAGTACTGGGCAAGCGCGAGTGCTGGAAGTGTCACAAAGAGACCTCGGTCGCGGCCTTCGGCATTCCCTATCGAACCGATAACGACGAGAGCGTCGCCATCGCGCACGCGCCCAACGAATCCGGGCACATTGCCATCGACACGGCCAACGCCAACGCACTCGCCATCGTGCCCGCTCTTGGCTGCGTGCCGGGCGAGATCCGCGACTACCTTCATAAGCGCTGCGGCTACAAGCCCGTAGGCGCGCGAGCCTCCAAAGCCCCGTCGCTCGGCAACACGTGCACCAGTTGCGACGCGCTGCAAGGCAGCCGCTATCTGTTCGAGGAGCCCTCGTCCCCGTTTGCCCTCACTGCCATCAACAAGCTGCCGGCACTGGAGTTCGTGCGCGTCGAAGTTGCCGGCGTCTTTGGCATCCCGGCCACGCGCACCGACTTTGACCAGGCGCTCTTTACCTGGGCACGCGACCATCACGCCGAGTTCCACAAGCAACTCGGTGAGGGGATTTATTTGTAGAGGCAAAAGACACTCACAGCCAGCTCCTCCGCATCACCTATCCCTCGTCGCCGGCGTCATACACGATATCGAGGCCACAAACAGGGCATTTCTCCGGATACACCGGCATATGAACGCCTGTCTGTTTTCTCACTTCGTCGCTGAGTCTGTCGCGCG
Source organism: uncultured Collinsella sp. (assembly GCA_958427895.1). Classification (GTDB taxonomy): domain Bacteria; phylum Actinomycetota; class Coriobacteriia; order Coriobacteriales; family Coriobacteriaceae; genus Collinsella. The sequence goes on from CAUADW010000006.1 coordinate 26,699, forward strand.
CATCGATGAACCGAATGTCGAGACACGGTATTTGCGAGCCGCAGCGAGGGCAGGTGACGACAAACGACCCGCAATCAACCTCTACGCTCGGAAACATATTGTTGTCTATAAGGGCACACGGCAGTTTTCCGTACTTCCCCATCGCAATATCGCCTCGCCAGCTCATACACGCTCCCCTCTCGCTATACAAAACAGGAAGAGCATGCACCGGCGGGCGTGCGCGAGATTGCATCGCCACGCGATCCGATCAAACAACACGATCGTCAAAGAATGCCAAAGCCAAATACGCTAATACGGCAGAAGCCCCGCCTTTTCACGCTTCTTTTCCGAGCGATCGAACTCGATGCGATGGGCCTCAAGAAACACCGTATTGGGTCGCCACTGACGCTCATTCGGCTGCCTTAGCGTCGCACCCGCAAAGGAAGCGTAGCCGGTCTTATCCAGCAGGTACGATCCGCACAGCCGATATTCGCCGCAAACAGGCTCAAACGAAATCAGATGAGCATCGAATAAAGCATGTAAGTCGCGCCGAAGCAGAATGCCGTTGCTGGCAACCTGCGATTTGGGTCCCGAGTAATTCTCGATATGTGCAGCCTCCAGAGCTTCGCTGACGCCGCAGTCCGACACCGCGCAACGGCCATCATAGGCGGCAACGAGCTGCTTGCGGAACCATTGCTGCCCCAATCGCTCGCGCCTTAACGCATAGCGGACCTTTTCGTCGTCGGTCGTACCCTGTCCGGCAAACTCAATATCGACGGGCATGTGCTTCAGATAGCTCATGTCGGGCGCAAAACGGGGGTCCGGTCCGCCTTTATGAACAGGACCGTGCAGAACAAACCATCCGTTTTCGGGCTCGAACCGTTCAACAAACGCAAGGCCGAGCACCTTGTAGCCCACCTCGGTTGCAAATATGACTCCGACTGGAACGCCACATTCCATGCAGTTGAGCATTTTACGGTTGTAATTCTGGTCTCGAGAACCAACGGCGCCTGGCGCTTGGACCGAATACTTAATGACCCACGTACCATCGTCCAAATAGAGCGGAGGTACATCGGTGTAGAAGCTCTTTTTAGAGTTATGGACCGAAAGCGCAAAGATCTTATTGGGATCTTGCTTCACCCGATCCTGGCCCGGCCAGAAGATCCCTGAATCCCGCGTTACGGGAAAGAAGTCCGAGCCAATTCTCAAACGATACTGATACTGAGGGCTATCTTCCTTGGTGTGGTGCGGAAGGCTGGTCCAAACGCCGCCGCGCTGTTCCTCGCCCAGAAACCACTCCCATGCCTCAACGTATTCGGAAGGCACGAGACTGCAGGCGCGGTCATAGCTTGGTCCATCCATCAACGGAACAGCAAGGTCAATGTCGTTCATCGCCAGCACCTACAACCATACGAACGCGAGTCATGCCCCTCAATAATATGGCCGGAAGTCAATTATTACGAGATCTCATTCCGCGATCGGCACATCGTTGATGCTCTCGATTTGCCGCTGGCGCGCTTGTACCCCGCTACCCCACTTCCCTGTATACTGATGTAGCACGTGTTTCATCCGGGCTTGTTGGGCCGGGTCGTTCATGGGAGGGTCTTATGGCTGCTTCGAATCCGCCTAAGGGGAGCGTTTCTTCTTCGTCCATCAAGCCGGTTACGCGCAAGGCCGTGCGCTGCCAGCGCGAGGTCGCCTGGCTTATCACGCAGGCAGCGGGCAGGCTTGTGGCGACCACCCAGGACGTCAATGCGCCTACGCCGAGCTTTGTGTTAGCGGCGGCGCTGGATTTTGTGCGCCAATTGGAGCTTGCCGCGCAGGATGCCAACGGCCACCTCGACTACCAGAACGTTATGGCGCCCGATCTGCAAACGTTCTGTCACATGGCCAAGTTGCCTGCCGCGCCCAATGCGCTTTCGGACGCAGGCTACATGTTTACGCTCTCGGGCGCGGACCTTATCCGCGACATCTATGCATACTGCAGCGAGCTCGCCGAGCGCAGCGTCTTTGGCACGGCTGAAGTCAAACCGGGAAATGTCATCAAGCTGGTTCTTAGGCTGTTCTTGATAGACGGGTTCGGGGCCATGCCGGCGTAAGCCGAGTCTTTAGCATCACCGTCGACTGGGCAACAACCGCTTTACCTTAGTGGGCGCCAATCGAGGGTCGATTATTGAGTCGCCTCGTCCACTAACGCATTTATTCCACGCGCTCTGACAGTCGATATTTGCGGTTGCGGCTTGTCGACGGCGCCGTGGGCTCAAGCTCGCCTTGAGCAATGAGCGCGTTGACGCGCGACCTAACCTGGGAAATTGTAAGCCCTGTGTGCTCTGCCAGCTCGCGCGTCCCCAGCTCGCCGTAGTGTTTGAGTGCCGTCACAATTAAGCCCCCGCCATGATCGACCGGCTCGATCTTTGAACGGTAAAGTACGACCTTGAACCGATCGAACCCCGGGCAGAACAGGGGCTCGGCCAGACCATGCGCGCGCATGGCATCGATCATCATCGGGATGCCCGAGCCATTGCCCTCAGCCGGCGAACCTGCGCCATCCGGCAGCGGGACAATCGACATGAGCTTCACAAGCGTCGCGTTACGGCATCGGGAGCTGCCGTCAAACAAGTTCTCGCGAGTCTTTCCCCCGTAAAGGCCGCCAGGATTCGTCACCTCGACACGATCGTCAAAGACGTCGACGGTAATCGATTGTCCACAGAACCGATCCCCGTATTCTCGATGGATTACGGCGTTGGCGATTGCCTCGCGCAGAACCTCCTCGGGAATCTCCAGCGAGTCGACACGCGAGACGCCTTGGACGGTCGAGGTTCGCCGCAAATTCTTGGCGACGGCCGCGACGGCATCCGAGATCATCTCGCCCAACGTTCCCTCACAGATTGTGCGGTCCATGAACCTCAGCGATCCCGCCGTGCCTTTCCGGGTCCCCGCATAGACAGCCATGTCGATAAAGAGCTTGGGATAAAACTGCTGAGGGTAGGTGCCCGCAACTAGGAGTCCAGCCTTGGTAACATTGCCCTGGGAATCAAGGAAATTTAGGCGCTCCAGCTTCGTTTGTTTGTCCGGCGCGCCGCGCATTGCCCGAGGCGTCAACGAGAAAGCCCGATCTATCGTACGGTCGACCAGCGCCTCGTCGAGATCGTCCGCGCCCGCGCCCGCCACCGCGTCGCGATCGCTCGGAGTCGCTCGACCGTATGACGCCAATGCGAGCACCTCGGTCGACGAAAGCGGGACATCTTTGTCATCGATGCGTTTGTAGCTGCCACCTTGAGCGCCCCGCTCTATGACATAACAAGGCTTGCTCGACGGGTCGAGCTCCTCAATCGTGATGACCAGAACCACGGTGCCCTGGAGCTCCACGCGCTCAATGGTGTATTTGGGCGGATTGGCCAGCTTTCCGCGACCGCCCGCATCACCCATGCCCGCCACGAATTGGTTGAGCACTTTCTCGGTCTCAAAGTTTGCAACTGGGACAAAACCCGCGCGCTCGCTCACTCCGAGCACGATGATGCCGCCGGCGGTGTTTGCGAAAGCGCTGACCGTTTCCCATACGTCGCGGGAAAGCGTTGTGGCGCTCTCCTTGACCTCGACGTTAAGATCGTCCGAGCCCATGCGCCTTAAAGACTCGAGCAGACCGGTCAGTTCGTTTTCGTTCATCTGCACGTCCTTTCGCTCGGTTCTGCGAAGAATGCCGCGAATGAATTTCCTTCGTCTCTCAGTTATCTCTCGTAATTATCTCTCATCTTTCTGTTATCTCTCATATTAGAGATGAGTGAGAGATAAAAGATAAGATGTCTGCCATCTGTTTCATATAAACATGTTTTTGCTGGTAGAACAATCGGTATTGAGATAATACCATGATTGCTTGTCTCTTTGCTGCTCAGTTATCTCTCATATTTATCTCTCGTCTTTCTGTTATCTCTCGTATTCGTGACGAATGAGAGATGAGAGATGTGCGGGCGGCGGATGAGCGTGGATTTTGGACGGTCGGGAAATGAGGGTGGATATTTGGACGGTATTTGGGCGTTTTGAGGCTGATTCCGTCCGAAAATCCACTCTCATTCGATAGGCGTCCAAGTTTCCACGCTCGCGCGGCGGGCACGCGGGGCCTTTACCCAATCCGCTGGCATCGTCTCCAGTTCGCCGCAGAGCCGCGGCCCCATATGGGTATACTCTCGTGGATTCGACTCGATTCGCCCCCGCTGGGGCGTCAAAGGAGACTGCATATGCCCACCACCTCAACCGACCCGCGCGCCGCAGCCGCTGCACTGCTGGTGCCCGGCACTACCTGCCACGGCTTTGCCGTCGAGCGCTGCGAGACCGTGCCCGAGCTCGACTCGGACGCTTACGTGCTGCGCCACACCGCCTCAGGCGCTCGCCTGCTGTACCTGGCGTGCGACGACGAAAACAAAGCCTTTGCCATTGGCTTTAAGACGCCGCCGGCCGACTCCACCGGCGTGTTCCATATTCTTGAGCACTCGGTGCTGTGCGGATCGGCTAAGTTCCCCGTCAAGGAGCCATTTGTCGACCTGATCAAGAGCTCCATGCAGACGTTTCTCAACGCCATGACCTACCCCGACAAGACCATCTACCCCGTTGCCACCACCAACGAGCAGGATTTGTACAACCTGATGGACGTGTACCTGGACGCGGTGTTCAACCCGGCCATCTACACCAAGCCCACCATTTTTGAGCAGGAGGGCTGGCACTACGAGCTGGACCTGCCGGAGGGCGCCGAGAACGAGGGCGACGGCAGCTCCGCGAGCCTGCGCGAGGGCACGCTGCGCTATAACGGCGTGGTGTTCAACGAGATGAAAGGTGCGCTGTCCGACCCCATGAGCGTGCTGGACGACGCCGTCAGCGCCGCGCTCTATCCCGACACCGCCTATGCGCACGAAAGCGGTGGCGACCCGCGCGCGATTCCCGCGCTCACCTACGAGCAGTTCCTGGACACGCACGCGCGCCACTACAATCCTTCCAACTCCTACATCACGCTCTACGGCGACCTAGATGTGGACCGCGCACTGGCGTTTTTGGACGAGCGCTATCTGTCGCAGTCGAGTGCCGCGAGCCGCCGCATGGACGCTGCCGTCGCCGCCGGCGAGGACCCGTCCACGCTGGTGCCCAATCCGCTGGACGTGCAGGCACCCGTGACCTGCGAGTACAAGCGCGTCGAGATGGCCACTACACCCGAGAACGCCCTGGTGGGCCTGGGCCTGGTGCTGGGCAGCGCGCTCGACCGCAAACGCACGATCGCGGCGGATATCCTGTTTGAGGCACTGCTGGGCTCCAACGAAGCGCCGGTTAAGAAGGCCATTCTGGCCGCCGGCCTGGGCGGCAACGTGGTGAGCTACACCGCGGCCGAGAGCCTGCAGCCCTACGAGCTCATCATGCTGCAAAACGCGCAGCCCGGCGTGGCGCGCGAGCTGCGTCGCGTGTTCCAGGACGCCTGCCGCGATCTGTGCGAGCACGGCGTTCCGCGCGAGCGCCTGGAGGCCATCATCAGCAGCAACGAATACGACCTGCGCCAGCGCGACTACGGTATCGCCGACGGCGTGGCCATTGCGTGCGATGCGCTGAGCACCTGGCTCTACGATGACGACGCCGCGACGCTGGCACTCAAGTACGGCCCGGTGTACGAGGAGCTGCGTGGCGAGCTGGACGGCAGCTACTTTGAGGACCTGCTGCGCGAGCTGGTGCTGGAAAACGACCACATGGCGCTGGTCGAGCTGGTGCCGGTGGACGCCGCCGAGGGTTCAGAGGGTGCCGAGGCCGTCGAGCTGGCAGCCAAGCGCGATGCCATGACCGATGCCGAGCTGGCCGACGTGGTCGAGCGCACGGCCGCACTTCGTTCCGCACAGGAGGCCGAGGACACGCCCGAGGCCAAGGCCACACTGCCGCGCCTGCGCGTGTCCGACATTGGCGAGGCGCGCCCCGAGCCGCCGCTGGTCGTAGACACCACTGTGCCCATCCCCTGCCTGCGCCACGGCATCCCCACCAACCGTCTTGCCTACGCCATGCAGTATTTCGACCTGAGCTGTGTCGCATTTGAGGACCTGCCCTACGTGACGCTGCTCTGCCGCCTGCTCAAACAGCTGCCCACGAGCGAGCACTCGGCCGAGGAGCTCGACAACTTGCTTGCCGGCAAGCTGGGCTTTTTGAGCTTTACGACCGAGGTCATGACCCAGCCCGACGTGGACGGTGTGCGCCCTTATCTGCTGGTGAGCGCCGGCGCCCTGTCCGAGAAGATCAATGCGCTGGCGAGCCTGCCGCGCGAGGTATGGTCGAGCACGCTGCTGGCAGACGCCGACGCCGACCGCGTGCGCGACGTGCTCACGCAGATTCGCATTGGGCTTGAGCAGGGCTTTATCAACAACGGTCACTCGGCGGCGCTCGGTCGCGCGATGAGCTACAGCTCACCTTCGGCCGTGGTTCGCGAGCAGCTTTCGGGCGTGGACTTCTACCTGTTCCTGCGCGATCTGCTCGAGCACTTTGACGAGCGCGTGGACGGGCTGCGTACCAAGCTTGCCGAGCTGGCAGGCCGCATCTTTGTGGCCGATGGCTGCATGGCGAGCTTTACCGGCAGCGACGAGGACTTTAACGCGTACTGGGCCGCCGCGGGCGACCTGGGGCTGGGCGCGGGCCACGGCGGCGCTGGCAGCGACGTGCTCGTGGTGCCTGTACCGTGCGACCGCCAAGAGGCCTTTGTCATCCCCAGCGACATCTGCTTTGCGGCAAGCGCGTGCGACCCGCGTCGCCTGGGCATCGACGTGACGGGCGCCTGGGCGGTTGCCGCCAACGCGCTCTCCTACGACTATCTGTGGAACGAGATCCGCGTGAAGGGCGGCGCGTACGGCTGCGGATTCCGCGCGGCCGGCGAGCGTCAGGCGGCGTTCTACACCTACCGCGACCCGGCAATCGACCCCTCGATTGAGCGTGTGGCGCGCGCAGGCGAATGGCTCGGCAGCTTTGAGCCCGACGAGGCCGCCTTTGAGGGCTTTATCGTGAGCTGCGTGAGCGGCATGGACGCGCCGGTGAAGCCGTACGCGCTCACCAAGCGCCGCAACACGACCTACCTGGCCGGGCTCGATCCGCACGCACGCGAGGAGCGCCGCGCCCAGATGCTCGCTGCCACGCCCGGTGAGCTTCGCTCGCTCGGCGCCGACGTGACGCGCATCGCAGCCGTCTCGCCCACCTGCGTCTTTGGCGGCCGAGACGTCATCGCCAAAAGCAACGCCGGCTTTAACGTCATCGACCTGCTGGGCTAACGCACCAAGGTAGATTTTTGGGACATGCCCGAAAATCTACCTTTTTCTGCGGCTTGAGCGGGGCGGCGCAGCCCACCGCGGCGGTTTGTCTCGATCTGTAACATCTAGACGGCAATATCGGCTCCAGATGTTACAGATCGAGACGTTTCCAGACGACGCCGACCTTTTGTCTCAATCTGTAACAACTAGGTCCAATTTTGCCGAGTTACTGTTACAGATCGAGACAAACCGCCGCAGACGCCCATCACAGCACAGACCACCACGAAGGTGCATGTATCCCCTTCGTGGTTGTTTTGCTGTTTGCCCAGATAAACCTGCCAAAATAAACCTGTCCCTTTTTGGCAGGTTTGCTAGAGGAGGTTAGGATGGACAAGGCTAAATTGCGGCGAGCGGTGATTGCCCGGCGCGATGCGATTCATTTGGATGTGCGTGCGGCGAAGTCTGCCGTTATCTGTGCGCGGCTTGTTGAGCGACTGGGTCGCTCGGATCCCGCGGCACCGCACACCGTTGCCGTCTATGCCGCGATGGATTCCGAAGTCAATCCTGCCGCGTTTGCCGCGGCGGCCGCCAAACGCGACTGGCGCGTGGCCTATCCGTGCATGCTCTCGGCAGCCGAAGCCACAGCTTGTGGCCAGCGCATGTGCATGCGGGCAGTTGCTGTCGACGATGCGTCCGCGGCTCCGTTTATCGCCCACCCCACGCGGGCCTTCACGGCCATGGACATCGACAGCGATCGCTTCCCTATCGTGCCTGCCGATGTTCTCGACATGATTATCGTGCCGCTCGTGGCCTTCGATCAAACCGGCGCGCGCCTGGGCTACGGCGGCGGTTGCTACGACCGCTACCTGCCCACGCTTTCGGCCACATGCCAGATCATCGGCATCGCCTTTGACGAACAGCGCGTCGGCCACGTTCCCACCGACGCCCACGACCTGCCGCTGCCCCACATCGTCAGCGCCTAACGGCTGGCGCACCTCCCGACGGCCTAGTGCTCCTCGCCGGCGCGGGCCAGGTCGTAGGGCGTGGTCTGGTAGACGTAGTAGTTGAGCCAGTTGGTGTAGAGCAACTGAGCCTGGCTGCGCCAGACGTTGCGCGGCTCGGCCGTGGGGTCGTCATTCGGGAAGTAATGCGCCGGCACCTCCGGGTTGAGTCCGCGCTTCACATCGCGCTCGTACTCCAAGCGCAGCGTGTCGGTATCGTACTCGGGATGGCCAAATACAAAGAAGCGACGGCTGTCGGTCGACTTGACGATGTACAGGCCCACCTCGTCGGACACGGCCACAACCTCAAGCTGCGGCTCGGCCTCCACATCCTCGCGGCGCACATCGGTGTTGCGCGAATGCACGGCATAGAAACGGTCGTCAAAGCCGCGGACCAGCGGGCTTTGCGGCTTCACCAGATAATGCTCAAATACGCCGCTCGCCTTTGTCGGCAGGTCGTACTTCTGGATACCGTAATGATGGTACAGACCTGCCTGTGCGCCCCAGCAAATGTGCAGCGTAGAGTGCACGTGCGTGGTGGACCAATCCATGATCTGGCAGAGCTCGGGCCAGTAGTCGACCTCCTCGAACGGCATCTGCTCCACCGGCGCGCCCGTGATGATCAGGCCGTCGTAGTGGATGTCGCGGATGTCGTCGAACGTGCGATAGAACGTCTCCAGGTGGCCGGCGCTCACGTGCGTGGCCTCGTGCGTTTTCGTGCGCAGCAGGTCCACCTCCACCTGCAGCGGCGTGTTGGAGAGCTTGCGCATGATCTGCGTCTCGGTAGCGATCTTGGTGGGCATGAGGTTGAGGATGAGCACACGCAGCGGGCGGATGTCTTGGTGCAGCGCGCGGTACTCGGTCATGACAAAGATGTTCTCGCTCTCGAGCTGCGCGGCGGCAGGGAGGGCGTCGGGGATGCGAATGGGCATGGATGCTCCTTACGAGTCAGTTGCAGCTATGGTACAACGACCGGCCCCATCCGCGCGAGTGCATCGCCCCGAGACACCGCCAGTGGTCCAAAACAGCCAAAAGTAGAGATTAAGGCATGTCCCAAAAATCTACCGCGCTTTAGCCTGGCAAAGTGGCGACAGGAAGCTACAATGGTTCGACGCGAAAAACTCGGCCGAAAGGATACGTATATGTACCAGACGCGTAAGATCGGTGTGGTCGGCCAGGGCCACGTAGGAGCACATGTCGCCAACAGCCTGCTCATGCAGGGCATTGCCGATGAACTGTACCTGTGCGATATCAACGAGGCCAAGGTGACGTCCGAGGTCCAGGACCTGCGCGACTCCCTTTCGTTTGTCCCGTACAACACCAAAATCGTCAACTGCTACGACCACTACGAGGAGCTGGCCTGCTGCGACGTCATCGTCAACGCCGCCGGTAAGGTCGCGCTGGCCGCTGGCAACCGCGACGGCGAGCTGTTCTTTACCACCGACGCCGCCCGCACCTTTGCCAAGCGCATCGTCGACGCCGGCTTTGACGGCATCTTCGTGAGCATCTCCAACCCCTGCGACGTCGTGTGCACCGAGCTGTGGCACCTGACCGGCTACGATCCCAAGAAGATCATCGGCTCGGGCTGCGGCCTGGATTCCGCCCGCCTGCGCACCGAGATCTCCAAGAAGGTCGGCGTGAGCCCCAAGTCCATCGACGCCTACATGATCGGCGAGCACGGCTTTAGCCAGCTGGCTGCCTTTAAGGCCGCGACCATCGCCGGCAAGAGCCTCAACGAGCTTCAGGCCGAGAACCCCGACAAGTACGCCTTCGACCACATGGAGGTCGAGGAGCTTGCACGCAAGGGCGGCTATGTGACCTACCAGGGCAAGCAGTGCACCGAGTACGCCGTCGCCAACTCCGCCGCGCGCGTCTGCGCCGCTGTGTTGCACAACGAGCACGCCGTGCTTTCGGCATCCACGCTCATGACCGGCCAGTATGGCGAGGAGGGTATCTTTACCTCCCTGCCGTGCGTGATCGGCGCCGAGGGCGTCGAGGAGGTCTACACGCTGGACCTTTCCGAGCACGAGCTCGAGGGCTTCCACAAGAGCTGCCAGCACATCCGCGACAACATCGCCCAGCTCGATTGGTGGGATACCGAGGCCTACGACGCCAAGTAAGCCGCTGGCTGCCGCAACCTTGCGAATCTATGCGCGATACTAAGCGGGCCGCGCCGGAAACCCACCGGCGCGGCCCGCTTTTTACGCACGCTGTTCGCTTGCGAATCGAAGGTGAATGCTTTTCCCGTTACCTAGTACCGCTCGATGCCCATGTAGCGACGAATCTCAGGGCTGTGGTCGAACACCTTTCCGCGGGCGGCGCGCAGCTCGCAGCTCATGTTGTAGAAGAATATCGGCTCCAGGTACGAACGCACGCTGGCGGGCACCTCGCCCACGCCGTACTCGAGTGCATCGAGCACCATAACCGTATCGGTGTGCGTGTTGAGGAACGCCAGCGCGCGCTCCTCCATGGGGCGGCACTCGCCCGATCCGAGCTGCACAAAGTAGAACACGCCGGGCTCGGTAGCCTCGAAAGGACCGTGGAAATACTCGCCGGAGTGGATGTAGCAGCAGTGCTGCCACTGCATCTCCATAAGCGAGCAAATCGCCATGGCGTAGGTCTGGCTAAAGTTGGGGCCGGAACCCAGGATATAGAAGAACTTATGCTGCTGGCAGAGCTCGGCAAAGCGATCGCCCAGCTCGGCGTTGACCTTCTCACGGGCAGCGGGCAACAGCGCATCCATCTGCTTAAGGCCGGCGTACATGTCGGCGAGTGCCTCGTAACCCTCCTGCTGGTCGAGCAGCTCGGCAGCCATCAGGACGCCGATGCCTTGCGGAACCTCGGCCTGCGGCACGCCTTCGCCCCACGGATAGACCCAGGTGGTCCACTTGCCGTTATCAATCTTGGAGCCCTCGCAGTCGGTCATGGCCACGACCTCGGCGCCGGCTGCCAGTGCCATCTCGCAACCGTCGACGACCTCCTGCGTATTGCCGCTGTGGCTGCAGGCGATGACGAGTGATTTCTCGCCAAGACTCTTGGGAGCCATCAGGCAAAACTCGCGCGCCGTGTAGACCGTCGAGGCAAACGTGGTGGCCTCGCGCTTGAGCAGCTCGTTGGCCGGCATCAGGTCGATCATCGAACCGCCACAGGCGATCCAAAAGACGTTCTCAATCTTGCCCTTGCGCTCGATAATTTCCTGAACCAGATCGCGTGCGTTCACGGTGATGCTCCTCCTTGTGTGGCGGTTTTGAACGACGACAGCTCGTACCTGCGGTCGTTCTATGTTGTCCTATTTATAGCACGCACGACGACGCTCGTGAAGTCATTTCACCAAATTTGTTCTATGTTGTTCTATCTATGGACGTTAGATGTCGAAGACGTAGCGCGAGCCCACGATCTTTTGGCGGCCGAGCAGTAGAGGGCGCCCGCCAGCGTCGGTAAAGTAGGCCTCCATATAGAAGAGCGGCTCGCCGACCGGCACCTCCAACAGCGGGGCCGCCTGAGCATCGGCAAGCGCAATCTCCACGGTGCAAGGGTCGGACTTGAGCGGTGCGCGGCCCGAATGCTCGGCAACGAGCGCAAAGATCGAGTTATCGGTGAGGTCCTTATCGGCAAGTGTCTGCAGATAGGGATGGTCAGCCAGCACAAAGGCGTTGTTCTCGAGCATGACGGGGATGCCGTCGGCCGTGCGCACGCGCTCGACCACGATAAGCTCGCAGCCGGGCTCTACGCCAAAGAACGCCGCGTCCTCGCGCGTCGCCGCAACCACCGTGCGCGATACCAGGCGCGCACCCGGCACCATGTCGTTGGCAGCGCAACCCTCGGAAAAGCTCTGAACGTCACCCTTCTGGACAATCTTGCGCTTGAGCTTGGGCGCGCACACGAACGTGCCCCTGCCCTGCTGGCGGTTGAGATACCCCGCGCGCGACAGCTCCTCGATGGCGCGGCGCACGGTGATGCGTCCCACGCCGTAGTACTTCGCGAGCTCCATCTCGGAAGGAATGCGCGAGCCGGATGCGTACACGCCACGCGCGATCTCGCCCTTTAGGTCGTCCATAACCTGCTGGTACAGCGGCACAGCGGACACCTCAGTGCGCTCGGTTTTATCATCGGATGCCATCGTTATGCTCCATTCCGTGCATGCTCGGACTCAAACTCTTCAATCGCCGCCATAAACTGCTCGCCAAAGGCGTCGGCCTTTTTCTCGCCGATGCCGTTGACCTGGATAAGCTCGTCGCGCGTCTGTGGGCGTAGGCGGCACAGGCCGCGCAGGGCCTTGTCGGAAAAGACCATGTACGGCGCCATCTCCAGCTCGGTCGAAATATCCTTGCGCAGGGCACGCAGGCGCTCGAACAGCTCGGCATCGTCACCCACGCGCGGGCGCTGATCCAGCTCGGCCTCCTCGCGCAGCAGATCGACGGCGCGGCGGGCGCGGGCCGAGGCCTTGCGCTTGGACGCACGACGCTTAACGGTAAAGGCGAACGCCTCATCCTCGACCTCGACGGCACGCGGACCCAGCCCCACGACCGGGTACTGCCCCTGCGAGGTGGCCAGATAACCGCGGCCGCACAGCTGGCCGATGATGTCCTTGATGCGCCCGACCGATTCGCTCGACAGCTCACCGTAGCCGCGGTCCTCGTCCAGATGCATCTGGCGAATGCGCTCGGTGTTGCCGCCGTGGAGCACATCGGCGATGAGCGACTTGCCAAAGCGCATGGGACGCGCGGCCACATAGCGCACGGCAGCGCGGGCCATATCGGTGACGTCCTCGACCTCGAACTGCGTGAGGCAGTTGCTGCAGTTGCCGCAGCCCTCGGCGTCGTCTGCCGTGCCGTCCGCGGCGGCTGCCGCATGCTCGGCCGCGGCCTCGTCGCCAAAGTAGCGCAGCATGTATTCGCGCAGGCAACCGGTGGTATTGCAGTAACCCTCCATCTGGCTGAGCAGACGATATCGATTCTGGAGCGCCCACGCGCGCTGCTCATCGTCGAGCGCCTCATCGGCAGCATCGCCGCGGTCAATCAGAAAGCGGCGCATGCGAAAATCGTTGCCGTTCCACAGCAAGTGGCAGCTGGCTGGGTCGCCATCGCGGCCGGCGCGGCCCGCCTCCTGGTAGTAGGCCTCGATGCTCTCGGGCACGTTGTTATGGATCACATAGCGCACGTTGGGCTTGTCGATGCCCATGCCAAAGGCGTTGGTGGCAACCATCACCTGAATGTCGTCGTCGATAAAGGCACGCTGGCTCTGGCGGCGGGCGTCGTTGCCCATGCCGGCATGGTAGCGGCCAACGCGAATGCCGCTGGGGCCCAGCGCCTCGGCAAGCTCGCCCGCCAGCGCATCGACCGTCTTACGGGTCGAGCAATACACGATACCGCTCTCGCTCGAATGCGCGATCACATAGTCGCGCACCCACGTGGCCTTGGCCTTGTCGCCCATCTCCTCGCAGCCAAAGTAGAGGTTCTTGCGATCGAAGCCCGTCACCACCGTCGCGGGGTTTTGCAGGCCGAGCATCTGCTGAATATCCGCACGCACACGCTCGGTCGCCGTAGCGGTAAACGCCGCCACGATGGGGCGCTGCGGCAGGGAATCGATGAACTCACGAATCTGCAGATAGGCGGGGCGGAAATCCTGACCCCATTGGCTTACGCAGTGGGCCTCGTCAATGGCCACGAGCGGCACGCCAATGCCGGCGGAACCCGCAGCCTCCTGCGCAAAGGCCAAAAAACGCGGCTCGAGCAAGCGCTCGGGCGCCACGTACATAAGCTGGTAGCGGCCCTCGCGCGCCCGCTTGAGCACGGTGTTTTGCTGGGCCGGAGTAAGGCTGGAGTTGAGATAGCTGGGTCGCGCACCCGCCGCGAGCAACGCACGGGTCTGGTCCTCCATAAGCGACAGCAGCGGACTCACCACAAAGGTGATGCCGGGCAGCATGAGCGCGGGCACCTGGTAGCAAATGGACTTGCCGGCACCCGTGGGCATAACACCCAGCGCATCGCGACCGGCAAGGATCGCATCGACCATGCGGTCCTGTCCCGGGCGAAACGAGGTGTAGCCAAAATAGGCGCCGAGCGTGTCGAGCGCCATCTGCTGCATGCTATCGGTCATGGTTTCCTAACGTCCAAGTCATCTGCCGCCGATTATACGCCGCCACGCGGACCGGTGCCGCACGGCTGTCGGCCACGGGCAACGCAATCCAAAAGGAACGAGCGTGGGATTTTTGGACACTTTCCCAACGGCTAATCTCTTGACAAGCGCGCAAACGTCGCTGGTTGAGCATAAGTCAGCGAAAACGCCCCTAAGCGAGCAAGGTGACGTGAAAGAGGAGGGAAGCGTACTTTGGGTACGCGACCGACGATTGAACGTCAGATTGCCGCTTAGGGGCGTTTGCAGCGTCGAGCCGTTACGCGGTTTGGTAAAACCGCGTAACTTACATGACCATAACGTAGCGCGATCCCACGTAGTACTGCTTACCCATCAAAACCGGCTCGTCATCGGGACCGGTAAAGCCGGCACGCAGGTTGAGCAGCGGATCGTGCGGAGCAATGCCCAGCTCGGCCGCCTGCTCGGCGTTAGCTCGAACGGCCTCGACCGTACGGTAGCCAACCGAGACAATCGGCGTTCCGCCAACACGCTCGACCTCGGCAAAAATCGACTTGTCCTCAAGATCGGCCGTCAACAGCTCACGGTAGGCGTCAAACGGCACAAAGATGTTCTCCTCAAAGATGGGCTCGCCGTCGGCCGTACGCACGCGCTTGATATGCAGCAGCAGCGCATCCTTCTGCAGGCCAAAGAACTCCATCTCGTTTTGGCGCGCCGGAACAATCTGGCGATCGATCACGTGCGCACCGGCCTTCATGCCGTTGCCGGCACACAGCGCGGTAAACGTCTGCAGCGTCGAGGCGTGGAACTGGCGATTGATGTGCGGCGTGGAAACAAAGGTGCCGCGGCCCTGCTGCTTAACCAGGTAGCCATCGGAGCACAGCTCCTCGACGGCGCGGCGCACCGTAATGCGGCTCACGTCGTACTGCTCGGCTAGCTCAAGCTCGGACGGAATACGCTCCTTGGGTGCATAAACACCTTTCTCGATCGCATCCTTGATTTCGTCGTAAATCTGCTGGTAAAGCGGTGCATTTTTGGGCGCAGGCATATCTAATCACTCTTATCGAAATATCGAAATAACTAATACGTATATAACGTCTAGTTTCATATTACCTCATAATGATAAAACGATACACCCTCCCTACCAAAAAGCGACAGCTTCATTTTGGTAGGTTTTATCTGGGCAAACGAGAGCCTCTCGAAAGCAACGGGGCTTTCGGGGGGCTCGTTCGGATGGGTTGCGCAGGACCGGCAAAATGCCAATACCCTACTTGCCGTCGTCCTGCTGCAGGCTGTCCTGTTCGCTGAGGCGCGCCTGCCTGCTGGCCATGCGTGCGGGCTTGTCGGGATCGGGAACGGCCGTGGGCATGGGCTCATCGACATGACCACCCCACCAGCCGCCCACAAAGTTGAGCGTGTGGAACACGTTGATCACGGCGCCGGGATCAACGTCGCACACCAGCTTGATAATGTCCTGACTCTCGTAGGTCGAGACAACGGTGTTCAGCAGGTACATCTTTTCGCGGCTGTATCCGCCAACGACCTCGGCGCAGCTAATGCCGTGCTGAAAATGGTTTACGTAGGCAGTCATGACCTCGTCTGCCTTACGCGTCGTGATCTGCAGCGTCACGCGATCGTAGCGACGATAGAAACTGTCGATAGTCTTGGTCGAAATAAACTGGAACACGATGGAATACGCCGCCTTGTCCCAGCCAAACATAAAGCCAAAGATCGCCAGGATAAAGCAGTTGAAACCAAAGATGACGCCCCAGATGGTCTTGCCCGTGTGGTTGGAAACCCACAGCGCGATAAAGTCGGTGCCGCCGGTGGATGCGCCGGATTTAAGCGCGATGGCAGCGCCCAGACCCGAGACCACGCCGCCAAAAATGATGAGCATGATCTTGTCGCCCAAAAACGGCGCGAAGTGAAAGACGTTGAGGAACAGCGATGAGAGCACGACCTGCATCATCGAGAAGATGACGAAGCGCTTGCTAATGCCGCTCCAACATAGGAGTGCCACGGGGATGTTGAGCGCGAGCATACCGAGCGAGATGTCGATGTGAACGCCGCCCAGCGAGGTAACGCGATCGAGCAGGACCGCAACGCCGGTGAGGCCGCTCGGAAGCAAGTCGGCGGGCTGAATGAACGCCTGGATCAGGAATGTCTGGAGAACGGCGGAAATCGTGACCGCCACGGCAGTAATAGCGCGGCGGACGATGGTGAGGCGGCCGAGTACGAGCACTCGGTCCGTGAGCTGATCGATGGCGTTCGCCACGCAGGCTCCTTTCGAAGGCAGATGTAGTTGTGGGGTATGTCCGCGATTGTAGCATGGAGCGTGCGGGGGCGCTTCAATTCACCCTCTCTCGACAACCAAAGCGGGACCAGCAACCCCACGACCAAAGGCCCAAATTACAAGTGAGTAGACTTTACGCGACCTGCAGAGCACACCCAAAACCGCCACCCCTGTGACCTGCGGTCTTACTAGAGCAGATGCGCTTTGTGCTCGTCCTGCACCAAAAAGTCTACTCACTTAATCCGAATCGAAGCCAAACGGATCCAAATAGATGACAAATTAAGCCAATCCGCAGCAAAAGACGCGTGAATCAGTGCTTCTCGCGGCGGATTGACGCTACAAAGCGGCCAAAATGTCGGTCAGATTATCAATAACGGCATCGGCTCGCGATTGATCGAGGTTGACGCCCTCGTGCGGACGCAGTGCCAGGACGCGGGCGCCGGAACGTTTGCCAGCCTCGATCCCCAAAGGCGAATCCTCGATAACCAGGCACTCGGCAGGCTCCACCCCCAGCGCCTCCATGGCACGCAGGTAGATCTCGGGGTCGGGCTTAAACGCACTGCACTCGTGACCGCTGATGGTGTAGTCCAGCACGTCGGCGATACCGGCAATCTCCACCAGCTCGTCGATCAACTCGCGATAGGACGAGCTCGCGATGGCACACTTCACGCCACGCTCGTGCAGCTCACGCATCACCGGCTCCGTCTGCTCGTTGAGCAGCTCGGTATACGGAACGGGATGGTCCGGGCTATAGACCTGCTTGTACTCCACGCGCAGACGCTCGCGCAGCTCAACATCGTCGGGCACCAGCGCCTCCCAAATGGCCGGCTCGTTAGACCCCGAAAGATCGGGGATCTCGTCAAAGTGGAACCCCTTCTCCTCCATAAACGCCACGCGGCGGCGGTTGTAGAACCACTCGGTATCAACCAGCACGCCATCCATATCAAACAGCACTGCCTTGATCATACGTATCTCCTTTCGATAGCAAAAAAGGGGACGGGGCGCAAACCCCATCCCCTCTCAATCAACCCGTAAGGTCTACTTACTTGTGAT
>CAUADW010000007.1 GCA_958427895.1 uncultured Collinsella sp.
CATGGTAGAACACCTTTCTCAATAAAATCCCTAGCGGTTGAGTAGAGTTATACCCTATCGCGCTCAAATGGGTCAACACGAAATAACTCAGAAACATACTTGTCTTATGGGTTATTCTACCTACCAAAAAGGGACAGGCACCTTTGTGGTGGTTCTGGCCGGTGCGGCGGCAAGCCTTGCTGCTTTGTCTCAATCTGTAACATCTGGACGGTCAAAAGGTCCCTATCTGTTACAGATTGAGATAATCGCGTCGCGAAAACAAAAACCTCCGCAGGGATGCTTCCCTTGCGGAGGTTTTCTTACTCGTTGAGTAGTCTTGCGGCTTCGGCGGCCATGTTCTCGACCGTCATGCCGTTTTGAGCGAGCAGTTCGTTGGGGTCGTAGCGGTCGGGGAAGCCCTTGGCGATGCCGAAGGTGCGCGTGCGCAACGGCGTGCATGCCAGATAACATGCCACGCGCTCACCCCAGCCGCCGTCCAAGACGCCGTCCTCGAGGGTGACGACAACGCGATGCTCGGCGGCAAGGCTGTCGAGGAACTCGCGATCGAGCTCGGTTGCAAAGCGCGGGTTGACGAGCGTGGCCTCGATGCCGTACTCGGCGGCCAAGCGGTTTGCCACGCGCTCGCCCAACTCAAAGAAGTCGCCGAGCGCAAGCACGGCAACGTCGCGGCCCTGACGCACCACGTTATAGCGAACGGCGCTGTAGTCGGTGTCTTCGGCGGGCGCAAGGTCGGGACGGCTCACCAGGCCGATGCCCGGTACGCGGATTGCCACGGGATGCTCGCGGTGGTCGAGCGACCAGCTCAGCATGGACAGGTATTCCTCCATGCAGGTCGGCGCTAGGTAGTGCATGTTGGGAAGAGCGCCCAGCATGGAAATATCAAAGAACGAAAGGTGCGTCTCGGACGTGGTGCCAAAGATCGACGCACCAAACACCAAAATGGTTGCCGGGGCGTCGTTGAGGCACAGGTCGTGCCACAGTTCGTCGTAGGCGCGCTGCAAAAACGTGCCGTACACACCAAAGACTGGCTTGGCGCCCGAGCGCGCAAGCGCGGTGGCAAAGGTCACGGCGTGCTCCTCGGCAATGCCCACATCGACGAACTGTTTGCCGGCGGCAGCGCGAAGCTCGGGTGTAAAGCCCATGATGTAGGGTGTGGCGGCCGTGATGCCCACGACCTGCGGATCGCGCTCGATGGCGGCGCTGAGCGCCTCGCCCGTAATGTCGGCGTAGGTGCGCGGCGCAGGCTCGCTCGGATGGCCCGGGCAGAGCTTGCGGCCGGTCGCCATGTCAAAGGGGCCTACGTGATGCCAGCGCTCGGGGTCGTTTTGGGCCGGCTCAAAGCCCTTGCCCTTGGCGGTGGAGACGTGCAGCACGATGGGATGATCGATATTGCGCAGTTCCTGCAGCGCATCGACGAGGGCCAACACGTCGTTACCGGCGTCCAAATAACGGTAGTCGAGTCCCATCGCGCGGAAAACGTTGCGCTCACAGGTGCCGTTGCTGGCGCGCAGCTCGGCCAGATTGCGATAGAGGCCACCGTGGTTCTCGGCGATGGACTGGTCGTTATCGTTGACGATGATGATCAGGTTGCTGTCGAGTTCGGCGGCATTGTTGAAGCCCTCAAACGCCAGGCCGCCCGAAAGCGAGCCGTCGCCAATGATGGTGATGACGTTGTACGCATCGCCCGCCAGGTCACGAGCGTGCGCCAGGCCGCAGCCCAGGCTCACCGACGTGGAGGTATGGCCCATGGCGAACAGGTCGTGCTCGGACTCGTCGGGATTGGCAAAGCCAGAGGCCTCGCCAAAGCGCTTCGGATCGATATAAGTGTACGCGCGCCCAGTCAGCGCCTTGTGGGCGTAGGTCTGGTGCGAAACGTCAAAGAGAATCTTGTCGATAGGGGAGTTAAACACGCGATGGAGCGCGACCGTAAGCTCAACGACGCCCAGGTTGGGGGCAACGTGCCCGCCGACGGCGGCGGAGCTTTCGAGGATGGCGTGGCGAATCTCGTCGCAGAGCTGCGGGAGCTCGGCACGATTAAGAGCCTTGACGTCCTCGGGCGTTGTCGTTTGCGTAAGCAGCATCGTTGTGGGTTACTCCATGCGAATCGAGCGCCGGCGCTCCCTCGGCCGACACAATTGCACAAGACAGTCTCGCACATTTTGGCGTTTGATATGTGACGGCGGCGCGGTAATTCGCCAACTGGTGGGGCAAAACGTTTTGTCCGATGCCATACTGATGTGTTCCATGATGTTTTTATCGATTGTGCACAGGCCGTGGCTTGCCGCCATGAGCCGCCGGAAGGAGGCAGCATGTCCGATGCCGTTCGTGCCGAGAAAATCGCGCACGAGGTCGAGTATGCCGCCCGCCAGCTGGCCCAGGCGGGCCGCTTGGACCTGACGCGCGAGTTTATCCAGCATGGCGACGTGACGGTCTATGCACATGTGACTTCGGTAGCGCGGGCGAGTCTGTCCTTTGCCGAGCGCCTGGGCCGCGTCGGTGTTTCGGTCGACCGTGCCTCGCTGCTGCGCGGAGCCCTGTTGCACGATTATTTTCTCTATGACTGGCACGATCCCGACCCGAGCCATCGACTGCACGGATTCCGGCATCCATTTTTTGCTCTGGCGCGTGCCGAGGAAGATTTTGAGCTGACGCCGCGCGAGCGGAATATTATCGTGCGGCATATGTTTCCGCTGGTGCCGGTGCCGCCGACGTGTCGCGAGGCGTGGATTGTTTGCCTGGCGGATAAATGGTGTGCTCTGCGTGAGACGGTCGCCGGCCGCCTGCCGCGCAAGGACGAGACGGACGATAGCGTGAGTAAAGCATCGAGCGAAAAGAGGAGAGGGTAGACGGTGGGGACCGCGATTGATATGGCGTTTTGCGGCGCGACGCTTGCCGCCTGCCCACTCTCGGCACTGGTGCTCTCGTTTGCCTTTTACGGGTTTTGCGGTTGGGCATGGGAGTCGACAGTATGCGCCATGCTCAATCACGGACGATTTGCCAACAGTGGCTTTTTGCTGGGGCCGTGTTGTCCCATCTATGGTGTGGGCGGCATTGCCTGCTGGCTGCTGTTGCGCGGGATTCCGGATGCCTCGAGCCAGTTTGTCGCTGCAGCGCTCGTATGCAGCGTGATTGAGTACAGCGTGGGCGTGCTGTTGGAAAAAACAACGGGCGCTCGCTTTTGGGATTACTCGCACCTGCCGTTTAACCTGCACGGACGCATCTGTCTGTACTGGGCCTGCGCGTTTGGCTTGGGTGCGTTGTGTATTTGCCGTTTAGTGGAGCCGGCATTGCTGGGGCTGCTTGGCCATCTGCCGGTGCTGATTGTGCGACTGTCCGCCTTTATCGTCGCGGTCGCGATGATGGTCGACGCGGTGTGCTCGTTGGCGAGCTGGCGGCGTCTGTCTGATCAGCTGGAGCGCGTCCGGGCCGACCTTGCCGACCGCATCAACGAGTCGCTTGCCGACGCGTCCGACTCAATGCTCGAGCGCATTCCCGAATCGACGATTGACTCGGTGGCACAGACGCATATCCGTAGCCGTGCCGTTAACGCGTGGCTGGCCGAGCTGGGTGACGCCGCGCTCGATGCTCTGCGCGAGAAGGCTTCGATGCCGACGTTTATCGCGGATGGTGCTCGCGGCCTGGCGCTTGCCGCCCGCCGCGTGGCCGATGCCGCGCCGAACATGCCGCGTCCGTCGCTCAGTCGTCGCCTTGCCGGCAAGCGCATGAGCCGTCCGGTGCCAAGCGTGTCGCTCAGCCGACGCGACCTGCGCTTCTTCAATGCCTTCCCGCGCTTGCGCATCAACCGCTACGAGGGCGTCATCCGAGCTACCGACCTCCGCGACCGAGCCCGCGAGCTGTTCCGCCGCTAGCCGGGACGGGCGCGCTCACGGCTTCCTTGCTCGCGTATTTCCCGTTCGTTTCGCGTCCGTTGCCGCGCCGTTTCCAAGATTGCGGCACCGTTTCCATTCGACAACGCCGCGTTTAACAACGCCGTATCTGGTCTACACCAGTTGCCCCTCGGCCGCATTATGGGCGCCGACAACGTTCATGCGACCAAGGGAGAGCGAATGTACGATACGGGATCGACAACGTTTATGCTCGTCTGCACCATGCTCGTGTTTTTAATGACACCGGGTCTGGCGTTTTTCTATGGCGGCCTGTCCAGGCGCAAAAATGTCATCAACACCATGCTTATGTGCTTTGGCGCCATTGGCCTGGTTGGTGTGCTGTGGATTGTTGCCGGCTGGTCGCTGGCCTACGGCGGCGACGGCTCCAGCCCGTTTATTGGCGGCTTCGACCAGCTGCTGTGCCTGCCGGTGCTCAACCATGTGCTGCAGACGGCCGAGGGCAATGCTGCGGACGGTGCCGTCTACCCTCAGATCATCAACATCGCCTTTCAGATGGTGTTTGCCATGATCACTGCTGCTATCGTCACGGGCAGCCTGGCCGGTCGCGTTAAGTTTGGTGCCATGGCGGCCTTCCTGGGCATTTGGCTGCTTGTGGTCTATGCGCCGCTTGCCCACATGGTGTGGGGCGGCGAGGGCTCCTTTATCGGCGACATCATCGGTGCACTCGACTTTGCCGGCGGCGACGTGGTGCACATTTCGTCCGGTCTTACCGGCCTGATCCTCTGCTTAATGCTTGGCCGTCGTCGTGGCTTTGGCATGGTGAGCTACCGTCCGCATAACGTGCCGTTTGTGGCGTTGGGCGCCGGGCTGCTTTGGTTTGGCTGGTTTGGCTTTAACGGCGGCAGCGAGTTTAAGGCCGACGCCGTGGCGGCGCTTGCCATCCTCAACACCGTGACGGCCAGCGCGGCGGGCATGGTCTCGTGGCTTGCCGTCGAGCGCGTGCACACCGGTCGCCCCACGCTGGTGGGCGCCAGCACCGGTCTGGTTGCGGGCCTTGTGGTGGTCACGCCCGGCGCGGGCTTTGTCGAGCCGTGGGCAGCGCTGGTTATGGGCCTGATCGTGTCGCCCGTCTGCTACTTGGCCATCAGCCATCTTAAGACCAAGTTCGGCTACGACGATGCGCTCGACGCGTTCGGTTGCCACGGTATCGGCGGCATCTTGGGCGGCGTGCTCACGGGCCTGTTCTGTGTGCCGGAGCTCTCGTGGACCGGTAAGGGTGGTCTGTTCTACACGGGCGACGTGTCGCTGCTCATCTCGCAGATTTTGGGCATTGTGGTGACGGTTGCTATTGTGCTGGTGCTCGATTTGGTGATCGCCGCAGTGGTCAAGGCGCTGCTCCACGGCAGCCTGCGTGTGGACGAGGCGGACGAGGCGCTGGGCCTGGATGCGAGTCAGCACGGCGAGAGCGCGTATCCCTCCTTCTCGGGACTTGACTAGCGGCACGGCTTTCCCAGGCACCCGACCTTGCCCCTCAAACCGTCGCTTGCGTACCGAAGTACGCGGCGCTCCTCTTTCGGGGCAATCTCGGGCACCTGGAAAACCCGTGTCATGTGAAGGACAATCAATTTCTTTTATTAAAGAGAGGAATTCATTATGAAAAAGATCACGGCTATCGTGCGCCAGGAGAAGCTTGAGGTTCTTAAAGATGCGCTGTTTGCTGCCGATGTTCGCGGTATGACTATCAACCAGGTGCAGGGCTGCGGCTCACAGCATGGCTGGAAGGAATACGTGCGCGGCAACGAGTTGCTTGTCAACACGATCCCTAAGGTGCAGTTCACCCTTATCTGCGCTGATGAGCACGTCGATGGCATTGTCGACATCATCTGCAACGCCGCTCGCACCGGAGCCGTCGGCGATGGCAAGATCTGGGTCGAGCCGGTCGAGGAAGTCATCCGCATCCGTACCGGCGAACACGGCCCTGCCGCGGTGTAGGACAATCTTTCGCCTGACGGGTGTGCCTCTCTTGGGGCGCGCCCGTTCTCGTCTACAATATCGTGCAGACGAAGGAGAGGCATGCCCATGATCAAGATGTTTGCGAGTGACTTAGACGGAACGCTGCTGAACGCCCTGCACGAGGCAGATGGGACCATCCGCCGTGCCATTCGCGAGCTGACCGAGGCTGGCTTGCATGTGGTTCCCGCGACCGGACGCTCGACGCTGCCGATCGGCGAGCATGGCTTTACGGGCTTGGCGCTTGACGCCTGCTGCTCCAACGGGTCTATCGTGCGCGACAGCCGTGGCGAGGTGCTCAAGACCTGGACCATCGACCCGCAGGTTACCGAGGAGCTGCTCAAGGCGTTCCCGGACATTTGCTTCGACTGCTCCACGCCCGATGGCATGTTTTCGAGCGGATCGTTTGAGATGCACCAGGCGGGCTTTAAAAAGGACAGTCCTATCAAGCGCATCGTGATGCGCGGTATGCGTGCACGTGGCGGGTATCACGAGGAGCAGTATTTCGACCAGTCGATCGGTGACATCCTGCGCCATGACGTGTGCAAAATCAACTGCCGCGTGACCTCGTCCGAGCTGGAGCGCGACCTTAAGGCGTATTTGGCCGAGCGATCGGACTGCGTGGTCAACGCGCCGTTCGATCCAGTGATGTTCGAGATCACGGACGTGGCGTGCAACAAGGGCGAGAGCGTGGCCTGGCTGGCGGGCTACTACGGTATTGCCGAGGACGAGGTCGCGGTTTACGGCGACGGCGGCAACGACATCGCCATGCTCAAGCGCTTCCGCCACAGCTACGCGACCAAAAACGCAAGCGATGCAGCTAAGGCCGCCGCGAGCGCAACTATCGGCAGCTGCACGGTCCACGCCATCCCCAAACACATGCTCGCCACCATGCGCAAGCAAAACTCCCGCACCGTCATCGAATAATGTGACAAAGGGACAGCCCCTTTGTCACATGGGAGATGCCGGCTTTTGACGTATAGGACTGTTACGCTTTCGCCACCAACAAATTTCGAGTTATTCGGCCTGTCGGAGGTCGTTAAATGGCTAAAGATGCCCTCTCAGGAACATTCATACTTCTAATGGTGTTTGATTCGGTGACGTAAGTGCACAAATGGGCATGTATGCGCTCAAATAAGGACAAAAACTTTCAGATAATCCCGGTGCTGCATTTATACAGAACCAGCAGCGTGGCCGAATAACTCGAAAAATGTAGGTAGCAGTTCGGCGACAAGCTCGGGTATGGCAAAGGAGCTGTTCCTTTGCCATACCCGAGGTCCGATCTTCTGAAATGCGAACAAACATTCGCATATCTAACTGCGCTTTGATAGAATCGGTATCGTTGACGGCAGTTCCATGTGCCGGGCAGCGCCCTCCATCTGATGGGAGGTGATGCCCATGACCGATTTGATTGATTTCGTGAGGCTTCTGACTGCTTTGGTCTCGTTCTTCACGGCGCTTGTCGGCCTTTCCGAGGCACTCAAGCAGCGTTCGAAGCGCAACAGAAGGGGTCGCCGCCGCTAAGGCGTTGACCCCCTAATGCAAACAACGGCGCTGCCCAGCTTTCCAGAACTTGGGCTGCCGTCGACACTATTCTACCCACGAATGACATTTTGAACAATCGGCAATGCCACTCCAAAAGCCGGGCACAACTGGCACAACCTAGGCGGCCGCTGAATGTGACAAAGGGGCAGCCCCTTTGTCACATCCCAAATATTGCCTTTACGTGTTGATGCACACGGTGTGCAATAATACTCGCACTGTGCAATAGCGCACAGGTTGAGTAACAAGGAGGACGCTTGTCCCAGCTCGAGAAATGCGATCGCCGGTCCCTTCGCTCGCAGCGTGCCCTTCGCCAGGCACTTGCCAGCGAGCTTGCCGAAAGCGGCGACCTTTCACGCATTAATGTCGCGTCGCTCACCGAACGCGCTGGCCTTACGCGCCGCACGTTCTATTCGCACTATCGCGATATTCCCGACTTTATCAATCAAATCGAGGACGGCTTGCTGGCCGAGATCCGTGAGCGCATTGAGCTCATCACCGCAGCTCAGCTGCCCGACCTCTATCACAACATCGATGAGCTCGAGCCGGCGCCCGGTTCGGTTGAGCTGCTGCGTTATCTTGCGGCCAACCGCGACTTAATCGGTGCGCTGCTGGGTCCGGGCGGCGACCAGGCCTTCATTAAAAGGATCATCGACACCGCTCGTGAGGCCGTGGTGCCGCGTGCGCAGACGGGCATTTTGGGCCTGGCGCTGGGCACGTTCTTTGACTACTACGTCACCTACGTCGTGAGTGCCGAGGTCGGCCTAATTCAGCGCTGGTTTGAGCGTGGGCTCACCGAATCGCCCGAGGCCATGGCGCGTATTATGACGGTTATCGCTTTTGTGCGTCCCGGCGACTTATATGGCCAACCCATCGATATCAACGTGCCGGAATACGGCTTGAAGCTATTGAACCTGCAGCTCGAGGATGCGGCCGACACCGTCGCAACCGTCGAGTCCAACAACTAAGAGGAGAGACAGATGAGCAAACTCGTCGAGGGCATCAAGGACCGCATGGTCGTTGCCGCACGCGAGGCCGCGCCCGCCGTGGTGGATGCCGCGCAGAAGGCCGCGACCGCAGCTGCCGAGAAAGTTGCCGAGGCAGTTGCCGATGCCAAGAAAACGGCAGGGGAGACGTCCGTCGCTAGCGAGTCCGCCATCGCCGCTGAGCCCCTAGCCGCCGCTCACGCCCCCGAAGGCGCGATCTTCAACCCCGAGGCCGCCCGCGGCAAGCTGCACCTGGGCATCGACGTGGGCTCCACCACCGTTAAGCTCGCCGTGCTCAACGACGATAACCAGATCGTCTACGCCAAGTACCAGCGCCACCACACCGACGTCCGTGCCTGCGCCCGCGACCTGTTCGAGGGCGCTGCGACCGTGCTGCCGACGGCCCAGATGACCTGCGCCATCACCGGCTCGGGCGGCCTTCTGCTGTCCCAGTGGCTCGACCTGGAGTTTGTCCAGGAGGTCATCGCCAGTAAGCGTGCCGTCGAGACCCTCATCCCGGCCACCGATGTCGCTATCGAGCTGGGCGGCGAGGACGCCAAGATCATCTACTTCGATAACGGCATCGAGCAGCGCATGAACGGCACCTGCGCCGGCGGCACGGGTGCGTTCATCGACCAGATGGCCACTCTGCTGCACACCGATGCCAGCGGCCTTAACGAGCTCGCGGCCAATGCCACCACCATCTATCCCATCGCCAGCCGGTGCGGTGTTTTTGCCAAGACCGACGTGCAGCCGCTGCTCAACGAGGGCGCCCGCCCCGAGGACGTGGCTGCCTCCATCTTCCAGGCTGTCGTGACCCAGACCATCTCGGGCCTGGCATGCGGCCGTCCCATCCGCGGCAACGTCGCCTTCCTGGGCGGCCCGCTGCAGTACCTCTCCGAGCTGCGCCACCGCTTCTACCTCACGCTCAACCTGGACGAGGAGCACCGTATCGTGCCCCAAAACGCCCACCTGTTTGTGGCGAGCGGCGCCGCCATGGCGCACGAGTCCAACAAGCTCAGCACGTTCCCGCAGCTCATCGAGGCCATCGACAGCTTAGGCGACACACAGGGTGCCGAGGTCGAGCGCCTGGATCCGCTCTTTGCCACCGACGAGGACTTTGCCGAGTTCAAAACCCGCCACGACCAGGAAGTCGTCCCCAAGGGCAAGCTCGACGGCTACACCGGCCGCGTGTTCATCGGTATCGACGCCGGCTCCACCACCATGAAGGCCGCGCTCGTGGGCGAGGACGGCCAGCTGTTGCACACCTGGTACGGTAACAACAACGGCGACATCCTGGGCACGGCCAAGGTCATCATGGCCGATTTCTACAACCACATCCCCGCGGGCTGCACCATCGGCCACGTGACCACCACGGGCTACGGTGAGGCGCTGCTCATCGAGGCCCTCAAGGCCGACTCCGGCGAGATCGAGACCGTCGCGCACCTGCGCGGCGCCAAGGCGTTCCTGCCCGGCGTCGAGTTCATTCTGGACATTGGCGGCCAGGACATGAAGTGTCTGCGCGTCAAGGACGGCGTTATCGAGCACATCATGCTCAACGAGGCCTGCTCGTCGGGTTGCGGCAGCTTTATCGAGAGCTTCGCCGTCTCTATGAACATGGACGTGCGCGCGTTCGCCAACGCCGCCATCCATGCCAAGGCTCCGGTCGACCTGGGCAGTCGCTGCACGGTCTTTATGAACTCGCGCGTCAAGCAGGCGCAAAAGGAAGGCGCCACGGTGGGCGACATCGCGGCCGGCCTGTCCTATTCCGTCATCAAGAATGCCCTGTTCAAGGTCATTAAGCTGCGCGACCCCAAGGAGATCGGCAGCCAGGTGATCGTTCAGGGCGGCACCTTTATGTCCGATGCCACGCTGCGCGCATTTGAGCAACTCACGGGCGTTCACGCCGTGCGTCCCGACATCGCCGGCTGCATGGGCGCCTATGGTGCGGCCCTGCTCGCCCGCGATCGCGCCGGCGCCGACGGCACCTCGACCATCCTCTCGGCCGAGGACATCGCGCACCTCACCGTGACGCAAAAGCATGTCCGCTGCGGCCGTTGCTCCAACAACTGCCAGCTTACCGTCAACGACTTTGGCGGCGGTAGGCGCTTCATTACCGGTAACCGCTGCGAGAAGGGTGCCGGCCACAAAAAGCAAAAGACCGAGGCTCCCAACCTCTTCAAAAAGAAAAACGAGCTGCTTTTTAACCGCGAGGCGCTGAGCCCCGACGAGGCGCCGCGCGGCACCGTCGGCATCCCGCGCGCGCTCAACATGTACGAGAACTACCCCTTCTGGCACGCGTTCTTTACGCGCCTGGGCTTTAGCGTGCAGCTGTCCGACCAGTCGAGCAAGAAGACCTACCAGGCGGGCATCGAGTCCATGCCGTCCGAGAGCGTGTGCTACCCGGCCAAGATGAGCCACGGCCACGTGATGAACCTCATCGACCGCGACGTCGACTTTATCTGGATGCCGTGCGTGCGCTGGGAGCGCAAGGAGGATCCGACCGCCGGCAACTGCTACAACTGCCCCATCGTCATGAGCTACCCCACGGCGCTGGCGCTCAATATTGACGAGATTCGCGAGCAGAGCATCGAGTTCCTGTATCCGTTTGTGCCCTATCACGACAAGACCGAGCTCAAGCGCCGCCTGTACCAGGTGCTCGCCGTCGACCGCGTGGCCGATGCCGAGGCTGGTCGCGGTCGCGTGCGCGGTCCCAAGATCACGCGCTCCGAGGTCGATGCCGCCGTCAACGCTGCCTTTGAGGCCGATGCGCGTTTCCACGAGGACATCCAGACGATGGGCGAGGAGGCCCTTAAGTGGGTCGAGGACCACGGCGGCCACGGTATCGTACTCGCCGGCCGTCCTTACCACAACGACCCCGAGATCAACCACGCCCTGCCTGAGCTTATCTCGAGCTTTGGCTTTGCAGTCTTTACCGAGGACTCGCTTGCGCATCTGGTAAAGCCCGAGCGTCCGATTCGCGTCGTCGACCAGTGGATGTACCACAGCCGCCTGTACGCCGTCGCCCGTTTTGTGACGATGCGCAACGATTTGGACCTGATTCAGCTCAACTCCTTCGGCTGCGGCCTGGACGCTCTGACCACCGACCAGGTGCAGGAGATCCTGGAGGCCAGCGGCAAGATCTACACCGTGCTCAAGATCGACGAGGTGTCCAACTTGGGCGCCGCGCGTATCCGTATTCGCTCGCTCATGGCGGCGCTCAAGGACCAGGAGGCCGAGCGCTTGGCCGAGGCTACGGCCGCGGGCGAGACTTACGAGCAGGGCGATGCCGCGCCGGTGGCGCCCTCCACGGATGCCCCCGCGTTCGCGAGCCACAAGTATACGTTCGAGGCGCAGCGCGAGAGTGCCTCGACCGCATGGCCCAAGGTACCCTTTACCGAGCAGATGCGCGAGGAGGGCTACACCATCCTGTGCCCGCAGATGGCGCCGATCCACTTTGACCTGGTCAAAGAGGTGTTCCGCGGTGCCGGCTACAACCTGGAGTTGCTGCCCTCGACCGACCACGACGCCGTCGAGGCCGGCCTGCGCTATGTGAACAACGACATCTGCTATCCGTCGATTCTGGTGACGGGCCAGATCATGGAGGCCATCGAGAGCGGTCGGTACGACCTGTCCAAGACGGCCGTGGTCATCAGCCAGACCGGCGGCGGCTGCCGTGCCACTAACTACATCGCGCTCATCCGCAAGGCGCTGCGCGAGAGCGGCCACCCCGAGATTCCGGTAATCTCGCTTTCGGCCGTGGCGCTCGGCGAGGACAACCCCGGCTTTAAGGTTACGCCGGCGCTGCTTAAGCAGGCAGTCTACGCGGTGCTCTTTGGCGACGTGATGATGCAGATGCTCTACCGCTGCCGCCCGTACGAGGCCACGCCCGGCGCCGCCAATGCGCTCTACGAGGAGTACATGGCGCGCGCCCGCAAGCTGGCGCCCAAGTTTAACCGCCACAACTACACCAAGCTGTGCCGCGAAGCCATCCGCGCGTTCGACACCATGCCGCTCGTGGGCGAGGGCACCAAGCCGCGCGTGGGCGTGGTCGGCGAGATCTTGGTCAAGTTCCACCCCACGGCCAACAACCACGTGGTCGACGTTATCGAGCGCGAGGGCTGCGAGGCCGTGGTACCGGGCCTGCTCGACTTCTTCCTGTACTCCATGAGCAACGCCGAGCTGCAGAAGGATGAGCTGGGTAGCTCTGCTACCACGCGCGCTGGTATGCAGGCGCTCATCAAGCTCGTGGACTGGATGCGAACGCCGGTGGAAGAGATGCTCGAGAAGTCCCGCCGCTTCGAGGCACCCGAGCGCATCGGCACCATGGCGGACAAGGCCCGCACGGTGCTTTCGGTGTGCAACAACATGGGCGAGGGCTGGCTGCTCACGGCCGAGATGCTCGACCTAATTGATCACGGTGCGCCCAACATCATCTGCACGCAGCCCTTCGCGTGCCTGCCCAACCACGTGGTGGGCAAGGCCGTGATCAAGGAGCTGCGCCGCCAGCACCCCGAGAGCAACATTGTCGCGGTGGACTACGACCCCGGTGCATCCGAGGTCAACCAGCTCAACCGCATTAAGCTCATGATCAGCGTGGCTAAGGAAAACATGCGCGCCGGTAAGGGCTTTAAGCTCGAGAAGGTGGCGCCGCTCGCGATGGATGAGGTCACCGGCCAGATGCGTGCCCACGATGGCTGCGTGAGCTGCGGGTCGGCCAGCGAGGAGGCCGTTGCATCGGTCGCCAAGCGTCTGGGACGCGGCATTAAGAAGTAGTTGGCCTACTTCGAGCCGGATATAAGACAAACGGGTGGTAGTCGTACCGGCTACCACCCGTTTTTGCTGGACATGGAACCCTGAGATAATGAACATATGTAGCCGTTCGCCGCAAATTACCGTCCGTTTATAGAACCCGCCCCCGGCTCGCGGCCTCCTTACGGTTGAATAAATACACATCTATGGAATTACGTAAGAGAGGACCGTCCCATGAGCTACAAGACCGTTTGCGTCGCCGGCGGTGGCGTGCTGGGAAGCCAGATTGCCTTTCAGGCTGCCTACTGCGGCTTTGATGTAACGATTTGGCTGCGCAGCGAGGGCAGCATCGGCCGCACCCAGCCCAAGATCGATCATGTGCGCGAGGAGTACATCGCGGCAATCGAGGGTATGGCGGACGGCACGGGCGAGTGGTGCTCCGGTATCGCCGATAGCGGCAAGCCCTTCGACAAAGAGGCGGCACTCGCCGCCGTTGAGCGCGCCTACTCCACACTCAAGCTAGAGCTCGATCTTGCCAAGGCAGTGGCCGACGCCGATTTGGTCATCGAGTCTATGGCTGAGGATACCCAGGCAAAGATCGACTTCTACAAAAAGCTCGCCCCGGTTCTCCCGCAAAAGACCGTCGTCGTGACCAACTCCTCCACGCTGCTACCGAGCACCTTTGCCAAGTACACTGGCCGCCCCGAGAAGTACCTGTCGCTGCACTTTGCCAACTCCATCTGGAAGAACAACATGACCGAGGTCATGGCTCAGGACCAGACTGACAAGCGCTACTTCGACGAGCTCGTCGACTTCGCCAACGACATTCGCATGCTGGCGCTTCCCGTCAACAAGGAAAAGAACGGCTACCTGCTCAACTCCATGCTGGTGCCGTGGCTGCTTTCGGGCCTGGACCTGTACGTCTCGGGCGTCAGCGACCCCAAGAGCATCGACCTCGCGTGGACGCGCGGCACTGGCGCTCCCAAGGGCCCGTTCCGCGTATTCGACACCGTGGGCATCCAGACGGCGTACAACATCGTTATGCAGTATCAGAAGGTCCCGGGCCTGGTGAGCCCGCTGCTCAAGAAGATGATGATGCCCTACAACTTTAAGGCCATGGCGTCCGTCTTCAAGCAGATGCTCGACGAAGGCAAGCTGGGCGAAAGCTCGGGCGAGGGTTTCTTCAAGTACTAAAAAATGACCTCTCGGGGACGGAGGAAAACGGATCATTTTCGGCCGCCAACAGTGAGAAGATGGACCCAGAAATAGAAAGGAGCGGCAATGGGCCGGCTCGGGCTTTGAGGACAAGCTGCTGCAAGCTCAGGGCGATTTTTCGCTCAACGCGGGCCAGCACAGCGTGACCTATCTGCCAAACGACGAGACGACCGCGACTGGTCGCTACCAGGTGCTGCTATACGACAACAACTTTGGTGCGGCCGAAAGCTATCCCAAGTTCGACTGGGGCCAGCTGGGCGCCGCGGTGGTGACCGACTACAGCTGCGGCTCGCATTCGTTTGGGCGCATCTTTACGGTGGACGAGGTGGCACGCACCTACGGGCTCGAAGACCAGATCGCGGTGCCGTTCTCGGGCTACGTTAGCAGCGTGCAGCGCGTCGGCAATTCGAACAGCATGCTCGTGGCATCGGGTCAGGCCAAGACCTTCACCGAGTACGATCGCTACGGTCTACCCATCGCCACCTACGAGATGGAAGCCGAAAAGTACATCTACCGCGTGTACAAGTACGAGCTGTAGCGCTGCGTTCTGCATCACTTCACGTCAAATTCCACGCGATCGAGCTCGGGTACGTTGAGGTCTATGAGCTTGCGGGCGACGTGGCGGTCGTGTGCCCCAAGCGCCTCGCCTGTCGTCACATGGGCGACAACCTCGCGCTCGACGATGCCCTCTTCCTCGCCCTCGGCAGCCGAGGTCTCGACGGCGACGGTGTAATCCTTAAAGCCCGGCAGCACCGCGGCAAGCTCGCGCGTGGTTTCGGTGACGCCGTAGCCGTCCTGCACGCCGGCCTGCGCCGAGCCAATGGAACCCGCCGTCATAACAATGCAGGGGATGGTAAAGATCATCGTGCCCACAATGATGCGGCGGCGCACCTTGCGTGACAGCTCGTTGACCTCGGCGTCTTCTTCGGCGGTCACAATGCCGTCGCCGTTAAGGTCGCGCTTGAGCGGCACGCGCAGAAGAAGTAGTACGGCTTCGGCCGCGAGTGCGATAAAGACCACGTTGATGCCAAACTCGTAGAGTGCCGAGAGAAACAGCGACCCGCTTGCGATGGCGATGCCATAGCCCGCCGCGCACAGGGGCGGCATGAGCGCGGTCGCCACGGCCACGCCGGCGATGAGCGTGGCGGGTTCCTGGTCGCGCGAGTTGCCCAGGCCACCCGCAAAGCCGCCCGCGAGCGCGACGGCAAGGTCCCAAACAGTCGGTGTCGAATTGTCGATGATGGCGGCCGTGGTGGTGCCAAGGGGCGAGAGCTTAAAGTACAACGTGGACGTGACCAGGCAAAAGGCCATCTGTAGAGCCAAGCTCGCGACGGCCTCAAGGGTGATCTCGCGGTCGAGCGTGGCAATACCGTATGCCATGGCAAGGACCGATCCCATAAGCGGGCAGATGAGCATGGCGCCCACGATGGCGATGTCCGAGTCGATATCGAGGCCGATGCTCGCGATGAGCATGGCGATGATGAGGATGCATAGGTGGGAGCCGGTCAGGCGTGCCCCGTTTACAAAGCGCTTGCGGATTACGTGGTAGGACGCGCGACCCTCGCGAATGTTGAATGCGCGCTTTAGGAAGCGGGTGGCGTTCTCCATGGCCTCGCTATGAGCAGGGCGGATGCCGTGGCGCCGGTGATGGCGTTCGCGTAGTCGCTTGATCTGTTGTTTGTCGAGTTCCATGTCCACCTCGTTCCAGCGCGGTCCGCGCAACGCGCCCGTTGTCTTAACTCTACACCGTGGCGGGCGGGGTGTCTGTTGGATGCGGAATCCGATAGGGCGGATGACGCGGGAGCAAATGCAAATCACAGGCTCAATTCCATCCCGCGAAAATATGATGCACCAGCTCCTTCAAATGTGACGAAATTGTGAAGCACAGGAGCACGAATTTCAAAAAAAACGCTGGTCGCCAATGTTGCGCAACAGAATTCAAAAATCGACAGCTACCATTTGATACGTATGGATACATCCGTGTCAAAGGGAGAAAGCCATGGCAAACTACAGTCCACAACACTTTGAGCCTAGGGCCAAGGCCGTCAACGTCAAGGGCGTTGCCAACCGCGCCGTCGCAACCGTTTTGACGGCGGGCCTCATCGCTCAGCCGCTCATGTCGCCGCTGGCGGCAATCGCCGCACCGTCAACCGATAACGGCGATTCTGTTCAGGGGGGGGGGTAGTTCTGTAGAGAATACCGTTGCCGCCGGTAACCAAGCGGTCGTAAAGACGGCTGCCCAGCTGGCCGAGGAGTCGGCAAAGCAGCTCAAGGACGCTCAGGCCGCCTACGATGCCGCCCAGAAGAAGGCCGACGCGGCGGGCCAGTCTCAAAAGCAGGCGCAGCAGCAAAAGAATCAGGCCTCGCAGGCCGTGACCGATAACGCCGCCGAGCAGAACGAGGCCGAGGTAGCCGCGCTTCAGGAGAAGATTGACGAGCTTAAAGCGGCCGTCGAAAAGACCGAGCAGCAGCAGAAGAAGCTGGGCGACCTGAACGATCAGCTCGAACAGGCCAACAAGAGTGTCGAGGATAAGACCCAGGCGCTCAAGGACGCCAAGGCAAAGCAGGATGAGGCCAAGAAGGCCCTCGATGATGCCCAGGCCAAGCTCGAGGCCATGGGTATGGACGAGTACGAGGCCGCCAAGAAGGCCGTCGAGGACGCGCAGGCAAAGCTCGATGACGCCAATAAGGCCGTTACTACTGCACAGGACAATCTGGACCAGGCCAAGGCTGCCGAGGCCAGCGCCCAGCAGGAAAAGCAGAATACCGAGGCAGCTTTGACGACTGCCCAGGCCAAGAAGCAGGAGACTGCCGCTGCTCTCGCAGTCGCAACCACCGCGCGTGATAACGCCCAGCAGAAGTTCAACCAGGCGCAGGCCGCGCTCGATGCTGCCGTCTCGGGTACGGGTGTTGACCTGAGTGCGCTTGAGGCCGCCAAGATCGCTGCTGCTGGTGAGCTCAAGACCGCGCAGGCGGAGCTCAATGCCGCGACGGATGCCGACGCCACCGCACAGACAAATCTGCAGGCCGCCCAGGCTGCCGTCGCTGCCGCGCAGGAGAAGGCCAACGCCGCCAACGCTGCTGTGGCATCTGCCCAGTCTGCATACGATGCGGCAAACAAGGAGTACAAGGACGCGGCCAGTAAGCGTGACGCCGCGAAGACGGCATACGAGCAGGCCCAGCAGACCGAGGCCGACAAGAAGGCTGAGTACGATAAGCTTGTCGAAGTTCGCAAGCAGAAGCGCAGCGAGTGGGAGGCAGCCTGCGCCGCTTCGAACGCCGCGGAAAAGGCTTATGACGCTGCTAATGCCCAGGTTGAGGCTCTTGAGCAGCAGATTGCAGACCTAAAGTCCAACATGACCGTTGACCAGGAAGTCATCAATAAGGGCATGCTCGGCTTTATGGCCTACATCAGCAACAGCAGCGATTTCACCGCCCAGCAGAAGTCAAATGCAAGTACCGCCGCGTCGATGCTCATGGGGACGACAGAGAAACAGGACTGGTATGACAAGTACGTCGATCAGGACATGTCTCGCGACACCAATCCGCTCTCCTTGGAGCAGATGCGTAACGCCCTGACCTACCTCGATACCCAGAACAACCTCCGCAAGGCGAACGGCCAGTCTGAGCTTAGCGTCAGCCTCCGCATGACTGCGGCAGCCGCCCTCAATACATCATATTCATCGAACATCTGGGGACACTCGAACTGCTATTTCGATCAAGGTGAGAATCTTGCAGGCGGCGGCGGGGCATACACCGGAGGCGAGACCGAGGATACCCTCGGCTGGCCATATACCGGTCTCTACACCCAGGAGAAAAAGGCGTTCGATAAGTACGTCGAGCAGTATGGTGACGCACTTGGAAGCCATCGATATGATTCCTACTATATCTACCAGCACTACAACAGCATCTACCATGAGTGCGGGCACTATCTAAACATCATCGATGCCGGCGCGAAGGCTATCGGCATCGCGACCGGTAGCGGTAAGAATACCGATTCCGAGGTAACCGTTTTCGACTATAGCGGGAGCACGGGGCAGAAGGATTTCACTGTCTCCGAGTTCAAGAAGCTCGTGAACGACTACATCGACGCTGCCTATAACGCTGGCGGCACGCAGGCGCAGAAGGCGCAGCTCAAGGAGCTTCAGGGCAAGCTCGCCGAGGCGCAGAAGAACTTTGGAACTACTAGGGAAGCTTACTTCGCAGCTGTAAACGGGCAGGATGCCGCCCAGGACGCTTTCACCGCAGCAGATGTGAACATGAACACCGCCAAGGGTGAGTACGAGAAGGCTAAGTCCGGTACCGCCGCCGCGAAGACGGCATACGACGCCGCGAAGGACGCACTCGGCGGAATCGACATCGAGTCCCTCAAGCAGAACCTCGATGCCGCCAAGGCCGAGGCCGCTACTGCCCAGGCGGCTCTCGATAAGGCAAACGCCACGCTTGCTGACAGCAAGACGAAGGCAGCCGAGGCCGCTGCTCACAAGGCGAAGGTTCGCAGCGCCCGCGATGCCGCCAAGGCAAAGTCCGAACAGGCCAATGAGGCGTATGACAACGCCACGGCTTCGGTCAAGGACCTTGCTGCCAAGCGCGATGCCGCCCAAGCGGGCCTTGCGAATAAGCAGGGCTCGCTTGACGAGGCAAAGAAGGCCGACGATGCCGCCCAGGCTGGTGTAGACAAGGCCCAGGCCGCAGATGTCCAGGCCGCGACTGCTCTTTTGGACGCCAAGCAGGCGGTTGCCGCCAAGGCGCAGGCTGTGTCCGACGCGCAGGCCAAGGCCAAGGCCGCCGAGGGCGAGCTTGCCACCGCAAACAAGGCCTTCGAGCGCTTCGCCGGCGCCCAGAAGGCGGTCGACGACGCCAAGGCCGCCTATGACGCCGCCGTCGCCGGTGTCGCCGATGCCCAGAAGCAGCTCGAGGCCGCCAACGAAGCCGTCGTCGATGCGAACCTCGATATCTTCAAGGCCAAGGCAGAGCTTGCCAACGACGAGGCACTCAAGGCCGATCTTGAGGCTGTCGATCACAAGGCATCCCTTGCCGCGGGCACGACGGGCAACGAGAAGCTGGTCAAGCTGAACGCTGCCTACGCTCGCTATAAGGCTGCCGTCGATGCCGCCGCTGGTCTCAAGGCTGCTTTGAGCGATGCCGATGCCAAGCTGTCCGATGCCAACGACGCCTATGCCGCCGCGCTTGCCGAGCTTGGCGATGCCAAGGATGCCCTGGCTGCCGCGCAGGCCGAGTACGACAAGTATCATCCCAAGGCTGAGCCGCAGGCCAAGGCTCAGGTTGCGCAGGCTGCTGCAAAGGCTCCTGTCGCCAAGAAGAAGGCTACGTCGGCCGCGCTCGCCCAGACTGGCGATGACTCCGCTCTTGCGGGCGAGGTGTTCGTCATCGGCGGTATCACCCTCGTGGCCGCTGGTGTGACGCTGAGCGATCGTCGTCGCAAGCAGATGTAGCGTTTCGAGCGTAGATTCTGCAACGAACTTCGGTTCATAGCAGGAACGCTTCGATAGCTTAACCGATAAGGCTGGCGCGCTGTTAAACGCAGCGCGCCGGCCTTTCTTTGTTTCGATATCAAAAAGCCCGGTCAGCAGCCGCAGAAGCTACCGGCCGGGCAAGCCGTAGGCAATATGGTTGCTGTCGAGCAGCTGCTCAGCTTAGCCCAGCAGGCTTAAGCCCACGGAGACAAACGCCAGGATAACGCCGACGATGGACTCGCCGCCGAGCAGGCCGCTGGCGACAACCAGGCCCTGTTCCTGGAAGGCGGCGTCCTTGGCAGCCCTCTCCTCGTCAGAAAGACCAGCGGTGGCGTCGCGGTGGGCGGACCACTTGTCGTAGGCGAGCTTGACGCAGGAGCCCAGGAATGCCGTGAGTGACATGTAGAACGGCAGGTACACGCCCAGGCCGATCATCATGGCCGGAATGCCGAGCCAGTACATGACGATGCCGGCGATAAAGCCGCCAACGAACCACGGCACGCTCGGGATGCCCGAGACCATGGTGGCGACGACGCTTGCCTGCGCGGCAACAAAGCTCTTGTCGGGGCCAAAGGCGTCCGGGCCGTAGGCGGTGACGAGCGCGACCATGACAGCGGCGGCGACCAGGGCGCCCACGATGCCGCCGATGGCCTGGCCGACCCACTGCGCGCGCGGGTTGGTGCCCAGCACGGCGCCGGCCTTAAAGTCGTTCATGACGTCGCCCGCAAGGCCGCACGCCACGGCCACGATGCCGGCGATAAAGAACAGCTTGACCTGCGCGAGCTGCGCGAAGGCAGCCACGATGAGCATGACGATGAGGCCAAAGATCTCCATGGGGTCGATGCCCGTCTGGCCGCAGCTCTGCGCGCTCATGATGGTGGTGACAAAGGTGAACAGCGTGACGATGACGGCCGGAACGGGGCCAAGGTCGAGCACGATGGCGATGATCACGGCGATGGCGGCAGCGCCCAGGCCGATGATACCGGCGTCGAGCTTAAGGGAGCCCGAGATGAGCGACTGCTCGTCGGTGTCGGTGGAGCTGTCGGCGGCAAGACCGCGGACGATACCGGCGACCTGTGGCAGGATGTCCTTGAGGACGACGGCGACGCCAAAGCCCATCATGAGGCCCATGCCCAGGGACTTGACGATGCCCTGTGCAGTCACAACGTCGAATAGACCGGCAGCGGTGCCGCCCACGATGATGCCAAAGTTACCCAGCAGCGCGCCGGCAAACCAGAAGGCGACCGGGGCGAAGCCCACCAAAAAGCCGATGGAGAGCAGCATGGGCGAGTTATAGATGGCAAAGGTCACGCCGGGGATATTGAGCGTGCACAGCATGCTGGGCACCACGCCCAGAGCGTCGCGAAGCACGCTGTAGATGCCGGCGACGGCCATGGAGCCAAAGAGCTGCTTGCCTGTTTTGCCGCCAGCCTCGGTCGCGCGCAAGGTCTGAGCTGCGGCGTTGCCGGTGGGAAACTCCAGTGCGGCGTCCACGATAAAGTGGCGGTGGATGAGCGCGGTGGCCAGAAGGCCCAAGATGGTGCCGGCGAGCGCCACGATAAACATGTCGAGCCAGCTAATCTGGTCGGCGTAGCCCAGCATCCAGGCGCCCGGGATGGTAAACGCCAGACCGCCGGCGACCATGGCGCCCGCGGACATGATGGTGTGGGTGACGTTGGCCTCGTTGAGGCTGGCGTTGCCCATGAGCTTCAGGAAGAACAGCGAGATGACGGCAGCGAAAATAATCGGCCAGGGGAGTGCGCCCATCTTGAGGGCGGTGTAGGCCGAGCTTGCCGTGATGATCACGCAGCCAAGGACGCCGATGACGACGCCGCGCAGTGTGAGTTGCCCGCGCATCGAAGCGCGGTTCGAGGGATTGCTCATATAGAACTCCTTTGCGTATATCCGCTTCCCCCGGGAGCGCCGCTACGGATGCGGCGCGGGAAGTCGGGTTACCAAGGGCCGCCGCGTGAGCTCGCGCGCGACCGCGCACCAGTATAGCCGCAAGCTAGTCATTTTGGGATGACTGGTTTAGGTAGGCGATATACTGCTGGGCAGACGAAAGGAGCGCCGACGATGCTTAATGGGTGCGCATATATATTGACGGTCGACGTGGGCAACACGTTCATTCGCTTTGGCCTGTTTGCCGAGGATTCGGCCGCGGCGCAGGAATGCCCGCTTGCGACGTGCGAGATCACGACGCCATCGAGCATTACGGCCGACGAAGCGCGTATGCGTCTCGCTCAAGTCATGGCCGCGCTGGCGGCTGATGCGGGCATGCCCGGCGCGCTCGTGCCCACGGCGGCCGTGCTGAGCTGCGTGGTGCCGGCGCTCGAGCGCCCGTGGAAGGCGGCTCTTTCCCGTACCTGCACGGGGCGCGTGCTCACCGTGGGGCCGGGCCTCAAGACCGGCATGCCCGTCCACTACGACGACCCGGCCGAGATCGGCCCCGACCGCATCGCCGACGCCGTGGCGGCCCGTGCCGTCTACGGCTCTCCGTGCATCGTGATCGACCTGGGCACAACGACCAATATCGAGGTCATCGATACGCACGGAACCTTTGTCGGCGGCGTCATCGCGCCGGGTCTGGCACTTGGCGCCCGCTCGCTCTCGGCCGCTGCGGCGCGCCTGCCGCAGGTCGAGCCCTCGGCACCTACGCATGTCATCGGCCGTAACACGCGCGAGGCGATGCGCTCGGGCGTGGTCTTGGGCGAGGTGGCCCGCATCGACGGCATGCTCGACATGGTGCTCGCCGAGATGCGCGCGACCAAGGCCGCGGGGGAGGGCAGCGTGCCCATCGTCATTACCGGCGACGATGCCGAGGCGCTTGCGGCCCTTGTCGGTCATAGCCTGACGGTCGACGACGCGCTGACGCTTCGCGGCTTGGCCGAGCTCTACCACATCAATCAAAAGCCCCGTCGCGCGTAGTGATGAGGCGGTGGGACAAAAACGCCTCTGCCTTCCACCTGCTACAATGGGTCAAACTGTTGCGATTACGGAGGTGTCTGCCATGTCGGACGATCTTCATCAAACTTCGTCAGGCAAGCGCCTGGACGTCATTAGCTGGGACGAGTTCTTTATGAGCGTGGCCATCGCCGCGCAGCGCCGCAGCAAGGACCCCAACACGCAGGTGGGTGCGTGCATCGCCAACACCAACCACCGCATCCTTTCGGTGGGCTACAACGGTACACCCTCGGCGCTCAATGACGACTTTTTTCCGTGGGGTACGAGCGACGACCCGCTGCAGGACAAGCACAACTACGTGGTCCATGCCGAGGCCAACGCCGTGCTCAACTACCGTGGCTCGCTCAAGGACCTCGAGGGTTCCACGGTCTACGTCACGCTGTTCCCGTGCCATGACTGCGCCAAGATTTTGGCTCAGGTGGGCGTGGGCGAGGTCGTCTACCTGGACAACAAGTACGCCGACACCGATGACGGACGCATCAGCCGCCGCATCCTCGACTCCTGCGGCATCAGCTACCGCCAGGTCATCGTCGATGTCCAGATTGGTACCGGGGGACAGGCTCGACAGTAATATGCGTTGTCGCTATCTGACGACGAACGCAGCTCAAAGAGCCCCGTCCCAAATTGACTACTCGTGAAAGTCGCGTCTGCGCGCATGGACGGCTCGTGAGCGGGTACAT
The DNA here is from genome assembly GCA_958427895.1 of uncultured Collinsella sp. Taxonomy (GTDB): domain Bacteria; phylum Actinomycetota; class Coriobacteriia; order Coriobacteriales; family Coriobacteriaceae; genus Collinsella. The sequence goes on from CAUADW010000007.1 coordinate 23,475, forward strand.
GGCTGTAGTAACATAGCTTCTGTCCGCGGGCGCGCCCGCGTAATTGTGAGAAAGGAGCCCCTGTGGCTGTTAACGAAGAGCTGCTTAAGAAGGTTCTTGAAGAGATTCGCCCCAACCTGCAGGCCGACGGCGGCGATATGGAGTATGTGGGCGTTGATGACGAGGGCGTCGTCAAGCTGGAGCTTCAGGGCGCCTGTGCCGGTTGTCCCATGAGCGCCCTGACGCTTTCCATGGGCATCGAGCGTATCCTCAAGGAGCACGTGCCCGGCGTTACGCGTGTCGAGCAGGTCAATGCCTCCGGCGAGACCGATGACCTGTACGACGAGTATGCGCCGTTCTAAGAAGTGAAAGCTGCGGGCGATATGCTCCGCATAGACGTCACGCCCGAATATGCGGCTGCGAGCGCAAGGCCCGCGGCCGCATTTGTATGTAGGGAGCAGGGGGACCGATATGCTCAACGACCTCTACCATATGCTTGATCCCGTCGCCATCTCGGCGGGGCCCATCACCATCTACTGGTACGGCTTGGCCTATGTGGTCGGAGCTCTGCTCACGGCGGTCGTCATGTACCGCACGCAGCGCCGTTGGGGTTTTGACATTACGGTCGACGACCTGACGAGTGTCGTGGTCGGCGTGGTCTTTGGCCTTATCATTGGCGCCCGCCTGTTCTACGTCATCTTTTACGGCGACGGCTACTACTGGGCGCATCCGCTCGAGATCTTTGCTACCAATGAAGGCGGCATGAGCTTCCATGGCGGCCTGGTGGGCGGCATCATCGGCGGCGTGCTCGTGTGCCGCATGTACAAGCTCGACGCCTGGACCATCGCCGACCTTGCCGTTATCGGTGCTCCGCTGGCCTTATGTCTGGGACGCTGCGCCAACTTTGTCAACGGCGAGCTGTGGGGCAAGCCGACCGATCTGCCCTGGGGCGTGATCTTTGGCGGCACCGCGGGCGATATGCCGCGTCATCCTTCCCAGCTCTATGAGGCATTCCTAGAGGGCGTCGTGCTCTTCTGTATTTTGCAGGTGCTCAGCCGCAAAAAGCCGCTGCTGCCCCAGGGTACGTTTATGGGCGTGTTCGTGATGGGGTACGGCATCGTCCGCTTTCTCGTTGAGTTCGTGCGCGTGCCCGATGCCCAGCTGGGTTATCTGCTGGGGGGCGTCATCACCATGGGCCAGCTGCTGAGCCTGCCACTCGTGATTGCCGGTCTGGCGCTCATCATCTTCGCCCGACACCGCAATCGTCCCCAGCGCATCTACCTCGACGCCTAACCAAGACCACCACAAAGGGGACAGGCACCTTTGTGGTGGTCTTGCCGAGTTTGATAGGTTTCTAGAAAGGCTTTCGGACTGTGAAGGATTCCGACCTCTCCACAACGGCTGCGCGCGACGCTGCCCGCATCGTCTGGTTTAAGCGCTACCCCGCCAAGCAGACGCTCATCGCATTTTTGCTCGCGCTGTTGGCGACCACGGCGTTTTCCATCGATCCTGCCCCGGTGTCGAGCAACGCAGTCTTGGCGATTGACCCCAAAGCCTCGGGCATGCTGTACGTGTGCTACGAGGTGCTCCTCTCGTTTGCCGGCCATACCGACGCGGTCATGCTGCTTGCGCTTGCCTGCCTGCTCACCTTGCCGTTTCGCTACGTGTTCTTTGGCCGTGGCGACACCTGGCGTCCATCGATCATTCTGCCGTCGCTGTTCTTCGCCATCTGCATGGTGTTCGGCCGCAGCTACGATCTCACCGACTCGGCCGAGATTGTCCTTGGCGACAAAGCCCGCATCATCTGCGCCTGGATTGGCGGCGCGGGCTGGATGCTCTTGGCGGTCGTTGCCTTCTACCTTGCCTTTGAGTGTCTAGATTGGCTGAGCTCTCGGCGCATTCCGTTTTCCGAGGCGCACTTTGGCCGCGTATGGCGTGTGACTCACGCCGTGCTCTCGGTCCATCCCTTTGCCGGGCCCTTCCTGGTGCTTATGGTCGCCTGGGCGCCCACGCTCATCGCTTCGCTGCCCGGCCTTTTTATGGGAGATACGGGTGCGCAGATTCGCCAGTGGTTCAACTACCCCAACGGCACGAGTGACTACCTGCGTCTGCTCAATCCCAATGTGTTGCTCAACGGACATCATCCCGTGGTGCACACGGCTATCATCGGTTCGTGCGTCCAGCTGGGGCTTTCACTGTTCAACAGCGCCAACGCAGGTCTTGCCATCTACACCTGCGCTCAGTTCGTCATTACGGCCGCCTGCATGGCCTATTCCATCTCGTCGCTGCGCAAGCTGGGCGTGAGCCTGCCGGTCCGCGGCGTGATCTTGCTGTTCTTTGTGTTTATGCCGATGTTCTCTAACTACGCGGCGTTGCTCACCAAAGACGTGCTCTTTGCCGACGCGTTCTTGGTGCTGCTGGTACAGACCGTCAAGCTCGTGGCATGTGGCTTGCCCCGTCGTGATGCCAATGTCGAGCGAACGGGCGAGAAAGCCCCCGTGCTCTTTGCGCGCCACGACTGGCTGCTGCTTGCTCTGGGCGCCATGGGCTCCACGTTTCTGCGTAACGGCGGCCTGGTGTTTCCCCTGGCGGCATGCGTAATCGCGGCGGCGCTTTGCGCATGGGACGTGCATGTGGCTCGTCGTGCAGCCAAGCAGGCTGGTGCTGCGCCTTCGGGCGCCACCCCGCGTTTCCGCTGGGTGGGAGTTCTTGCGGTGCTTGCGCTCTGCCTTGCCTCTAATATGTACTTCACCAAGGTCTTTATGCCGGCACACGACATCACGCCTGGTTCCAAGCGCGAAATCCTCTCGATTCCGTTCCAGCAGACGGCTCGTTTTGTCCAAAAGCACGACGGCCTCAACTCGGGCGTCAACCCCACGGTTAAGGAGGACGGCACCATCGTGGAGGCTCCTTGCGACGGCTTGGTGACCGACGAAGAGCGTGCCGTGATCGACCGTGTGCTCAAGTACGAGAATCTGGGGCGCCGTTACAACCCGGATAAGTCGGACGCCGTCAAAAATTGCTTTAACGAGTACGCCTCGCAGGAGGACATCAAGGCTTATTTTGAGGTGTGGGCCCAGATGTTCAAAAAGGATCCCGAGTGCTATATCTCGGCGCTCATCAATAACTACTACGGCTACTTTTATCCGAGCGCCCGCGATGCGTGGGTCTACAGCACGGCGCGCAGTGCCGAGATTATGGCGAAGCCCGATAACCTCAAGTACTTTGACTTCCATCCGGTCGATAGCAAGGTCGTGCGCTGGTGCGACCACCTGATCAACCTGTATCGCGTGGCAGTACAACGCATCCCGTTTATCTCGCTCACCATGAGCTCGGCCACCTATGTGTGGATCATGATCGCCGTGGTGCTCTATCTGCTACGTCGTCATTCGTGGCGCGGGCTGGCCATTTGGGTGCCGCTGCTGGGCGTGCTCGCCGTGTGCCTGATCGGTCCCTGCAATGGCTCGACCTACATGCGCTACCTGTATCCGGTCATCGCCTGCATGCCCTTTGCCATCGGCGCCACCATCACCCGCAGCGACCTCCTCTGGTCCTAATTTGGTGCATTGGGGTCAGGTTGCTTTGCACCAAAGGGTGGCATCATCACGACGCCTTCATTTTGGGGTTTATCTCGCAGGCCAGTAGGTATATCATAACGACGTTTGTTTATATTGCCCGAGCATCTGCGCTGGGCTTTAGGTCGAAACCGATAGGAGACACGTATGTCCGGACACTCTAAGTGGGCCACAACCAAGCATCGTAAGGGCGCGCAGGACGCCAAGCGTTCCGCCCTCTTCTCCAAGCTGAGCCGCAACATCACCGTTGCTGCCCGTCTCGGCGGTGACCCGCTGCCCGAGAACAACGCCAGCCTCGCCGCTGCCGTTGCCAAGGCCAAGGCTCAGTCCATGCCCAAGGACAAGATCAAGTCCGCTATCGACAAGGCTTTTGGTTCGGGTGCCGACGCTGCCGTCTACGAGAACATCGTGTACGAGGGCTACGGCCCCGCCGGTGTCGCCGTCTACGTTGACTGCCTGACCGACAACCGCAACCGCACCGCCGCTGATGTCCGTTCCGCCTTCTCCCACGCTGGTGGCAACCTGGGCACCTCCGGCTCCGTCGCCTTCCAGTTTGAGCGCAAGGGCCAGATCGTTGTTGCCAAGGAGATCCTGGACGAGAACGCCAAGAAGGAGACCATGATCGCCAACGGTGCTGCCGGTGACGAGGATGAGTTCATGATGGCCATCGCCGAGGCCGGTGGCGAGGACTACGAGGATGCCGGCGAGGAGTGGATCGTCTGGACTACTGCTAACGAGGTCATGGCTGTCTCCAAGGCGCTCGAGGAGCAGGGCGTCCAGGTCAAGGGCTCCGAGACCACCATGGTCCCGACCACCCCGACCGAGGTCTCCGGCGCCGACGCCAAGAAGGTTCAGCGCCTCATCGACCGTCTTGAGGAGCTCGACGACGTCCAGGATGTTTACAGCACCATGGACATGACCGACGAGGTCATCGCTGCCCTCGAGGAGGAGTAGCGCCCGCACGGGTTAAGCCGTGCATATCTGGGCATAATGAAGCGAGCATGCAAGCCTCGTGGAATAGATGAGCCGGATCCGCGTGCGTAGAGCACCGGACCCGGCTCTTTTATAATGATGCGAACCGTTTTGTATTTCGAGTGCCGAGATTTGAAGGGAGCGCCACGTGCGCGTACTCAAACGAGCCCTAGCGATTGTGTATCTTGCCGCCGCCATCGTGGCGCTGGGTACGCTTGTCTGCCAGTTTTGGGGGCCGTATACGTATCGCTTTATGCTGCTGATGCGCGACCCCATGCCGCGCATTGTCGTGACGGCATGCGGCGGAGTTGTGGCGATCGGCGTGCTGGTAAGCTTCTTCCGCCTGATGTTTGCTCGTCGCGAGCCGTCCTGTGTGCATCCGGCGGGGGAGCGCAATATCGAGGTCACGCTCGCGGCGCTTTCTTCGTGCGCTCGCACTGCGGCAGAGCGCGACGATCGCGTGATGGTCGAGCATGTCGAGGCCCGCGTCCAAGGCTCCGACGATTCGCACGTCCGATTTAAGGTCGAGGCTATCGCGCTTGACGATAAGGACGTGGCATCTCTGGCTACTGCGATGCAGCGGCGCATCGAGGAAGCTTGCGACACCATGCTTGGCACGCCGGGCACGACCGCACGCGTTCGTTTTTTGCCGTCCAAGACTACCGTCCAGACCGTGGAGGTTTCCGGTGAGTGATACCAATCAAGACAAGACCGCTCGTACGCCGCGCCTGACGATTGACCAGAGCGCCACGCCGGCGAACGAACCTGTTGATTCCAAAGCAGAGGCAACCGAGTTACAAGACGCGGCAGCCGCGGATTTTGACGAGGCTATGGGTCTCATCAAGGGTACGGGCGCTGCCATCTGGAGCTATGCCGTGCGTCATCCCAACACCACGCTTGGCGCCGTCGCTGGCTTTATCCTCGCCGTGTTGGTGCTCACGTTGGGCCTGTGGGACACGCTCGTCATTGCATTCTTCGTGCTGATCGGCGCCGTGATCGGCCAAATTCGCGACGGCGAAAACGGGATCGTCAACTTCTTCGGCCGTCTGTTTAGCGGTCGCTAATATGTATTCGACTGTCGCATCCGCGGCAGGCATAAGGAGGAACCATGGCTTTTAATACGAAGGTCGATGTAGCCGATACCGAGCTCGAGGCAGACGAGACCGTCGCCGCCGAGGCGGAGGACGTAACGCTCGAGGACGAGGCGCTCGTCGAGGCCGAGTCCGATGCGGGCGAGGACAACGAGGAGATGGACGAGGAGGCGGACGAGTCCGAGGACTCGCTGACCTATTCCAACGGCGTGATCGAGAAGATTGTCGCCATGGCCACCCGCGAGGTGCCGCACGTTCTGGGCATGAAGGGTAACCTTATGCACTTTGTGCAGGAGCAGTTTGGTGCCGAGAATCTGACCAAGGGCGTGACGGTCGAGGTCACCGATGACAATCGCGTGGTCGTCAACATCTCCGTCATTATCGAGTACGGTGCCTATGCGCCCGCGATCTTCGACGATGTCAAGGCACGTGTCACCGAGCGCCTTGCCGCGATGACCGGCCTTGAGGTGGCGGGCGTCAACCTGCGTATCGAGGACGTCATCACCCCCGAGGAGTACGAGCACCGCACCAGCCAGCACGAATAACCTTCCAAAAAGGGACAGGTTTGTTTTGGCAGGTTTTATCTGCGAAAACGTTAAACGGCCGACCGCGCAAGCAAAAGCGTGGCCGGCCGTTATTTGTATGCCCCCCCCCGATGTAGGCATACCGCTCGTCTAACTAGGGGTTGCAATCGTCGCGTTCCGCGTTACCCTAATGGGCGCATTGTTTCCAAATTGTTAACGAGGGGTTGCCGTAATGGCTGACGAGCACGAAACAGAAAGCAAGGCATGGGCGATTGAGGCCGCCGCGGCAGAGGCGGCATCGCGTGCTGCCGAAGAGGTGCATCGTCCTCCCGTAGTGCCGATGGAGCGCGTGGTTGATCGCACCGATATCGAGCGCGGCGAGCGTGCCGGCCAAAAGCGCAGCCAGGAGCCGGGTTTCCCGCGCTTTTTTGCCGAGCTCAATCTGGGCCTGATTCTTACGGCCTTTGCCATCGTTGCGTTTAAAACCCCTAATCACTTTGCTTTTGGCGGCACCTCGGGCGTGTCGGTCATTCTGTCCACGCTGTTCCCGACCCTGCCCGTCGGCGTCTTTATGTGGATTATCAACGCGGTTCTCGTCGTTTTGGGCTTTATCTTTTTGGAACGCAAGGCGATTCTTTGGAGTGTCTTCGCCTCGTTTGCGCTGTCCGCCTATGTTTCGCTGTTTGAGCTCTTTATTCCGACCGATGTCTCGATGACGGGCGATATGTGGCTCGACCTGTGCTTTGCCGTCATCTTGCCGGCGCTCGGCAGCGCTATTGTCTTTGACATCGGCGCCTCGACGGGTGGCACGGACATTCTTGCCATGATCCTCAAGCGCCGCACCACGCTCGAGATTGGCCGCGCCCTGCTGCTGGTCGATATCGGTATCGTGACCATCGCGGCCTTTTTGTATGGCCCGCGTGTCGGTCTGTATTGCGTGCTCGGCCTGTTTGCCAAGACGCTTGTGGTCGACAAGGCCATCGAGAGCATCCATCTTCGTAAGGTCTGCACGGTCATTTGCTCCGAACCCCTTAAGGTCGAGGAGTTTATCGTCAAGCATCTCAACCGCACGGCGACCATCAGCCGCGGCTACGGTGCCTTCTCGGGCAAGTGCGTGACGGTGATCATGAGCGTGCTGAGCCGTCGCGAGGCCGTGCAGCTGCGCCGTTATGCGCGCGAGGTCGATCCGGGTGCCTTTATCACGATCGTCGACAGCTCCGAGATTGTCGGCAAGGGCTTCCGCGGAACGAACTAGCACAGACGTATTCAACGAACCGCCTGCTGGCGCCGTGTATCTTGCAAATCGGTCATCTTTGAGTATTTGACCCCACATTGGGCAATAATGATGCTAAAGACATCGTTTGCGATCCAAGTGATTTGTTCAAGATACGAAGGGATGATTCTATGTTCTGCTCGCAGTGTGGCGCCCCCATGGGCGATAACGACAAGTTCTGCGGCGTGTGTGGTGCTCCTAATGCCGGTGCCGCTGGCCCCGCTCCCCAGGGACAGCCTCAGCCCCAGCAGTTTGTTCCGCAACCGCCCGTGGCGAATGCGCCAAAGGGCTGTGTGGCTCAGGCGTTCCAAGATATGACTAAGACTCCGGGCGTGCTTCAGCGTGTATGCCAAATCGCGTTTTTGCCGGCGCTGATTTGCGTTGTGTCGGTGCTCGTGTTGTTTATTCCCGTTATTGGCGGCATTGCAGCTGCCATCGGCTTTTTGGCAGCTTGCATTGCGAGCGTGTGCGGTTCCGGCTTTGGTATCGAGTGGGGCCGTGATCTGTCGCTCAAGGTCGATGACGGCATGGACCGTCCGCTCATGCGTTCCACGTCGTTTGGTCTCGGAGTCTTTTCGAGCGTTATTTCGATCGTGCTCGAGGTTATCGCTGCCATTCCCGTTATCGGTGTAGTGCTTTCGCTGGTGGAGGGCGTGGCGCTTGGTGCCGCAGGCTCGTACTCCTACTATGGCTCCTATGCGCTCGAGGCTGCGCTGTTCGGTTCGCTCGGCCTGCTTGTCCTGGCGCTGATTGCCTCGGCGATTCTGGGTGTCTTCTTTAAGATGTTCGCCGACATCGCCGTGATGCACTTTGCGGTGACCGGTCGCGTCGAGAGCGCGTTTTCGCTCGATAAGGTCTGGGCGGCCTTTAAGCACAACAAGACCAAGCTGTTCTGCGCTTCGTTCCTTCCCGAGTTTTTGACGGGCCTGGTCGCCAATGTTGTCACATGGATCTTGACGGTCGTCTTTGGCGCCATTGCCTCTGTCGGTATGTATAGCTACTACTATCGTCCTACGGGTATTGAGGCAATTGTTACCGGCGGTGGCGTCACGCTCGTGCTGTTCCTGGTGCTGGTTGCTTTCGTCACCGTATTTCTTACGGTCTTTGGCAAGATGCTCAAGCACCGTGCCGTTGGCTATTGGGTCGCACGCTATGCAAGCGAATGGGCCGATGAGGATAAGGACGACGTCCTGACTTTTGCATTGCCCTTCGAGAAGAAGTCCGCTGCTTCGGGTTACAGCGCTCCGGATGCTTCGCCGGCACCTGCACCCGCTCCCGCGACCGAGCCTGCGCCTGAGCCGGCACCTGCACCTGAGTCGGCGTCCGAGCCAAGCTCCGACGAGGAACCTCAGGACGAGTAGCCATGCCGTCTGCCATTTGGGGATGGGGTAGAAATAGTAGAAATAGCGCTTGAAGAATGAGCGGGGGCGGACGTGTCGAAACGTCCGCCCCCGCTTTGACATCGCGATGTGGCTATGACTGCGAGATGCCAGCGAATCGATTACTCGTCGTGCTTCTCCTCACGGCGTGCAGCAGCGCGTGCGTCGTGGATGCCCTTGATCGCGGCATGGCGAGCCGTTCGGGCATCATGGATGGCGTCGCGAGCCTCTGCGGTCGTCGCCTTGGCAGAGCGCAACTTGGCGGCCAGATCGGGGTTGGTTTCGGCGACCGCGGTAATCGCGGGGCCGTCGAGCTCCTCTTGCGTGGGCTCGGCCAAAAAGTCGATAGCATACTGGGCGGCCACCATGGAGCCCTTTGCCAGCACGGTCTCGTCGATCTTGTAGAAGCAGGAATGTTGGGCGTACGTGGCGCCAATCTTGGGGTTGCGCGTACCTACAAAGGCGAGCACGCCCGGTACGCGACGCAGGTACTCCGAAAAATCCTCGCCCGAAAGCGTGCCGCGATAATGGCCTTGGCCGGTGGGGCCCAGGCACTTGATTACAGCCTGACGGCAGCGCTCGCTCGAGGCGGCGTCGTTTTCGACCTTGTAGTTGGCGATGGTGTAGTCGGTGAGCTCTGCCTCGGCGCCCAGAGCTGCCGCGGTATGCTCCACGATGCGGCGCATGAGCTCCGGCATTTCCTCATGCGTCTTGTCGCCATAGGTGCGCACCGTGCCGGCGAGGTACGCCGTGCCGGCGATAACGTTGCGCGCGGTGCCGCCGTGCAGCTCGCCGACGGTGATGACGGCGGGTTCGTAGGGGCTAATCTCGCGCGAGACGATGGTCTGCAGGGCGTTGACAATCTCGGCGGCAACCATAACGGCGTCGTGGCCGCGCTGGGGCATGGCGCCATGGCACGAGGTGCCGCGAACGTCGATGCGGAACCAGTCGGTGTTTGCCATGCGTGGGCCGGGCTCGCAGCTTACGGTGCCGGCGTCGACCTCGCTCCAGATGTGCGCGGCGTAGGCGCCGTCGACGCCGTCGAGCACACCCGTGCCAATCATGAGTTTGGCGCCCTGGCCGTTTTCCTCGCTGGGCTGGAATACGATGCGAATCTCGCCGTGGATGTCATCGGTCATGTGGCGCAGAATCTGCAACGTGCCGAGCATCATGGCGATATGGCAGTCGTGACCGCAGGCGTGCATGCAGCCCTCGTTGACGCTGGCGAACTCCTCGCCGGTCTGTTCGGTGACGGGCAGGGCGTCGATGTCGGCGCGCAGCAGGATGCGGCGGCGTGGCGTGCCGTCCTCGCGATAGGCGTCGGGCGCGGTGCCGCGAAGGGTCGCCACAAGGCCCGTCTTGAGCGGACGCTCGTAGGGGATATTCATGGCGTCGAGCTGGTTGGCGATGTCGGAGGTCGTGCGCTCCTCGGCGAGGCTCAGCTCCGGGTGCTTATGGAAGTGCCGGCGCTGCTTGATGATATATGGTTCAAACTCGGTAGCGATATCTTGGATGGCCGCGGTGACGTCGTCAGCCGCGCGAGCCTCGGTCGCCGCCATAATCTGCTGTGCCTTGGTCTTCGTCATGGTCGATTTGCTCCTTGCTGGGTTGATCGCAAAATCGTACAGGCTCTTTCCAGTATGCCACCTGCCGCTAGGGCTGGTAAAGTTGCCGTTTGCCGCTTGGGGTTTTGTTACAAGGGCGGGGGAGTACACTCGGGGGTGTTGAATTTCCTGCCAGAGATGGGGATGCCCATGCAACATATCGATCGGATTATCCGCTCCAAGAACGTCTTTACCGCGCAAGACGGCATCGATACCACCCGCGAGCTGGCGATTGCCATCGCAGGCGACCGTATCGTCGCAGTCGGTGCGCCCGATGACGTGATCGCCGCCGCTCCCGCCGCCACGTCGGTTATCGACTACGGCGAGCAGTTTGTCTGCCCCGGTTTCCATGACGCTCATCTGCACTTCTTCCATACCTCGGTCGGTTCCTCGCCGTACATGCTCATGGATATGGGCACGTCCGAGGCGGCGCTGGTGCAACATGCGCTCGAGTTTTCCCAGGACCTGCCCGACGACGCTTGGGTTGTGACGCAGGGCTGGCGCGACTACCGTTGGGACCCGCCCGAGCATCCTACCAAGGCGTCGCTCGATGTGGCATTCCCCGATCGTCCCTGTGTTATGTATTCGGGCGACGGGCACACGCTGTGGCTCAACAGCCGCGCACTCGATGCACTCGGCGTCACGCGCGACAGCGAGCCACCAGCGGGCGGTAGCTACGACAAGGACGCAAACGGCGAGCTCACGGGTATTGCTCACGAGGCGGCTGCCATGCAGCTGCTACCGCGCTGCCTTGAGTGGCTGGGCGAGGATCGCATCGCAAGCGCTTACGCCGATCAAATGAGGCGGATGGCCGAGCAGGGCATCACCTCGATATGCGATATGTCGCTCATGCCCATGCCGGGCTGCGATTTTATCCGCGACGACGTCTACGACAAACTGCAGGCAGCCGGCAAGTTGGGCATCCGAGCCCATTTGTTTCCCACGCTGCTGGATGACCAATCGCGCTTGGAAGAGCTGCAGGTACGTTACGCGAACAACGCGCTGCTTTCGGCGCCAGGCTTTAAGCAGTTCTTCGACGGCGTGTCGAGCGAACACACGGCCTATCTCACCGAGCCCTATACCAACCCGCGCTTCCCGGGCGATCAAGGTCGCCTGACGGTTCCTGCCGAGCGCATGCGCAAGCTGGTTCTGGCGGCCGCGGAGCGCGGCCATACCGTGCGCATCCACGTCATCGGCGACGGTGCGATTCATGCCGCGCTGGATATCTTCGAGGAGGCCGCCGACCTGTACGGCCTGCCCCAGCACGGCCATAACACGCTCGAGCACCTGGAGAACCTCTTGCCCGAGGACATCGATCGTCTACGCAAGCTTAACGTCGTTGCCTCGAGCCAGCCCTGTCACATTACACTCGACCCGGGCGGCCCCGAGCGCGATCTGGGCCTGGAACGCAGCCGCATCATGTGGCCGTTTGCGACCTATAAGCAGCGCGGCATCCGCCAAGCCTTCGGCACCGATAGCCCCATCACAGCTGTTACAAGCATGAACGTGCTCTACACGGCTATCACGCGCCAGGATCCCAAAAGCCACTGGCCCGAGGGCGGCTGGTTACCGAGCGAGCGCATCGATGCAGCAACAGCCCTGCGCAACTACACCCTGGGCAGCGCCTATGCAGCGGGCGACGAGCAAAACCTCGGCAGCTTGGAGCCCGGCAAGTATGCCGACCTGGTAGTCCTGGACCAAAACCCGCTCACCATCGACCCCCAAGAGCTCCAGGCTACCAAGGTTCAGACCACCTACCTGGCAGGTAACTTGATTTACGAGCGCTAAGTATTCATGCCGTACCGTTAAGCGCGGCTCGGGCAGCCTTTTTGGGATAGCGCTCGAGCCGCGTTTGCGTTTTGGTGGGGATCCGCCATGAGCGTCCCTGCTCTGTTGGATTTGGGTGCGGGGCGGAGGTGCTGCTGCCCCGCGCTCAATTTGGACACCAGCAATGCTATCTCTTGGTGTTTTGCATACTTCCCATTACAGATTGCATAAAAAGGCTGGGATGTCCTTCCTGATCCTGATGTACCCCCGCCCGTGCCGTGCAAAAAACGGAGTATTCAGCACCGCGAGCTCTGCCGGTGCCGCTGCGGCTGAGTAACGTTGCGGAGATTGACGTCATTTTGGGCTCCGGTACGGCGCGAAGCATGCCTTTTTGTCCTGGCGGGGTTTGCCTGCCGACTCAAATCGCCGGTCGAAGGCGTCCTTGGGACCAATATGGTGTGTCCGGCGTGTATGCAGCCGTCCTGGCTTGCTGAATACTCCCAAAAATGCACGGTGCTCCCCAGGGGACCCGTGCACGCAACGAAAACCATGCCCATGTCGCTATCCGCATCGCCATTTTGCTGCACTGACTTTTCTGAATGCCGGGCTCGAATTAGTTAACCTGCCTCCCGTGTGGCTCCGGCATTCAGAAAATCTAAGTGCCAAAAAATAAGATTTTTTGACTCCGTGTTGTATAACCCGCCATTCGTGGGTACCATTCAACGCGTACGCAAACAAAAAGGGTTAATTCGCGTGGTATAACCGCGCGGCCCAAAAAGGAGGAGACAAGCATGTCGTCTTTGAAGCCGCTTGCAGATCGTGTTCTGGTCAAGCCCGACGAGGCCGAGCAGAAGACCGCTTCTGGTCTGTATATCGCCAGCAACGCTCAGGAGAAGCCGCAGCGCGGCACCATCGTTGCCGTGGGCGCCGGCAAGGTCAACGACAAGGGTGAGCGCATCCCCATGGACGTCAAGGTCGGTGACGTTGTCATCTACGGTAAGTTCGGTGGCAACGAGGTCAAGGTCGACGGCGAGAAGTATCTGCTGATGCGCGCCGACGACATCTACGCTGTCGTCGAGGCCTAGTCTCGTCAGAATCTCTGATTTGTCTTTGAACGCGTCCGCCGCATAGGACTCGGAAGCGGCGACGCGAGTCACATTTCTTTTGGAGGATTACCTACCATGGCAAAGAACATTACGTTCAACACCGATGCCCGCGCTAAGCTCGCCAAGGGCGTCAACACTCTGGCCGACGCCGTTACCGTCACCATGGGCCCCAAGGGTCGCTACGTTGCGCTGCAGCGCACGTTCGGTGCCCCGACCATCACCAACGACGGCGTTTCCGTCGCCAAGGAGATCGAGCTCGAGGACAACATCGAGAACATGGGCGCTCAGCTGGTGAAGGAGGTCGCCACCAAGACCAACGACACCGTGGGTGACGGCACCACCACCGCAACTCTGCTCGCTCAGGCCATCGTCAACGACGGTCTGCGCAACGTCGCCGCTGGCGCCAACCCGCTGGCCATCCGTCGCGGCATCGACAAGGCCGTCAACGCCGCCGTCGCCGAGATGAAGAAGCAGGCCAAGCCGGTCGAGACCAAGGAGCAGATCGCTTCCGTCGGTACCATCTCCGCCGGTGACCCCGAGGTCGGCGAGAAGATCGCTGAGGCCATGGAGGTCGTGGGCAAGGACGGCGTCATCACCGTCGAGGATTCCCAGACGTTCGACATCACCATCGACACCGTCGAGGGCATGCAGTTCGACAAGGGCTATGTCTCCGCTTACTTCGTCACGGACAACGACCGCATGGAGGCCGTGATGAAGGATCCGTACATCCTCATCACCGACCAGAAGATCTCCAGCGTTCAGGACATCATGCCCGTTCTCGAGGCTGTCCAGCGCGCTGGCCGTGGCCTGCTCATCATCGCTGAGGACATCGACGGCGAGGCTCTGCCTACCTTGGTCCTCAACAAGATCCGTGGCGCCCTCAACGTCTGCGCCGTCAAGGCCCCGGGCTACGGCGATCGCCGCAAGCGCATTCTCGAGGACATCGCCGTCCTCACCGGTGGCCAGGCTGCCCTGGACGAGTTGGGCGTGAAGGTCGCTGACATCACCGCCGATATGCTCGGTACCGCTAAGTCCGTCACCATCTCTAAGGACAACACCGTCGTCGTCGGCGGCGCTGGCTCCAAGGAGGCCATCGACGCCCGTATCGCTCAGATTAAGGGCGAGATGGAGAACACCACCTCTGACTTCGACCGTGAGAAGCTCCAGGAGCGCCTGGCCAAGCTCTCCGGTGGCGTTGCCGTCATCAAGGTCGGCGCTGCTACCGAGTCCGAGCTCAAGGAGATCAAACATCGCGTCGAGGACGCCCTGCAGGCCACCCGCGCTGCTGTCGAGGAGGGCATTGTCGCTGGCGGCGGCGTCGCCTTCATGGACGCTGCTCCTGCGCTCGATGCCGTCGAGATCGATGACCCCGAGGAGAAGATCGGCGTCGACATCGTCAAGAAGGCTCTGACCGCTCCGGTCGCCACCATCGCCAAGAACGCTGGCTTTGAGGGCGCTGTCGTGGTCGACAAGGTCGCCGAGCTGCCCGCCGGCCAGGGTCTCAACTCTGCCAACGGCGAGTGGGGCGACATGATCGAGATGGGCGTCCTCGACCCCGTCAAGGTCAGCCGCGTCACCCTGCAGAACGCTGCTTCTGTCGCCAGCCTGATCCTCATCACCGAGGCCACCGTCTCCGATGTGCCCAAGAACACTCAGCTTGAGGACGCAATCGCTGCTGCTACCGCTGGTCAGCAGGGTGGCGGTATGTACTAAGGCCGACAAGGTCTAGAACTCCCACCGGGAATCCGGGGGCGGGACGGGGACTTCTCTCCGGAACGTCCTCGGACATGCAAAGAGGCTCCGCATCGCGCTTCGCGCTGCGGAGCCTCTTTGCGTCCTGCGGAATATTCCGGAGAGAAGTCCCCGTCCCGCCCCCGGATTCCCTGCGTTTACGGCCTTGAGGCCGGCGGGCGGAGAAGGATGTGGTCGATAGGGATACGTGTCCCCTTCGCTGTTTCGCGCTTTGCGCGAAAGGCGCGTTGCTTTGGGATGGGTGGGGGACGTGGTTGCTTTGGCAACTGATCTCCGCCACAAATTACCCTTGGCATACTTGCGCGAGAACCTGCTCGTGCTACACTTGCAATTGCTGTTTCAGGGCGGGGTGGAATTCCCCACTGGCGGTAAATCGGGCGGTGTCAAAGGGACGCCGTGGCGCAGGCGAGGTGTCTGCGACCGAGCCGATGAGTCCGCGACCCGTGCGTGTGTTGGTTCGCATGCCGGCTGAACTGGTGAGATCCCAGTACCAACGGTTAGAGTCCGGATGAAAGAGGCAGGTGATCTTATGTCTGAACAGTCGCAGCATATCCATTTTGAGAACACGAATAGGTGGAGCACCAAACAGCTCGTTACCATGGCGTTGATGTGCGCCTTGGGCGCCCTGTTTATGTACGTGCAGCTGCCTATCCTTCCTTCGGCGCCGTTTTTGACGTATGACCCGTCGCTGGTACCGGCGATGGTGTGCGGGTTTGCGTATGGTCCTGGCGCCGGCACTGCTGTTGCCGCTATGGCTATCGTTATCCATGCGCTCACCACGGGTGACTGGGTCGGCGCGCTTATGAACCTGGTTGCCACGCTGGGCTACATTCTGCCTGCGGCTATCGTCTATCAGAAGATGCATACCTATAAGGGTGCCGTGATTGGCCTGGTGCTCGGCGTTATTGCCGCTACGGCGTTGTCTATGGTCGCAAACCTTACCATTGGCGTATGGTTCTGGTATGGCTCGGTCGATGTGATCGCCCCGCTCATGATTCCTGCCGTGCTGCCGTTCAACCTTATCAAGACCGTGCTTAACTCGGTGTTGACACTGGCGGTGTATAAAGCGGTCTCCAACCTCATCACGCCTAAAAAGGACCAGGTCAAAGGCCGCGCATGATTGAGTGTCGGGGCGTTTCCTTTAGCTATGACGGTGCCGTACCGGCGCTCGACGGCGTCGATCTGAATATCGAGGACGGCGAGTTTTTCTGCATCCTCGGTGGCAATGGGTCGGGCAAGTCGACGTTTGCCAAGCATCTGAATGCGCTGTTGCAGCCCGATGCGGGCACGGTACGCATCAACGGCATGGATGCGTCCGACCCCGAGCTGGTCTACGACATTCGTTCGACCGCGGGCATGGTATTCCAGAATCCCGACGACCAGCTGGTGGCAACGCTTGTCGAAGATGACGTTGCGTTTGGTCCCGAAAACCTTGGCGTGCCATCGGCGCAAATTGCGCAGCGCGTACGCGAGGCGCTGAAGGGTGTGGGCCTGGTGGGCTTTGAGCGCCACGAGACCCATGCGCTTTCGGGCGGCCAAAAGCAGCGCGTGGCGCTTGCCGGCGTGCTCGCCATGGAACCGCGCGTGCTCATATTGGACGAGGCTTCCTCGATGCTCGATCCGCGTGGACGCAAGGGCCTCATGAAGGCTTGCCGCGCGTTGCACGCTCGCGGCATGACCATCGTGATGATTACGCACTTTATGGAGGAGGCTGCCGAGGCCGATCGTGTCGCCGTGTTTCAGACGGGACGAGTTGCCATGCTGGGCACGCCCGATGAGATTCTGACGCGGGCGAATGAACTCGTTCAGCTCAACCTTGACATGCCAGAGTCGTGCCGTTTGGGCATGGCACTTCGTGCGGAGGGCGTGCCCGTTTGCGCGCAGGTACGTGAGGCGGATATGGTCGCCGAGATTGCGCAGGCTTATGCCGAGCGAAGTGGGGCAGGCATCGCGGGGCAGTCTTCCGTATCCCAGTCGGAAATCGCTGACGGCACTGTTCCGGTAGACAACGAGGGCAACGCGTCGGAGCCCGTCATCGAGCTATCCCATGTTTCGTACAGTTATTCGCTCAGTCCGCGCGAGCGCCGCCGCTGGCATAAGCGCTCGGCCACTGCGGGCAAATCGAGCAAACAGGCTCTCTGGGGAAACGACCCAAGCAGCCCGTGGGCGCTGCGCGATGTATCGCTGACGGTGCGTCGCGGCGAGTTCCTGGGCTTGGCAGGTCATACCGGTTCGGGTAAGTCGACGCTGGTCCAGCATCTCAACGGTTTGATTCGCCCCCAGGAGGGATCCGTTCGCGCGCTGGGGCTCGATCTGTCAAACAAGAAAGACGCCGCCGCGGTTAAGGCCAAGGTCGGCGTGGTGTTTCAATATCCTGAGCGTCAGCTGTTTGCCGAAACCGTGGCGCAGGACGTGGCGTTTGGTCCGCATAACCTTGGCTTGCCGCAAGATGAAGTCGACCGTCGTGTCGAGTCATCGCTCTCACGCGTGGGCCTCGACCTTTCCACGGTCGGCGACAAGAGTCCCTTTGAGCTTTCGGGCGGTCAGCAACGGCGTGTGGCATTCGCCGGCGTGCTCGCCATGGAGCCCGAAGTCCTGGTGCTCGATGAGCCCATGGCGGGGCTCGATCCGGCTGCGCGCAGGGATTTCCTTGAGCTTATCGATCGACTTCACCGCGATGGCCTGACCGTTGTCATGGTTTCGCATAGTATGGATGACCTGGCCAATTGCTGCGACCGTATTGTCGTGATGAACGAGGGCGCGGTGTTTGCCGAGGGCACGCCCGCTCAGGTTTTTGCGCATGCCGATGAGCTTAAATCAATCGGCTTGGGCGTTCCCGCCGCCCAGCGTATGGCGCTGGCGCTTACGGAGGCGGGCGTGCCGCTGCGCTTTGACGGCCTCTATACGGTTGAGTCGCTGACAGACGAGTTGGTGGACCTGCTAATCGGTTGCTCGGGCGGTCCTTCTAACGTCGCGGACATTGCTAAATTCAAGACGGTCGCGCGAGAGAAGGGCTGCTAATGGAGGCGTTTTCGTTTGGCAGCTACTATCCCGGCGATAGTGCGATCCACCGCCTGGACCCGCGAACTAAGTTGCTCTTGGGCTTTGTGTTTCTGATCACGACGCTGACCGTCGGCGGCTTCCGCGGACTGGCCCCTGTCGCAATGTTTGTCGTGCTGATCTATGCCGCGTCTCGGGTGCCGGTTCGTCGCGTTCTGTCGTCGATGGCGCCGCTGCTGGCAATCGTCGTCGTGGTCGCGGTGCTCAACTTGTTTACCGACCAGAGCGGGCGCATTCTGTGGCAGCTCGGCTTTTTGCAGATAAGCGAGGGCTCGCTGCATTCCGCCGCCTTTATGGCGTGCCGCCTGACCTTGATGATGGCCGGTATGAGCGCTATCACGCTCACCACGCCGACGCTCGACCTCACCGCGGGCTTTGAGCGCCTGCTCGCACCGTTTGCGCGTGTGGGACTTCCTGCGCACGAGCTCGGCATGATCATGGGTATCGCGTTGCGCTTTATGCCGCAGTTTGCCACCGAGATGAAGCAGACGGCGGACGCGCAGGCGAGCCGCGGTGCGCGCGTGACGGGGGGCCCGCTCGGCGGCGTGCGTATGCTCGGCAGTGTGGCGATTCCGCTGTTCACCGGCGTGTTCCGCCATGCCGAGACGCTGTCTGCTGCCATGGATGCACGCTGCTATCACGGCGAGCAGGGCCGCACGCGCCTGCATGCGCTTGCATTTGGCCGCGGCGATGCGTTGGCGGCGGTGGTGACGGCGTTGCTGCTCATCTGCGTCATCGTCATCAATCTTCAACTTGTTTAGGCGCGATTCGAGCGCAAGAAAGGGGTCCCTATGACCGACAACGACCGCACGGCTCAGCTTGAGCGCGCCTGTTCGTATCTCAGGCGCATTCCGGCGTGGTATCTGGCCACGACCGATGTGGCCGACGGGCATCAGCCTCGCGTGAGGCCGTTTTCGTTTGCCATGGTCGATGACGGTAAGTTGTGGTTTTGCACGTCGCGCGACAAGGATGTGTGGGCGGAGCTGAGCGCGAATCCCAAGTTTGAGCTCTCGGGCTGGAAGCCGGGGGAATGTTGGATCGTATTGACCGGCGAAGCCGCGCTTGAGGACGACGCAGTTGCGAGCGACAAGGTGCGTCAAGCGGGTTTTAAGCACATGGTGGGCATTGGCGAGGAACACGAGAGTGCCAACGACGGCCGCCTTGCTTTCTTTTCGGTCCGCAACATTGCTGCGCGCTTCTGTGATATCGACGGCAGCGAGGAGCGCCTGGAGCTCTAGCTCGCACAAACCAGGTTCCCAAACTAGCTAGTACAGGAGGAAACGTGGACGGATTGAATACGGTTTTGGAGTATCTGACGTCGGTGCCGGCGTGGTATCTGGCGACGAGCGTGGATGGGCAGCCGCATGTGCGTCCGTTCTCGTTTGCTCAGATTCAGGACGGTAAGCTGTGGTTTGTGACGGCGCGCACCAAAGACGTGTGGCAAGAGCTGCTGCAAAATCAGCGCTTTGAGGCCACGAGTTGGTGGCCGGGCCATGGCTGGCTCATCTTGCGCGGGCGTGCCGGCTTGGATGACCGGGCTTTAGACGAAATGCGCGAAGCCGGGTGGAAGCATCTAGAGCACCTGGGCGAGCACTATGAGGGGCCTAACGACCCCACGCTCGTCTTCTTTAGCGTCGAGGATCCCGAGGCTTTTATCTGCAATCACGACGAATGGGTGCCGGTCGAGCTCTAGCCAGCTGGCGCATCCTAACAACTTGGTTTTCGCATGGGCGGGCCCCGTATTGCCCGGCGCCGTTAGGAGCGCCGGTCAATACGGGGCCCGCTCCATTTGTCAATTCCTTCAAGCGAATGTGTCGG
>CAUADW010000008.1 GCA_958427895.1 uncultured Collinsella sp.
CCAAGAACATCCGCCTGCGCAAGCGTCTGCTCAATGCTACCGACCGCAAGAAGGCTGCCGTTCGCGCCGGCCAGGTCAACAAATAAGTGCCGGGCTTTATAGCGTCTAACAAGAAAGGGCGTCGACCGCGATGGTCGGCGCCCTTTTTGTGCACAGGGACTGAGCTGGTCTGCACCACCACAAAGGTGCCTGGCCCCTTTATGGTGGTTGGCGGCTAAGCGGCGGGGAGTCCTGGCGTGTTAGCCGGCTGCTGCGGCTTGAGGTGGGCGTTGCGCCAGATGATCTGGATAACGTAGCCGAGCATAAAGACAAAGGCTACGCCGCTGATGAAGTCACCTACGAGGGGAAGCCCCGTGAGGGCGCCTGCGATTACGCCGCCCACGGCTGCCATGGCGTAGCGGTTTTGGTTGTGTCCGACCATGCGGGAGATCGCGCACCCCGCAAAGGCACTCGACACCAACGCGATGCCGATAACGCCGCACAAGAGGGCTCCGGCAAGCGACAGACCAGCGATAGAGATAATTAGCAGTAGGACGGCGGGGACGATAGCAATCGTGCCCAGAAGACCGCTCACCCACAGGGGCGTGGGGTGCTGGTGGAGCATGCCGGCGGCGCTGGCAGTCGCACGCGGGAAGACGAGCTCGAGCAGCAGAGCGACAAAGCAGGTCGAGAGTGCCGCGGCGACGATACCGCCGATGACATCGTTAACGGTGGAAGTATCCTCGTTCTCGGTACGGTCGATCTTGAGCGCGCCGACCTCGGCTCCCGCGGCACGCTCGGGGTCCTCGGAGACGTGAGCGTTCACGGTGCCGGTGATGTGGGCGTTCTTGCCCAAGATGAGCTTGTCGGCCCAAACCTCGACATCGCCCTCGACGGTGCCATCGATGGTCACCGTGTCGCCCGCAAGCGCTGCCGACTTGGTAGAGCCGCGCAGGGCAACCGTCTCGCCTATCGCGTAAAAACAGTTGGCGGTGCTGTCGGAATTGAGCACAACGTGCTGACCGACGACCGTGACGCTGCCATCAACCGTGGTCTTGGCGATATCGATAGTGCGTGCCGCCAAGCGGACGGCGCCGCCCACCGTGCAGTCGCGGATGGAGAGGCTCTCGCCTGCTGCAATTATGTCGCGGCCGATGGACGCATCGTCCAAGTTGAGGGCCTGACCTGCCCAGTACAGGTCACCTTCGACGCCGGACGAATTGGCGTCATTGTCGGTCGCAAGTACGTTGCCTGCAGTGTCCGTGCCGGCGAACGACGCCGTGGGAAGCGCGGTGACCGCTAGAGCAATGAGCGCGAATAAGATCGTGATGCGGCCCCACGCTTTACGGCGCTGGGTCGACGGGAATTGATTACAGGGCATAGTGAATCCTTCGTCAGATGCTCGACATGCACCTAACAGGGTACCCAACGCGTGGGCGCTCTAAAAGAACCTCTCGGTTGCATTTCGAAGGATGAGCCCGCGCCACCTACTTTTTGCGGTGCAAAAAGCGTGCGATGTCATCCTCGGTGGGGCTTTTGATATCAAAGCGCAGCGACAGCCAGCGTAGTCCCATGGTCACCACGACGCAAACGACCAGTGCGACGACATTGCTGACCAAGCCGCTCATGACAAGGCAAACATAGCTTGCCGATCCGGCGATGGCCGCGATGGCATAGAAGTTGGTGCGCTGGAAGATACCCGGCACCACACCCATAAAACCATCTCGCAGCATGCCGCCGCCCACCGCGGTAAAAAAGCCCATCATGATGCACACCGCCGGCGCAAAGCCGTAGACCAGCGCCTTGTCTGCGCCGGTTGCCGCATAAATACCCACCGAGATGATATCGAGCAGGGGAATGAGCTTTTCGGGCTTGTCGACGATTGCCGGGAAGATGTAGATGATGGCCGCGGTGGCGATGGAGAGCGGGAGCGCCATCGGTTGGTTGAGGATGTAGACGTTGCCCACCTGCAGCGTCATATCGCGCAAAAGACCGCCGCCCAGTCCACAGACGACGGCGAGCGCGACGGCGCCCACTAGGTCGAGTTTGTGCTCGCGTGCGACCAACACGCCCGAGATCGATGCCGCGACGACGGCGAACATCTCGAGCCAAAACGGGATGGCAACCATGGCATCCGAGGCGTGTGCGGTAACGATCATAGCGGCGGCAACGGGCAAGATGGGGTCCTTTGAGTTACGGGTTTAGACAATGCCCGTACATAGTACATGTTCGGCGCCGATTGCGACCCTATTGCTCGGCAAACGGTCGGGACTGGGTACGGTCATAGGTTCCATGTTTGGGGATCCGGGTTGATGCTGAACGCGATGGGGGCGTGGCTGAATAGGAGGGATGTCCAAATTTTGAGCGGAGCTCAAAATTTATCCGGTCGGCTTACGCCGACCGCGCTGCGCTAAAAACGCGCCACGGGCGCGTTTTCTTTACGCTCCGCGCCCTGGCGGGTTCGAATCCCTCCTCCTCCGTCGTATTTGCTTGTTAGGGACTCAAAACAAAAAAGCTCCCATTCCCGGGAGCTTTCTCAACCAAAATGGCGGAGGAGGAGGGATTCGAACCCTCGTGACCTTATACAGGCCAAACGGTTTTCGAGACCGCCGCATTCAACCACTCTGCCACCCCTCCGCGTGGGGTAAAAACAAAGCAGGCTCAAAGGCCTGCTTTGGAATTAACTGGCGGAGAGTCAGGGATTTGAACCCTGGAGACGCTTTTGACGCCTACACGATTTCCAATCGTGCTCCTTCGGCCACTCGGACAACTCTCCGTTAAATGCGAAAGTCAGTATACACGAGGAATCGCAAAGTGCAAACAGAAAAGTTGGCATTTTTTAAAACGCTTGGCCGCGCTTGGCGTTGCGGTGGGGTTTGAGGTACCAAAAAAACGGCTTTCGACCAGCGTGGTTGATCAGCTCAATTGTTCAAAAGGGGTATTCATAAGCGACTTGGCAATGAATATAAAAATCTTTGGGTGGTGTTGTGGACCACTGGTATGCATTTTGCGACCACGGCCTTGTGCCCGTTGACCTGTGGCTTGGCTCAGCTTGTCCCCACGGCACCGTATCTTGTCCACAGATCCGTCAAGCTTTTGGTCGGCATTTGGTTGGAATGCGCATGAAACGTCGTGCGAGTATGGGCATATGTGGAGGTCATGAGGTTGTAGCTGCATATTCTTGCAGCCTGGGAGGTTGAAAGATATTATTACCAAGTCTTTTCCTGCTTCAGGCGCACCTTCACGACCTGAAGCCACATTTGCCCAGAGGAGGTGACAATATGAAGGCTTATGAACTGCTGTTCTTTGTTGACCCGTCGCTCGACCCCGAGACTCGTCTCGCTGTTATGAAGCGTATCGATACCACGATCGCTGAGGGCGCTGGCAAGGTCGACTCCGTTGACGAGTGGGGCAAGCGCAAGCTCGCCTACGAGATCAACGACCTCACCGATGGTGACTACACCCTCATCAACTTCCACGCAGATCCTACCCAGATCGCCGAGCTTGATCGCGTCCTGCGCATCACCGACGCTGTGGTCCGCCACATGATCGTCCGTCGCGACGACCAGGAGTAAGACTGTCGTTTTGGACTGGGCTTGTGCCCCAAGAGGAAGTAGTGAGTTATGAGCATCAATCGAGTGAACATCACCGGTAACCTCACCCGCGATCCCGAGCTGCGCGCCACCGCCGGCGGAACCCAGGTTCTGTCCTTTGGCGTCGCCGTGAACGATCGTCGCCGCAACGCGCAGACTGGCGAGTGGGAGGACTATCCCAACTTTGTCGACTGCACCATGTTCGGCACCCGCGCCGAGGCCGTGAGCCGTTTCCTGGCAAAAGGAAACAAGGTCGCGATCGAGGGCAAGCTGCGCTACAGCTCTTGGGAGCGCGACGGCCAACGCCGGAGCAAGCTTGAGGTCATCGTCGATGAGATCGAGTTTATGAGCTCCCGTGGTGGCCAGGGTGGCTACGATCAGGGCGGTTACGCCCCCGCAGCTCCCGCGCCCGCAGCACGTCCTGCCGCACCGGTGGCAACGCCGCCCGCGGTCGACGTCTACGATGAGGACATCCCGTTCTAAGGGTTGTTCACCTATTTTTGAGTGAGAGGCGGCTTCGGTTCGCCGAAGTTGCCAAACGAAAGGTATTTTGACATGGCTAATGATTTTTCTGCACGTCAGCCGCGTCGTAAGTACTGCCAGTTCTGCAAGGAGAACACTGAGTTCATCGACTATAAGGACACTCAGCTTCTCCGTAAGTACATGACCGACCGTGGCAAGATCAAGCCCCGTCGCGTCACTGGCGCTTGCACGCAGCATCAGCATGACATCGCCAACGCCATCAAGCGCGCCCGCGAGATGGCTCTCCTGCCGTACACCGTCCCCGTGGTTTCCTCTCGTGGCAACCGCGACCGCGGCTAAGAAGGGAGACGCATCATGAAGGTTATTCTTCTCGATGAGATCAAGGGCAAGGGCGGCGAGGGTGACGTCGTAGAGGTCGCTCAGGGTTACGCTGAGAACTTCCTGTTCCCCAAGAAGCTCGCTGTTGCCGCCACCAAGGGCAACCTCAAGCAGCTTGACGAGCGTCGCAACAACATCGCCAAGCGCGAGGCCGTCCGTCTGGCTACCGCCAACGAGACCAAGGCTGCCTTCGAGGGCAAGACGGTCACCGTTGACGTCAAGGTCGGCGACGAGGGCATCCTCTTTGGCTCCGTTACCGCCGCTATGATCGCTGATGCTATCAAGGCTCAGCTCGGTATGGACATCGACCGCAAGCGCGTCGAGCTCGGTAAGCCCATCAAGGTTGCCGGTGCCCACACCGTTGCCATCTCGCTGTACCGCGAGATCAAGGCCGAGGTTGTCGTTCTCGTCGGCGTTACCGCCGAGGAGCTCGCTGCCGAGGCTGAGGTCGAGGAGGCCGCTGAGGTCGCCGAGGCCGAGACCGCCGAGGTCGAGACTGAGGCTGCTGCCGAGTAGCATTTGCTGCAACGCAACAATCTTGTTCTAAGAAGGGCGCTCTGGGAGACCAGGGCGCCCTTTTGTTTTTTGCGCTGAGTGAGTGTCATGGTGAACGTTGCGTCGAAGTCCTATATACAGGACCGTTCATCCGTTTGGTTCGGTGATGATTGGCGGCGCGCGGCGCGTTTTGGGACCGTGGCTGATACTATGGATGCTCGCAAGCGATATGAATGAGGATGCTCATGGCATATGACGATAGGGAGACCGGGCTGACGGTTGAGGACCGCGGCTCAAAGTTGGGTCTTCCCCAAAACCAAGATGCAGAGGCCAATGTACTGGCCGCTATGCTGCTATCGCCCGAGGTGGTCGAAGAGGCCCAGGTCGAGCTGCAGCCCGATGACTTCTACCGGCCCATTCATAAGACCATCTATACCGCGATGGTCGATATGTACAACAGCCGCATTCCCATCGACTCCATCTCGCTGATCGATTACCTGCGAAGCATCAACAAGCTCGATGCCGTGGGCGGCGAAGCGTACATTTTGGAGTTGATGGGTCAGACCCTGTCGCTCGTCAACTGGCAGCACCATGCCGCCATCGTGCGTCGCGACTCGATGCTGCGCGAGCTGATCGGCGCCACCAACGAGATCAACGCGCTGGCCTATAACGCCCCTACCGACACCAAAGAGGTCGTGGAGCTGGCCGAGAGCAAACTGCTCAAGGTTACGGCGCGCGAGGTCAAGTCGAGCTACAAGACGCTGACCGAGTTTATGGTCGAGGCCTATAACGAGGCCGAGGAAGTGTGCCAGGCCGGTGGCCAGGCTGCGGGCGTGCCCACGGGCTTCCCGTCGCTCGACCGCATGCTCATGGGTTTTCGCGAAGGCCAGCTCATCATCATCGGTGCCCGTCCTGCCGTGGGTAAGACGTCGTTCGCTCTGAATCTGGCGCTCAACGCTGCCGCTGCGGGCTATACCGTCGGCTTCTTCTCACTGGAGATGTCGGGCAAGGAAATTGCCCAGCGTCTGATTTGCGCCTACGCCATGATCTCGATCAGTGACTTCCGCATGGGCCGCATTAGCCCCGAGCAGTGGGCCAACATCAACGAGGCCACGCAGACCTTGTCCAAGCTGGATATTCTGATTGACGATACGCCCGGCACCACAGTGACCGAGATTCGCGCCAAGAGCCGCCGTATGCTCCATAACAAGGAGAAGGCCATCATCATCCTGGACTACCTGCAGCTGGTGAGTCCTCCGCCGGGACGCCGCTCCGAGAGCCGTACCGTCGAGGTTTCGGAGATGTCGCGTGGTCTGAAGATCATGGCCAAGGAGCTCAAGATTCCGCTCATCGCGCTGTCGCAGCTGTCACGTCAGGTCGAATCCCGTACCGGCAAGCGCCCGCAGCTTTCCGACCTTCGTGAATCGGGCTCCATCGAGCAGGACGCCGATATCGTTATGTTCTTGGACCGCTCCGCCGACGAGGCCGAAGCCTCGCGCGACGATCGACCCGACGAGGGCGTTACGCGTATCGTCGTGGCCAAGAACCGTTCGGGCCCGATCGGCGACGTCGATCTGATGTTCCTGCCGGCATCCACCAAGTTTTATGAGCTTGATGGGGCACATGCCGAGGAGTAGGACAGGCGCCCGTTGCACGGGTATACTGGGAATGTTTTGTGCTTCTGCGTGCCGGCGTGGCGCGTAGACAGTCCATGAATGTAAGGAGTAAACATGCCGTCAACCGTTTTGGTCGGTGCCCAGTGGGGCGATGAGGGCAAGGGTAAGATTTGCGACCTGGTCGCCGGCGACTTCGATGCCGTCGTGCGCTACTCGGGCGGCAACAACGCCGGTCACACCATCGTCGTCAACGGCAAGAAGTACGGCCTGCACCAGGTGCCCTCCGGCATCATGTATTCCGACCACGTGTCGGTGATCGGTAACGGCTGCGTCGTCAACCCCAAGGTTGTCCTTGAGGAGATCGATATGTTCGAGGCCGACGGCATCACCACCAAGAACCTCAAGATTAGCGGCAACGCGCATGTCATCATGCCGTACCACATCGATCTGGATGGCGCCTTTGAGCAGAAGCTCGGCAAGAAGAACATCGGTACCACCAAGCGCGGCATCGGTCCGTGCTATCAGGACAAGATGGCTCGCATCGGCCTGCGCATGCAGGACATGCTGGACGAGGCACTGTTCCGCGACAAGCTGGAGACCGCTCTCGCCCGCGTGAACCCCGAGCTCGAGCTCATCTACAACCTGCCCACCTACACCGTGGACCAGATTTGCGACGAGTACCTGCCGATGGCCGAGCGCCTGCGTCCCTACATCACCGAGACGAGCCTGCTGCTCAACAACATGATCGACGAGGGCAAGGACCTGCTGTTTGAGGGCGCCCAGGCGACGCTGCTCGACATCGACCACGGCACCTATCCGTACGTGACGTCCTCCAACTGCACCGCCGGCGGTGCCATCACCGGATCCGGCGTCGGTATGAAGAATGTCGACCGCGTGCTGGGCGTCATGAAGGCCTATATCACCCGCGTCGGTTCGGGCCCCATGCCCACCGAGCTTTCCTATGAGTCCGAGGCCGGTCACACGCTGACCGAGGAGGGCTACGAGTACGGCGTGACCACCGGTCGTCGTCGTCGCTGCGGCTGGTTCGACGGCCCCATCGCCAACTACGCTTCGCGCGTCAACGGCCTCACCGATATCGCCATGACCAAGCTCGACGTGCTTTCGGCTTTCGACACCATCAAGGTGTGCGTGGCCTACGACGTCGATGGCGAGCGCTATACCAGCGTGCCCGAGCATCAGGTTCGCTTTGAGCACGCCAAGCCCATCTACGAGGAGCTTCCTGGTTGGAAGTGCGATATCACCGGCTGCCGCAGCTTTGAGGAGCTGCCGCAGGAGGCTCAGGACTACGTGGCGTTTATCGAGGATCTGGCACACACCCGCGTGACGTTCATTGGCGTTGGCGCTGGTCGCGAGCAGATCATCAACCGATTCTGGAAGTAATCGGGACTATTTGGTTATTGCGATATACCCCTTTGCAGCCCGGACGGGCGGCCGAGGGGTATATTTGCTTGCAAAGGGCTCGCGCGGAGCGGGCCGTTCATCTATAGAGGAGGCACCCTTGAAGGCGGACACTCAAACCATCGACATCCTGTTGTTGGGCAGCGGCGGCCGCGAGCATGCTTTGGCAGCTAAGCTCGCAGCATCACCGCGCGCCGGCAAGCTCTACATCGCGCCGGGTAACGGCGGCACTGCGAGCTGCGGCGAGAACGTTGTTCTCGACGACTGCGATCCTGCGGCCGTGGCGGCGTTTGCGCAGAGCCACGGATGCGGACTCGTGGTGATTGGCCCCGAGGCTCCGCTCGTGGCGGGCGTGGCCGACGCCGTGCGCGCGGCGGGTATTCCCTGCTTTGGCCCGGGTGCCGAGGGCGCCCAGATGGAGGGCTCCAAGCTGTTCTCCAAGCAGCTCATGGAGCGCGCCGGTATCCCGACGGCAGCCTACGGCTCGTTTACCGACGAGGCTTCGGCTCTCGCCTACGTGCGTGAGCAGGGCGCTCCGCTGGTCGTCAAGGCTGACGGCCTGGCCGCAGGCAAGGGCGTTATCGTGGCGACTGAGCTCGAGCAGGCCGAAGAGGCCGTGCGCGAGTGTTTTGGCGGCACCTTTGGCGATGCCGGCAATACCGTGGTCATCGAGGAGATGCTGACCGGCCCCGAGTGCTCGCTGCTGGCCTTTACCGACGGCAAGACCGTTCGTCCCATGGCCACCTCGCAGGACCACAAGCGTGCGCTCGAGGGCGACAAGGGTCCCAACACCGGTGGCATGGGCGTTTACAGCCCGGTACCCATCGTGACCGACGAGGAGCACGCCACCATGGTGAAAGTCATGGAGCAGACCGTGGCCGAGCTCGCTGCCGAGGGCATCGACTACCGCGGCTGCCTGTATGGCGGCTTTATGCTCACCCCCGCCGGCCCCAAGGTGCTGGAGTTCAATGCCCGCTTTGGCGACCCCGAGACGCAGGTCGTTCTGCCGCGCCTTAAGAACGACCTGGTCGAGGTCATGTTGGCTTGTGCCAACTGCGAGCTCGACCAGATTGAACTCGACTGGCGTGACGAGTGGGCCGTGGCCGTTGTCCTGACGAGTGCGGGTTATCCCGGCAGCTACGAGAAAGGCAAGGTCATTACCGGTATCGCCGATGCCGAGGCCATGGAGAACGTGACCGTGTACCACGCGGGCACTGCCGTGGTGGACGGCCAGCTCGTGACCAATGGTGGCCGCGTGCTTGCCGTGACCGCTCTGGGCGACACGTTCGAGAACGCTCGCAACCTTGCCTACGAGGCCTGCGAGAAGATTGATTTTGAGGGCAAGACCCTGCGTCACGATATCGGCCTGCGCGCGCTGCGCGGCCGCGACGCCTGGGATGCCTAAAATCCGAGAGGAATGAGACGGATGGACGAGAAGAACGAAGAGCTCGTGGACGCGCAGATCGTCGAAGAGGACAGCCGCATGTATGGGCACGCCGAGGGCGAGCCTGGTGGCGAGGTCGCTGACGAGCCGGCGCTGGTGCTGGGCGACGACGACCCGCACGATGCCGAGCTGCACGAGAAGATTCTTTCGGAGGAGTGTGCCTGGAAGGGCAAGATCCTCGACGTCCACCGTCTTGAGGTTGAGCTGCCCAACGGTCACCGCAGCGCCCGCGATATCGTTCGCCATCCGGGTGCGGCGGCCGTTGTGGCACTGACCGAGAGCGGCAAGATCGTACTGGTGCGTCAGTACCGCACCGCCATCGACCGCGTGACGGTCGAGATTCCCGCCGGCAAGCTCGATCCAGGCGAGGACCCGCTCGATTGCGCCAAGCGCGAGCTGCATGAGGAGACGGGCTTTAGGGCCGGTCGCATTCGCTTTTTGACGTCGATTGTCACGTCCTGCGGATTCTGCGACGAGATCATTCACATCTACCTGGCCACCAAGCTTGAGTTCGATGCACCCAACCCCGATGATGACGAGTTTGTCAACGTGGATCTGGTGCCGCTGCACGAGCTGATCGACGCCGTGCTCGACGGCAAGATCGAAGACGCCAAGACCGTTGTAGGCGCACTTGCCTGCGACAGCATTGCACACCGCCTTGGGGGCACGGAGCTTTAACGAGTGGGGATAGCCCTGGGACAAGTACTACTGATTGCTTTGTTCCAGGGCCTTACGTTGCTGATATTTCTTTGAGGATCACATGCTGAAGAGGTTTCTTTCGTATTACAAGCCCCAGATGGGGCTTTTTGTTGCTGATACTGTTTGTGCTCTGGTGCTTGCCGCCATTGACCTGGCGTTCCCCATTATCCTGCGCAATTTGACCGGTGGGCTATTTACCCAGGGTCAGGCTGCCATTATGCAGGCGCTCGGCATGATCGCGGTGGGCTTGGTGCTGATGTATGTCATCCGTTGCGCCTGCCGCTACTTTGTGAGCTATTGGGGTCACGTGATGGGCGCGCGCATGGAGTCCAAGATGCGCGAGGACTTGTTCGATCAGTATGAGCGCTTTAGCTTTGCGTACTTCGATCGCAACAGCTCGGGTGACATGATGAGCCGCGTGGTCAACGATCTGTTCGATATCTGCGAGGCGGCGCACCACGTGCCCGAGTGGATCATCATCTGCGGCATCGAGATTATCGGCTCGTTTGTGATCCTCTTTACCATCGCCCCGGTGCTGGCGCTCGCCATGGCCGTGGTGACGGCGGCGTTTGCGGTCATCATGTTTTGGCAGAACATGCGTATGCGCGAGGTCTTTAGCGACAACCGCAAAAAGATCAGTGGCATCAATGCGCAGCTGCAGGATTCGCTGGCGGGCATGCGCGTAGTCAAGAGCTTTGCCAACGAGGAGACCGAGCGCGCCAAGTTCCGTGCCTCTAACGATCGCTACCTTTCGTCCAAGGAGAACATGTATCACGCCATGGGCGTCTATACCGCGACGTATGGCCTGCTCTCGGGTGTGCTCTATGTGATCGTAGTGCTGCTGGGCGGATGGCTGGTCGCCCAGGGACAGCTACAGGCGGTCGATATGGCGACCTTCGCACTCTATATTTCGCTGTTCTGCACGCCGCTTGAGACGCTCGTCAATTCGGCCGAAACGTATCAGAAGGCTATCGCCGGCTTTAAACGTATGGACGAGGTGCTCTCGACCGCGCCGGATATCCAGGACAAGCCGGGCGCTACGGATCTGCAGGTGACTGCCGGCGCCGTGGAGTATCACGACGTGTGCTTTAACTACGAGGATGTCGAGCTGGGCGAGGGCTATGCCGACGAGCGTCCCGTTATCGACCATATGGACCTGTCCATCAAGCCCGGGCAGACCATCGCTTTGGTTGGCCCTTCGGGCGGCGGCAAGTCCACGACCTGTTCGCTGCTGCCGCGCTTTTATGACGTGGCTACCGGATCCATTAGCATCGACGGTCAGGACGTGCGCGATGTGACGCAGCAGAGCCTGCGCCGCGCCATCGGCCTGGTGCAGCAGGATGTCTATCTATTTGACGGTACGATTGGCGAGAACATCGCCTACGGCAAGCCGGGCGCTACGGCAGAAGAGATCGCCGAGGCCGCCCGTCGCGCCAACATCGATGCCTTTATCGAGTCGCTTCCGCAGGGCTACGACACCGTGGTGGGCGAGCGCGGCAGCCGTCTTTCGGGTGGACAGAAGCAGCGCGTTGCCATCGCGCGCGTGTTTCTCAAGAACCCCAAGATCCTGATTTTGGACGAGGCGACGAGTGCTTTGGATAACGAGAGCGAGGAGGCGGTGCAGGAGTCACTCGAAGAGCTGGCACGCGGCCGCACCACGATTATCATCGCCCACCGTCTTTCGACCATTAAGCATGCCGATGAGATTGCGACCGTTGAGCATGGTCGCGTTGTGGAGCGTGGCACGCACGAGGAGCTTCTCGCCCGTGGCGGCACCTATGCCCGTTACTATCGAATGCAGTTCGAAGGTGCGCGTGCGCACGAGCTCGACTGATTGATATGACAGGAAGTTTATGGCTGACAAGAACCCTTTGACTCCGGAAGAAGTGACGGAGTTATTCTCCGAAATCGATGCATCCGGCGTCTTGGATCCCACGCTCGCCAAAAAGCGTACCGAGCGCATGCGTGAGAAGGAGGCTGCGGCCAAGCGCGGTGACAAAGCGGCGCTAGCGCAGCTGCGCAGCGAGGACCGCGCGAGCCAGGCAAAACATATCGACCCGCTGTCCGAGGACGATCCTTCGGGCTCGCAGGTGAGCCATACCATTACGAAGACCGCGATGGCCGTGGTCATCGGTATTTTGGTGCTGATCGTGGGCATGCAGATTGGCTACGGCGTGATGCGTCGTCTGAACACCGCCAACCTGTCCGAGAGCGTTTCGGTCGATACCGTCTCGACCGCGCTCAAGGGTGGACTTGAATGGGGTAACGGCTTTACGCAGTTCCCGCTCGACTTCACCGTCGATGAAGCCGATGAACGCACGGGCACGGTCGAGGTGACGGTGTTGGACACGTCTTCTGCCAACGAGCTCGAGCTGTTGTCCAACGGGCAGATTCAGGCCGCGGCGCTTGCGACCAACGCGTTGCTCAACGACAAGATCGACCGCGTGGTGTATAACGTTCACGCCTATATCGACGAGGATAGCAACATTCAGCACGATTCCTTCTTTGGCATGTTCCCCGCGCGCGGCCACCAGAGCGCCATTTTGACGTTCGTGTGGACCAAGAGCTCATCCAACGCCACGAGTATCGACTGGAAGATGCGCATCGTGAGTATGGATGACACCATCGCCGAGCGCATTCAGAAGCAGGTGAACTCGGTGTCGTCGTTGATTGAGGACCCGGTGGTGAGCCAGACCAAGATTGACGAGGAAAAGGCCGAGCGCGATCTGGAGCATCGTCTGCATGGCCGCGAGATTTTCCGCGGCGGCAAGCCCGATCGCACACCGTCCGAACTGCTGGAGCAGGACAAGAAAAAGTAAGAGGCTATCATCCCGCGTGAGCCACAAGCCCCGCGGGATGATTTTTCTGGGACGGGGATTAAAAAATCATTATGCATAGAAAGTCATAATTATCATTTCGTAAACATTTCGATGAAATTAACGCCATGAGGCATGCTTGCGGTTACAATACCGCGAGGCCTAACTACACACCTTTAAGCCGGTCCTGTGAGACCGGGAAGGAGAATTATGGCGAACAACCATACCGTGGGCGCTGCCGCCCGCACCTTCGCGCCCAGCGAGCTTTGCCAGCGTATGCTGGCCAAAACCAGCAAGGGCACCTGCGGTCCCTGCATCCTGTATCTTGAGGATGGGACCATTTTTTATGGACGTGCATGCGGCGCCGAGGGCACCGCGACCGGCGAAGTCTGCTTCAACACCTCGCTCGAGGGCTACTTTGAGGTCATGACCGACCCGAGCTATGCCGGCCAAATCGTAACCATGACCTATCCGCAGATCGGCAACTACGGTATCGACGAGACCGACGTCCAGTCGGCCTTCCCCGGCGACGCCGTGCGCCCTGCGAGCGCTCCGGCTATGCGCGGCATGATCGTTCGCGACATGTGCACCACGCCTTCTAACTGGCGCTCGGCCGTCAGCGTGCCGGAGTATCTGCGCGCCCACGGCATCGTCGCTATCGAGGGCGTCGACACCCGCGCTCTGGTACGCCACCTGCGCGACAATGGTTCCAAGATGGGCATTATCTCGACCGAGATCTTCGACGTCGACGAGCTTGCCGAGCGTCTGGCCGCAGCGCCCACGCTGGTAGGCGAGAACCTGGTCAAGACCGTAAGTTGCCCCGCGCCTCATGAGTTTGTGGCTGCCGACCTGTCTGCCACGCATGACTTTGCGCTTTCGGCTGCCGCTCCTGCCCGTCACAAAGTGGTCGCCTACGACTGCGGTGTGAAGCGCGGCATTCTGGAGGGGCTGGTCCGCGCCGGCTGCGACCTTACCGTCGTGCCGTGGGACACGCCCGCGAGTGAGGTGCTCGACATGAATCCCGACGGCGTCTTTTTGTCCAATGGCCCCGGCGACCCCGACGCCGTGGTGGAGACCTACGAGCAGGTGCAGCAGCTGATCGGCAAGGTGCCGGTCTTTGGTATTTGTCTTGGTCACCAGATGATCAGCCTGGCCTGCGGCGCCCAGATGGAAAAGCTTAAGTTCGGTCACCGCGGTGGCAACCAGCCGGTTATGAACCTGGTAAGCCGCCGTGTGGAGATCACCGCGCAAAACCATGGCTTTGGCCTGCTGTTCCCCAGCTTGGGCAAGCTTGTCCCCGAGCTTTCCGGCGGCGAGACCGAGCATGCGGCCGATGGAGATCTGCGCGTCTGGGTGCGCCGCGGAATCGCGCCGGTCGTGATGAACGAGCGCTTTGGTCGCATTCGCCTGACACATGTGAACCTCAACGACGGCACCGCTGAGGGCATCCAGCTGCTCGACGCACCGTGCTTCTCGGTCCAGTACCACCCCGAGGCCTCGCCTGGCCCCACCGATGCCCACTATCTCTTTACCGCCTTTACGCGACTCATGGACGGCGAGGAGAACTACCTGGACATCGACACCGCGAAGGACCGCCTGGCTGGCTGGAACTTTGCCGAGACCGCCGCGACCGAGACCGAGGAGAACTAACATGCCGAAACGTACTGACATCAAGCGTATCCTCGTTATTGGTTCGGGCCCCATCGTTATTGGCCAGGCCTGCGAGTTCGACTACTCCGGTGCCCAGGCCTGCAAGGTGCTCAAGGAGGATGGCTTTGAGGTCATCCTGGTCAACTCCAACCCGGCGACCATCATGACCGACCCGGGCTTGGCCGACCGCACCTATGTCGAGCCCATCACTGCCGAGTTTATCGAGCGCGTAATCAAGAAAGAGCGCCCGGACGCGCTGCTGCCCACGCTGGGCGGCCAGACCGGTCTGAACGCCGCCGTCGAACTGGCAAAGGACGGCACGCTTGACAAGTACGGCGTCGAGATGATCGGCTGCGACCTTGCCGCCATCGAGCGCGGCGAGGACCGCAAGCTCTTTAACGAGGCCATGGCCGAGATCGGCCTGGAGGTCGCGCGCTCGGGCTATGCCTACAGCGTGGCAGACGCCGAGGCCATCGCCGAGCGCGTGGGATATCCCTGCGTGCTGCGTCCGAGCTTTACCCTCGGCGGCGCCGGTGGTGGCATCGCGCATACTCACGAGGAGCTCGTCTCCATCGTGAGCCAGGGCCTGGAGCTCTCACCTGCCCACGAGGTGCTGGTTGAGGAGTCCATCGAGGGCTGGAAAGAGTATGAGATGGAGGTCATGCGTGACCACGCCGGCAACGGCATCATCGTGTGCTCCATCGAGAACCTCGACCCCATGGGTGTGCATACCGGCGACTCCATCACCGTGGCGCCGGCGCAAACCCTCTCCGACCTGGAGTATCAGCGCATGCGCGTGGCCTCGCTCGCCATTCTGGAGAAGATCGGCGTCGAGACCGGTGGCTCCAACGTGCAGTTTGCCGTGAACCCCAGCACCGGTCGCTTGATCGTCATCGAGATGAACCCGCGCGTGAGCCGCTCGTCCGCACTGGCCTCCAAGGCAACGGGTTTCCCCATCGCCAAGGCCGCCGCGCGCCTGGCTGTGGGCTACACGCTCGACGAAATCGTCAACGACATTACCAAGGCAACGCCCGCCTGCTTTGAGCCCACGATTGACTACTGTGTGGTCAAGGTGCCGCGCTTTGCCTTCGAGAAGTTCAAGGGTACCGACCCCACGCTCACCACGCGCATGAAGGCAGTGGGCGAGATTATGGCGATTGGCCGCACCTTTGAGGAGGCCTTCGGCAAAGCCATGCGCTCGCTGGAGGACGGTCACCAGGGTATCTGCGCCGGTGGCAAGGAGGGTGCCGATAAGCTGAGCGACGATGAGCTCGCTCAAGCCGTGGCAACGCCGACCGAGCACCG
Source organism: uncultured Collinsella sp. (assembly GCA_958427895.1). GTDB lineage: Bacteria > Actinomycetota > Coriobacteriia > Coriobacteriales > Coriobacteriaceae > Collinsella. Next base: position 15,878 of record CAUADW010000008.1, read on the forward strand.
CATCTTCTTTGTGGTCGAGGCCCTGCGCCGTGGCTGGGACATCGCTCGCATCCATGCCATCTGCGGTATCGATCCGTGGTACCTCAACCGTATCAACGATATGGTGCGGGTCCAGGAGAGCATCCGCGACCTGCGTGTGGAGGATATCGACGCCGACGCGATGCGCCTGCTCAAGCAGTATGGTACGAGCGACGCCGAGATTGCCGCGCTGACCGGCTCGGACGAGCGCTTTGTGCGCGCCTACCGCAAGGGTCTGGGCGTGGTTCCCAGCATGAAGACGGTCGACACCTGCGCTGCGGAGTTCTCGAGCGCCACGGAATACCACTACAAGACGTACGAGAACATCTACCGCACGAGCCCGGATGCCAAGAAGTGCGTGGCTCCCGACGAGACCACGCCGGCGGACAAGCCCAAAGCGATGATCCTGGGCGCCGGCCCCAACCGCATTGGCCAGGGTATCGAGTTCGATTACTGCTGCGTGCACGCGAGCTACGCGCTGGCGGCCCGCGGCTTCGAGACCATCATGGTCAACTGCAACCCCGAGACCGTCTCGACTGACTACGACACATCCGACCGCCTGTACTTTGAGCCGCTCACCTACGAGGACGTCATGGACGTTATCGACGTTGAGCGACCCGACGGCGTCGTGGTGACGCTCGGCGGCCAGACCCCGCTTAAGCTGGCGCGTATGCTCGAGGAGAGCGGCGTGAACATCATGGGTACCAAGCCCGATGCCATCGACTTTGCCGAGGACCGCGAGCGCTTCGCCGCTCTGCTCGACAAGCTGGGCATCATGTACCCGCCGGCGGGCCAGGCCACCTCGTTTGAGGAGGCCGAGGCCGTGGCCGCGCACATCGGCTACCCGCTGCTGGTGCGTCCGAGCTACGTGCTGGGCGGCCGCGGCATGATGATCGCCTACGATGCCGAGCATCTGCGCGATTACATGGCCGAGGCTGCGCGCATTAGCCCCGACTACCCGGTGTACCTGGACCGCTTCCTGGAGGGTGCGATCGAGTCCGATGTCGACGCCCTGTGCGATGGCGAAAAGGTCTATATCGGCGGTATCCTGGAGCATATCGAGGAGGCCGGTATCCACTCTGGCGACTCCGCGACCTGCATCCCGCCGTTCAGCTTTAGCGAGAGCCTGCAGGCAAAGCTTCGCGAGACCACGCGCCGCATCGCGATGGCGCTGGGCGTACGCGGCCTGGTCAACGTGCAGTATGCCATCAAGGGCGAGACCGTCTACGTGATCGAGGCCAACCCTCGCGCAAGCCGTACCGTGCCGTTTATCTCCAAGGCCACCGGCGTGCCGCTGGCCAAGTGCGCGGCGCGCATCATGGCAGGCGATTCCATCGCGAGCTTGGGCCTGCCGAGCGACGAGCGTCAGCTCGATTGGTTCTGCATGAAGGAAGCCGTTATGCCCTGGGGTCGTTTCCCGGGCGCCGACGTTATCCTGGGTCCCGAGATGAAGTCGACGGGCGAGGTCATGGGTATCGCCAAGAGCTATCCCGAGGCATACGCCAAGACGCAGCTGGCGATTGACTACAAGCTGCCCGACCCGAGCGCCGGTAAGGTGTTCATCAGCGTGTGCGACCGCGACAAGCGTCATATCCTTTCGGTCGCCCGTATCCTGCGCTACCTAGGCTTTGACATCTGCTCCACTGAGGGCACGGCGCGCGTGCTGCGTGGAGGCAACGTGACGTGCGAGGTCGTGGAGAAGATCAGCGGCCCGCACGATGGCGAGCGTCCCAACATCGGCGACCTGATCGCCGACGGCAAGATCGCGGTGATCGTCAATACGCCGTATGGCCCGGGCTCGCGTGGCGATGGCTACCTGCTACGCACCGAGGCCGTCCGTCGTGGCGTGACCTGCGTGACGGCGATGTCTGCGGCCAACACGTACGTGAGTGCCATCGAGGCCGTGCGCGAGGACGAGCAGGGTCACGGCAGCGCCAACGACATGGGCATGGACGTCATCGCCCTGCAGGACCTGCCGCAGTACACGGTGTAGTTGACCTGGTCGGCCGGGGTGGGAGGGGCCGAGATTTCCCCCTTTCGCTCCGGCTGCAAGCAGAGTCGCTCAGGAGGGAACTCGGCCCCTCCCGCCCCGGCCTGCGGTGACTTGGCTGCACCGTGTGCTGCCGAAGGGGCTTTGCGCGATGACTAGGGCTGAATAAAAAGTGAGTGTGGGATCCGTCGTTCATTCGAACGACGGATCCCACGTTTTTATTTCAGCCAACGTACGTCATGGCAATCCCCGGTAGGTCCCCGGGTGCCCCGCGGCGGGCTGGGTTTATTGTCTGAGCGACTTTGCGAAGCAAGGGGAGCGAAGATAAAAACCCAGCCCGCCGCAGAGCACCCACAGACCGCAGGGACGGGAGCAGCTATACTACTCTCAGTAGTTAAGGGTCGCGGATTCGCCGCGTCACCGCTCTCAACAGGAGGTCTTTGTTTATGGCAGATCAAAAGCCGGTCGTCGGGATCATCATGGGCTCCAAGTCCGATCTGGGCGTTATGGAAGGTTGCACCGCCGAGCTCGAGGCACTGGGCGTGCCCTATGAGCTCGTCATTGCAAGCGCGCACCGCACGCCGGCGAAGGTCCATGAGTGGGCCTCGACTGCTGCCGGCCGCGGTATCAAGGTGATTATCGCTGCTGCTGGCAAGGCTGCTCACCTGGGCGGTGTCGTGGCTGCGTTTACGCCGCTGCCGGTCATCGGTGTGCCTATGAAGACGAGCGATCTGGGTGGTATGGACTCGCTGCTGTCGATGGTGCAGATGCCTTCGGGCGTGCCCGTTGCCTGTGTGGCCATCAACGGTGCCAAGAACGCTGCCATTTACGCCACGCAGATTCTGGGCGCATGCGACCCCGAGTACCGCAAGGTTATCGAGAAGATGAAGCAGGAGATGGCTGACGCCTAAGCGCTCTGCCAGTCCATTTGTAGCATAAGGAGAGCCATGTCCGACTATCAGGGAAAGCGTTTTTCGGCTTCTCGGATTCCCGATCCAGCCAAGTCGGGAGCAGCCCGCGTGCCGCAGCAGGGTCGGATATCCTCTCCTCAGCAGCCACGCGCGCCGCGTCCCGTGACGCCGGCGAAGCATCGTCGTCAGGATGCACCTACTGCATATCGCCCTTCGTCATACAGCACGGCCAAGAAGTCACCTCGCTCTTCGGCGCATGCCGCGCCATCGAGCTATACTGAGCCGCCGCGCAAAAAGCGCCGCTCCGTCATTCCCATTCTGCTCATCATCATCGGCATTGGCCTGATCGTTGCTGCGGCCGCCATCTTTATCAACGCACAGATTGGCTACAAGCAGGCGAGCGAGTCATATCAAAAAATCGAAAAGCAATATGTGAGCGACAAGGACGCCAGCGGCGTGCCGGTTATCGACTTCAATGCGCTTGCCCAGACAAATCCCGAGGTTGTTGGTTGGATTTACGCGCCCGGCACTAACATCAACTACCCCGTGGTGCAGACCAACAACAACTCCAAGTACCTCAACACGCTGTTCGACGGCACCGCCAATGCCTCGGGAGCCATCTTCTTGGATAGCGACGACACCGCGCCGGGCATGGTGGATCAGCAGACCACGATTTACGGTCATCATATGAACGACGGTTCGATGTTCAACGTGATTTCGGATACAACCGATCAGGCGACGTTCGACAGCATGGAATACGTGTACTACATCACGCGCGATGCGACGTATAAGTTGCGCCCGCTGGCGACCAAGGTGGTCGAGGACACGTATGCCAAGGCGCGCACGCCCAACTTTGAGGGCGATGACGGACTGAAGAATTACCTGTCCGAGATGCTCGACGATTCCTCTGCCGTGGCGAGTGATGCCACCGATCGTGTCGCTTCGGCAACCAAGGTCGTAACGCTTGTGACCTGTCGTTCGCTGTCATTTAGCAATACGCGCGCAGTCATGGTGCTCACGCCGGTCGAGGAATAAAGTGTCCGGGAGTCCCGTCCCAAAAAGACTACCCCGGAAATCAAAAGGAGAAATGATGCTTGAAAGTGGCAAATCGATGCCTTCGGTTGATGCCTGGCTGCGTGAAGCCAAGGCCGATGTTTCGGCGGCTGATTGTGGGATGTACCTGACACACAATGGCGTGGTGCGTGCGACGCCTAAGTCCGAGGTGCGTGGGGTCGAGACAGATGGTGTGGCGCCTGGACATAAGGTGGGCGGCATGGTGTTTGGCTTCGATGCCGAAAAGGTGCAGGCTGCTATCGAGGCAACGCGCGCGATGCCGGGTATCGGCTATGTGCGCGTGTGGCTGGCGAGCGGCGAGCTTACCGTGGGCGACGACATCATGCTCGTACTCATTGGCGGAGACATTCGCCCGCATGTGGTCGACGCACTTCAGAAGCTTGTCGGCACCATCAAAAATGAGTGTGTGAGCGAGGTCGAGCGCGAGGCATAGGACCTTGCGATCAATTCAAGTCCATCTACAGCAAAAGCCCACTGGCAGTTCAATCAGTCTGACAGCGGGCTTTTCTATGCGTTGGAAAATCTCGGCATTGCGTGGCGCTACACGCGCGTCGCATCCTTGGGGCTCATGGTCATGCTCTGGAAGCGGTTCTCCATGTAGTCGTTATCGAAATACTTGCCGTAGAACTGCGCGACGGGAATATCCGGCTCCGTGCCGTTGACGCGCTGGTACCAGTAGTCGAGCGACTGCAGCGTCATGACGCCGTCGACCAGCATAATGACGGTAAAGATGACGGTAGCCGAGTAGCGACTCTTCCACGGAATCATGTTGATGAGCTTGAGCAGCCTCGGCAGCAGCAGCTTGATCCAGATAAGGCCACCCAGGCCCCACAGGCAGGCAAAGCCCGTGCAGGTGCGTCCGCCCGTAAGGACGGCGAGTGGGTCGGGCATGCCGAACAGTTTCATGTGCGAGTAGCTCCACGACACCACGCCAAATGAGGTCTGCATAAACCAGCCTACAAACACCTCGAAAGCGCCGCCGATCAGGGCACTTACCAGGAAAATGATCAGAGGATTCTTTTTATAGAAGCGGTTGAGCGCCATGGTCATGAGCACCGCGCCAAATCCGTAGATGGGGCTAAAGGGGCCAAATAGCATACCGGCCCGGTCCTGATAGACGCCGGGATCGACGACGACCATATGCCAGACTTCCTCGAGAATGAGACCTAACACGCTGCAGACGAAGAATACCCAGAACAGGTTGAAGTAGTTGAGCTTGATGTAGCCCTCGCCGGTTTCGTCGCGGCCGAGCATCCCCTCGGCGGCGGCATCGCGGTCGAGCATCTCTTGCAGACGGCGCTGCAGTTCGCGCTCCTGGCGTAGCGTGGGGTCGACGGTGGCCGAAAGCGCGATGAGGATACCGAGCTGAATGGCGGGGCGCAGCAGGAAGGGTCCGATACCCTGGAGCATCACGTCAACTAAAAGCTCCACGACGGTAAATGCGATGAGGACGTAAGACAGGCGGGCGGCATTGCGCCGCTGGTCCTTGATGAGGTCCAGGCCAAAGACGATCAAGATGATCGCGCTTGCCGCCGAGAGCATAATGCCGGCGACGATAAGGCCAACCGCGACCAGGGTGTTATCACCGAGCTTAGCGGCGGCGTTGCCGTTAATGAGTGCGGTGATGACCTGCCACATAAAGACGGCGACCGACGGGAGTGTGCCCACGCCGGACAGGATGCACAGGACGGCGTACACTTTAATGATGAGGGGAATCTTCTTGACCTCCGTGGCGCTGGGGACGCTGGGGTCGAGTTCGTTTCGATCCATACAGAACCTTTCTCGCTTTGTCCTAGGTTACTAGGATACGCCGCCGACCTGCTAAAAGACAGGACGAACGTCCCAATTGCAACTTTGCAATCCCCAACGGTGGACGCGGCGGCCATATGGGGGCGCGGGCGCTTGCACTGGGCAGACCAATAAAATGTTTGGCCGCAAAACGGATTATTAGCTCGGTGGGCTTTTAAAAAGCGCTGCTCATGCGCTGGGGAGCGCGTCGCGCCGTGCGTATAATAAGGCGGGTAACGCCAAAATACGAGGCTCTGAGGGGATGCCATGTCTCAAGAAACCATCCGCGCGGCCGAGCGCGCCGCGGGACAGGTGAACGCCATGTCGACGTATGATCCGGACTCCGACCAGCTGCATGAGGAATGCGGCGTTTTTGGTGTGTGGGCGCCCGATCGTGACGTGGCTCGACTGACGTACTTTGGCCTGCGTGCACTGCAGCACCGTGGCCAAGAATCGGCGGGAATCGCTGTTGGTGACGGCGGTACGGTTATGGTCCGCAAGGACCTGGGCCTGCTCGACCGCGTGTTCTCCAATGCCGACTTATCGACGCTCTCCGGTCAGCTGGCCGTGGGTCATGTGCGCTATGGCACCGCCGGCGCCAAGAGCTGGGAAGCCTCTCAGCCGCACCTCTCTACCATCAATAGCGTCATTATCGCGCTCGCGCACAACGGCACCCTCGTCAACACCGACGAGCTGCGCCGCCAGCTGATCGAGCTGGGCGTGCCGTTCCTCTCCAACTCGGATTCCGAGGTCGCGACCAAACTCATCGGCTACTTTACTCAGCGTACTGGCCATCTGCGCGAGGGCATTCGCAAGACCATGGAGCTCGTGCGCGGCGGCTACGCCATGACGCTCATCAACGAGCAGGCGCTCTACGCATTCCGCGACCCGCACGGCATTCGCCCGCTCGTGCTGGGCAAGCTCGTGGACGAGGGCCTGGATCAGGCCGACGCCGCATCCGTTTCGCAGCTGCCGTCGCAGGACGGCGCCGCGACGGTCGACGCCACCACCCATGTCACCCGCGCCGGCGGCTGGGTCGTCGCCTCCGAGACTTGTGCGCTCGACATTGTGGGCGCTGAGTACGTCCGCGACGTCCGTCCCGGCGAGATTTTGCGCATCAGCGCCGAGGGCCTTGTGTCTGAGCAAGGCGTGCCTGCCGCCGAAGAGCCCGCTAACTGCATCTTTGAGCAGGTCTACTTCGCTCGCCCCGACTCCATCATGAACGGCAAGAGCGTCTACGCCTGCCGCTATGACATGGGTCGTCAGCTGGCACATGAGGAGCCCGTCGAGGCCGACCTGGTCATCGGCGTGCCCGACTCCGGCCTGCCGCCTGCGGAGGGTTATTCGCACGAGAGCGGCATTCCCTTTGGCGAGGGCCTCATCAAGAATCGCTATGTGGGCCGTACGTTTATCGAGCCTACGCAGGAGCTGCGTGCCATGGGCGTGCGTATGAAGCTCAACCCGCTGCGCGACAACATCGAGGGCAAGCGCCTAGTCGTCATCGACGACTCCATCGTCCGCGGCACCACCATGGTGCAGCTCGTCAAGATGCTGCGCAACGCCGGCGCCAAGGAGATTCATATCCGCATCAACTCGCCCGAGGTCATCTGGCCGTGCTTCTACGGCATTGATACCGACGTGCAGTCGCAGCTTATCAGCGCCAACAAGACGGTCGACGAGATTTGCGAGTATATCGGCGCCGATTCGCTGGCCTTCCTTTCGGTCGAGGGCCTGCTGAAGGTCATGCCCAAGGGCGGTTACTGCGATGCGTGCTTTACCGGACGCTACCCCGTGGCGATTCCCGAGAGCTTTGGCCGCGACAAGTTCATGGAGGGCTTTAAGCCCCGCAACCTGGACAAGCCGCTGCACTTTGACGACGACGCCGTGGTCGAGAAATACGACGACCGCAGCTGGGAAGAGGAGCACGGCGAGGCCTAAAGCCTGCCATGTAGGGACAGGTTTATTTTGGTAGGTTTTACCTGCTGTTTTGTTGATATGACGGCGCGTGCCGTTATGGCGTGCGCCGAAATGAACGCAACTATGAGCACCGTTTGGTGCCTGTGCGGCAAACGGTAGTGGGAGAGGAAGGCTCAGATGAGCGACAGCAAGCATGTGACGTACGAGGACGCCGGCGTCGATACCGCCGAGGGCGGCCGCGCCGTCGACGCTATTAAGCAGATGGTCAAGGACACCAACCGCCCCGAGGTTATCGGCGGCATCGGCGGCTTTGGTGGCCTGTTCTCGGCCGCCGCGCTTAAGGATATGGAAGACCCGATCCTGATCAGCGGCACCGACGGCGTGGGCACCAAACTCGTGCTCGCCCAGATCATGGACCGTCACGAGACGGTGGGCCAGGACCTGGTCGCCATGTGCGTCAATGACATTTTGGCTTCGGGCGCCGAGCCGCTGTTCTTCCTGGATTACGTTGCCATCGGTCACATTGAGGCCGAGCACATGGCAAAGATCATCAAGGGCGTGGCCGACGGCTGCAAGCTCGCGGGTTGCGCGCTCGTGGGCGGCGAGATGGCCGAGCACCCGGGCGTCATGGCCCCCGCCGATTACGACCTCGCCGGCTTTACCGTGGGTGTTGTCGATCGTCCCAAGATGCTCGACCCCGCGAACGTTCGCCCCGGCGATGTGATCCTGGGCCTGCCTTCTACCGGCGTGCATTCCAACGGTTACTCGCTCGTGCGCAAGGTTATCGGTGTCGACGGCATCAAGCCGGGCACGCCCGACGCTGCCGCTAAGGTCGAGGAGCTGAGCCGTCCGCTCGAGGAGCTCGGCGGCGCTTCGCTGGCCGACGCTCTGCTGGCTCCCACGCGCATCTACGTCAAGCCGATTCTGGAGCTGCTCCGCGGTGGCGCCAACGTTCATGCCATTGCCCATATCACCGGCGGCGGTATTACCGAGAACCTCAACCGCGCGCTCGCCGACGACGTCGATGCCGTGGTCATCCGCAACGGCGCCGAGATGGGCTGGGATGTTCCGCCCGTCATCACCTACGTGTCGCATCAGGCCGAGCTCGCGCCCAATGAGGCATGCAAGACCTTCAACATGGGCGTCGGCCTGTGCCTGATCGTCGCCCCCGAGGACGAGGCTGCCGTGACCGAGGCTCTGGTCGCGCTGGGCGAGAAGCCGTTCCGCGTGGGCGAGTGCGTCGAGGGTTCCGGTAAGGTCGTGTACTCCGATGAGCGCTAACGAGCAGATGGCTGATGCCGAGGGCCTGGGCTTTGTGCCCTACACCCGTCCGACCGGCACCGATACGGCCGAGCCGCTCAAGATCGGCGTGCTTATCAGCGGTTCGGGTACCAACCTGCAGGCGCTGATCGACCTGATCGCCGCCGGCAAGCTCAACGCCTCGATTGAGCTTGTGGTGTCGAGCCGTCCATCGGCTAAGGGCTTGCAGCGCGCCGAGCGTGCGGGTATCCAGACGCTCACGCTGTCCAAGGACGTCTATGCCGACCCCATCGCGGCCGACGAGATCATCGCGCATGAGCTGCTCGAGCGCGGCTGCGAGTACGTGGTGATGGCCGGTTACATGCGCATGGTGCACACGCCGCTGCTGGCGGCGTTCCCCAACCGCGTGGTCAACCTGCATCCGGCGCTGCTGCCGAGCTTTACCGGTGCCCATGCGATTGACGATGCGTTTGCTCGCGGCGTCAAGGTGACCGGCGTGACCGTGCACTTTGCCAACGAGATTTACGACAACGGCCCCATCATCGCCCAGCGTGCACTGGCTGTCGAGGAGGGCTGGGACGTCGACACACTCGAGGAGCACATCCACGCGATCGAGCATGTGCTGTATCCCGAGGTCGTGCAAATGCTCGCCGACGGTCGCGTTCACGTGCTGGAGAGCGGCAAGGTCGCAATTGATGCGCCTCGCGGCTAGTGGCGCACAGTACAATTTAGCCGAGTAGTCAGGGTGGTCATTGGCGCCAAGGCGCAAGTGGCCATCCTTTGTTTTAGGTAGTCATTGGGGACGTTCTTAAACGACTAGTCGTTTAAGAACGTCCCAGGTGACTAGGTGAGAGAGGTGAGCGTATGGCGGATAACGAAGCACTGTTTACGCCTGAGCTGGTGTTTTTTGATTGGGAGTGTGCGACGCCGGATGAGATGTTCGCGCGGCTTGAGGGCGAGCTTGCACCGCGTGGCTACATTTCGTCCGGTTGGCTTGACGCCGTTCGCGCACGCGAGGACGCCTATCCCACGGGCCTTGCCATGCCGGCGGCCAACATCGCTATCCCACACACCGACCCGGGGTTTGTGGCTAAGCCCTATATCGCGGTGGTAAAGCCCGCCGCGCCCGTCACATTCAATGCTATGGCGGGCATGGGCGCCCCCGTGCCCGCGCAGATTACTATCAATCTGGGCATTGCCGAGCCGGGCGGCCAGGTCGAGGCCCTGCAAGCGCTTATGAATATCTTTATGGATGCCGACGCCGCAGCCGATGTACTCGGCCAGACCACGTGCCAAGACATGGTCGACGCCATCCGCCGTCACTTTTAAGGTGGAGCTAAACCGGCACCTGGGGACGTTCCTTATGTGCCAGCACTTGGGGACGGTCCCTAACTGCCGGCTGCCAGTGCTGTCCCCTTTGCACCAAAATGGTGCAGATTAACCTGTCCCCCATGCACCAGGTGTGTCGCGGGGGCCGCGTTGTGACACAATGGCGTTTGTTCGATTCGTGATGCGAAAGGCCAACTATGGCAAACAAGAAAAAGAACTCCGAGGCCGCGCCGACGCCCGAGCAGCAGGCTCGCGCTGCCTCCAGCTCTCGTAAGAAGCAGCGCAAGACGTACGTGTCTAAGACCGTCAAGATCGTCCTGGTGGTTATCGGCGTGTTGGCAATGCTGCTTTCCGTCTCGGCCATGGCGTGCTCCGGTCTAATGTCGCAGACCGAAAGCACCAGCTCGGGTTACAAGCTTACCGGCGGTGTCGCTGCTACCATCAACGGCACCAACCTCACCGAGGACACCGTGACCAAGCAAATCATGAGCATGCGCACGTCCTACGGCTACACCAAGGATAAGGACTGGGCGCAGTATCTGGTCGACAACGACCTGACGCCCAAGAAGTACCGCAAGCAGCTCATCGATTCCTACACGCAGCAGATTCTGCTTCAGCAGGCGCAGAAGGAAAACGGCGTGACGGTGTCGGACGAGGAGGTCGAGAAGGCATGGAAGGACGCGTGCAAGAGCGCGGGCGGTGCCAAGGCCTTTAAGAAGACCCTCAAGACCTACGGCTATACCGAGGACACCTACAAGGACTCGCTCAAGGAGAGTCTGGCGCAGCAGAAACTCAAGGATGCCGTGGCGCCCACGAGCAAGCCCAAGGACAGCGAGATCGTCGATTACATCAACGAAAACCTGTCCAGCTACAACGACGCCCGCCGCTCGTCGAACATCCTGATCAAGGTTGATTCCGACGCTTCCGACGAGGACAAGGCTGCCGCCAAGGCCAAGGCGCAGGAGTGCCTGGACAAGATCAACTCCGGCGAGCTGAGCTTTGAGGATGCCGTTGAGCAGTACTCCGAGGACACCGGTTCCAAGGAGAAGAAGGGCGATGTGGGCTGGGATAAGCTCACCACTTTCGTCGACAGCTACCAGACGGCGCTCGAGGGGCTCAACAAGGGCGACGTGAGCGAAGTCGTCGAGTCGACCTATGGTTACCACATCATCAAGTGCACCGACTACTTCCATGTCGATAATCAGGTCGATGACATCAACCAGGTGCCCAAGGCCATCAAGAAGTACGTCTCCAATGTGGTGAAGACGCAAGCGGCCAGCACTGCGTACAGCGAGTGGCTGGAGCAGTACAAGAAGGATGCCGACATCACCGTCAACCCCATGCCCAAGGACGCACCCTATAACGTTAGCCTGAAGGGCGTCACCAAGAGTTCGACCGACGACGCGTCGACGACCGAGTAATCATGGGGCGGTGCCCGCGTGAGTGCCGCCCACGCTATTGAGGAGGATTTGCGGATGACCAACGAAGAGCTGCAGAAAGAAATGATCGCGGCCATGAAGGCCAAGGACAAGGTTCGCCTGTCCATCATTCGCCAGGTTAAGGCCGAGGTGAAGAATATCGAGGTTAACGAGCGCCGCGATGTGACCGAGGAAGACGTCAACAGCATGATCAAGCGTCTGATCAAGCAGACGAGCGAGACGCTGGAGATGTCCATCAAGGCCGGCACCGACCAGGAGCGTACCGACAACCTGACCGAGCAGGTCAAGATTCTGGAGAGCCTGCTGCCCGCGCAGGTTTCGGGTGAGGAACTCGAGGCCCTGATCGAGCAGGTCATCGCCGAGCTGGGCGCGACCTCTAAGAAGCAGATGGGCCAGGTCATGGGCGCTCTGGGTAAGGCCACTGGCGGCAACTTCGATAAGCCGGCAGCAGCAAAGATTGTCGGAGCAAGGCTGGCTTAAGGGCCGAGCGGTACATAGTTGATGTTGAGGGGGCGTGGCCGTCATGGTCGCGCCCCTTTTTGCTGGGCTGGACGCTCGTTGGGGGCAGACTTAAATGAGTGCCCAATGAGCGGGTACTCATTTAAGCCTGTCCCCAATGAGTGGGTTAAAGGTTGCGGGTTCTTTACGGGAATGTAGTGTGGGCTACGGAAACGTGGTTCTTTCCGTACAATAGTTCAACTCGTGTAAACGCAGGGAAGGGACATTCATGGCAGACATGATCGAGATCAAGCATCTCAACAAGTACTTTGGCGACCTGCATGTGCTCAAAGATATCAACCTCACCGTCAAACGCGGCGAGAAGCTCGTAATGATCGGGCCTTCCGGCTCGGGTAAGTCGACGCTCATCCGTTGCGTCGATTATCTGGAGGAGCCCACGTCGGGCGAGGTCGTCATCGACGGTACGCCGCTCACCAAAAAGAACCACCTGGAGATGGCTCGCAAGTATAGCTCCATGGTGTTTCAGCAGTTCAACCTGTATCCCAACATGACGGTGCTGGGTAATCTGACGCTCGCGCCCATCAAGCTGCAAAAGAAGAGCAAGGAGGAGGCGACCGAGATCGCCATCGCCGCGCTCAAGCGCGTCGGCATGGCGCATAAGGCCGGCGAGTATCCGCAGAATCTCTCGGGCGGTCAGCAGCAGCGCATCGCCATCGCCCGTGCCCTGTGCACCAAGCAGCCCATCATCCTGTTTGACGAGCCGACCTCGGCGCTCGACCCCGAGATGGTCCAGGAGGTTCTGGACGTTATGATTGAGCTCGCGCAGGAGGACATCACCATGATCTGCGTGACGCACGAGATGGGCTTTGCGCGCCAGGTGGCCGACCGCGTCATCTTTATGGAGGACGGCCGCATCCTGGAGGAGGGCACGCCCGAGCACTTCTTCGATAACCCCGAGAACCCGCGCTGCCGCGAGTTCCTGTCCAAGATTCTGCACTAGGCGCGGTGATGGACATGACGGATATGACGAGGGCGGCCGTGTCGCGCCGTCACTTTTTGCAGCTGGCTGGCGCCGGCATGCTTGCGCTGACGGGGACCGCGCTTACCGGTTGCGGCAACTCCACCAGCAGCGAGGGCTCCGACAAGGGGTCCAAGCTTGCGGCCATCAAGTCGCGTGGCCATCTGAATGCCGGCGTTAAGAAGGACGTTCCCGGCTATGGCTATTACGACACCGCCAAGGGTCGCTTTGAGGGCATGGAAGTCGATTTGTGCTACCAGATCGCCGCTGCCGTCTTTGGCGTGAGCTACAAGGAAGCCCGCGCCCAGGAGCTTGTCGAGTTTACCGACGTAACGCCCAAGACGCGCGGCCCGCTGATCGATAACGGCCAACTCGACGTGGTCGCGGCGACCTACACCATCACCGACGAGCGCAAGAAGAGCTGGGATTTTTCGACGCCGTACCGCACCGACTACGTGGGACTCATGGTCAAGAAGCGTTCGGGCTTTACCTCGATTGAGGATTTGGATGGCAAGGTCATTGGCGTGAGCCAGGGCGCCACCACGCAGAGCCTGATCGAGCAGATGATCAAGGACAACGGCTTTAGCTGCAAGCCCGAGTTTAGGGCCTTTAGCGGCTACCCCATCATCAAGAGTTCGCTCGACGCCGGCAATATCGACGTCTTTGCCATGGACCGCTCCACGCTGGCCGGCTATATGAACGAGACCGTTGAGCTGCTGCAGCCCGAGGTCAAGTTTGGCGAGCAGGGCTACGGCGTGGCGACCAAGAAGGGCTGCGACCTTTCGGCCGTGGTCGATCAGGTGATTTGCGATCGCCTGGCCGATGGCTGGCTCGACCAAGAGGTCAAGACCTGGGGTCTTGTATAGGCGCATCGTCCAAGGAAGGAATCAAATGCTCGAAGGATTATTTGACGCCGACCGTTGGTCGACGACATTTCAAAACATGGGGCCCTTCTGGGAGGGCTTTGGCGTGACGCTGCAGGTGGTCGTTGCCGGCCTGCTGCTGTCGCTGGTGCTGGGCACGCTGCTTGGCGTGTTCTCTACCACTCGCTCGCGCGTGCTGCGCGCCATAAGCCGCGTGTACGTGGAGTTTTACCAGAACACCCCGTTGCCCGTGCAGGTGCTCTTTATGTACATGGCCGGTCCGCAGTTTTTGCAGGCCATAACCGGTGCCGACCAGCCGGTCCGCATCGCGCCGTTCGTGCTGGGCTTCTTGGGTGTGGGCCTGTATCACGCGGCCTACATTTCGGAGGTCATCCGCACTGGTATCGAGGCGGTTCCGCGCGGTCAGATGGAGGCGGCCCAGAGCCAGGGCTTCACCCGTGCGCAGGCGTACTGGTACATCGTGCTGCCCCAGACATTCAAGATCATTCTGCCGCCGCTGTGTAACCAGGCGCTCAACTTGGTCAAGAACACGTCGGTGCTGGCGCTTGTGGCCGGCGGCGACCTTATGTACCGTTCCGACAACTTTGTGAGTCTGTACGGTTACCTGCAGGGATACATCGTCTGCTGCCTTATGTACTTTATCATCTGCTTTCCGCTCGCCATGCTGGTGCAGTGGCTCGAGCGCCGCTCCAAGGAGCGTCCGCGCGGCGTGAGCCTGGCCGAGCTGGGGCTCGACAACGTAGAGGAGGCCTAGCGCATGGAAATCTTCAACGCGACCAACCTGCTCTACATTTGGGGCGGCTTTGTTAAGACAATCGAGATCTCGGCGCTGTCGATCTTTTTCTCGCTCATCTTTGGCACGGTGCTGGCGCTTGTTAAAAGCTATGCGCCCCGCCCGTTCCGTATTTTGGTGAGCGCCTATATCGAGCTGTTCCGCTGCACGCCGAACCTGCTGTGGATCCTGTTTATCTACTTTACGGTGCAGGGTTTGGACATTGTGATTTCGACCATCGCCTTTACGCTGTTTACCAGCGCTGTTATGGCTGAGATTGTGCGCGGCGGCCTCAACTCGATTCCGCGCGGCCAGTTTGAGGCAGCGCAGAGCCAGGGCTTTGGCTTCTTTGCCACCATGCGCTACATCATTCTGCCGCAGACGTTTAAGACGATCATTCCGGCGCTGTTTAGCCAGTGCACGACCGTCATTAAGGACAGCTCGTATCTTTCGGGCATTAACGTGGCCGAGCTCATGTACACGGCAAACGTCGTGATGGCTCACGCAATCGACCTGTCGCAGGTGCTTATGCTCTACGGTCTGGTGTTTGCGATGTACTTTGTGCTCAACTTTGGTATCTCGCTGCTGGTCCGAGCGTATCAGAGGCGAATGGTGGCAGCGTAGAATGTGGCAAAGGGACAGCCCCTTTGTCACATAGAGAAAGGAATCGCGATGAGCGATCTGGTGAATAAGAAGAGTCCTGTGGTCATTACCATCGCGCGCGACTTTGGCGCCGAGGGCCACGAGATTGGTCGTATCCTCGCCGATGAGCTGGGGATTCCGCTGTACGATAACGAGCTGCTGGTGCGTGCTTCGCTGCGCGCGGGCGAGTCGCTCGACAAGATGGCCGCCTACGACGAGCGTCTGGCCGTGGAGAACATGGCGTTTCTGCCCGACCGCTACGATGCGCGTTCGTACTCGGACAAGTTGTTCCAAAAGATGAGCCAGGTGATTTTGGATCTGGGTGAGACCGAGAGCTGCATTATCGAAGGCCGCCTGTCCGATTATCTGCTGCGCAACAACCCCAACCACATTGCCGTGCTGGTGACCGCACCCTTTGAGGACCGCGTCGAGATCGTGCGCAAGAAGCGTGGCCTTAACAAAAAGAAGGGTGCCAAGCTGGTCAAACAGCAGCAGAAGGCGCGCGAGGCGTTCTATAAGCGCTACAGTGCCGGAAAGTGGAAGATGACGAGCGGTAAAGACATCGTCGTCAACCGCGCCAAGCTGGGCCGCGAGGGCTGCAAAGACGTTATCGCCGCTGCCTACCGCTACAAAGTGGCCCAGCTCGAAGGCTAACCGACCAAAACCATCACAAAGGTGCCTGTCCCCATCGTGGTGGTTGGGTGGTCGGCATAGAAAAAGTCCCCGCCGGGCGTGTGCTCGACGGGGACTTTGCCGTTTGGTGGCTAGTGCTGTAGGTGATTACTCGCCCAGCAGGCTCTTGGTGATGGAAGCGGCGGCCTTCTTACCGGCGCCCATCGCCAGAATGACCGTAGCGGCACCGGTGACGATGTCGCCGCCGGCCCAGATGCGGGGATCGGTGGTCTGGCCGGTCTCCTCGTCGGCAACGATGTAGCCCCACTTGTTGAGCTCCATCTTGCCGCCGATCTTCTTTGCGAAGGGGTTGGCGTTGGTGCCGATAGCCGAGATCGCGACATCGCAGGGGATCTCCTCGATGGCGCCCTCGATGGGCACCGGACGACGGCGACCGGACTCGTCGGGCTCGCCGAGCTCCATCTTCTGGACCTTGACGGCACACACGGAGCCGTCCTCGCCGGCGACAAACTCGAGCGGGGAGACGAGCGGCAGAACCTCGACGCCCTCGGCCTTGGCATGGTGCAGCTCGGCGCGACGGCAGGGCATCTCGTCCTCGGTACGACGGTAGGCGATGATGGCGTGCTCGGCGCCCAGACGCTTGGCGGTACGGACGGCGTCCATAGCCACGTTGCCGCCACCAAAGACGACGACGTTCTTGCCGTGCTTGGTGGGGGTGTCGTACTCGGGGAACTTGTTGGCCTTCATCAGGTTCACGCGGGTGAGGTACTCGTTCGCGAAGAAGACGTTGGGCAGGTTCTCGCCGGGGACGTTGAGGAACTTGGGCAGGCCGGCGCCGGTCGCCACGTAGATGGCGTCGAAGCCCTGCTCGAACAGCTCCTCGGCCGTGGCCATGTTGCCCACGACGGAGTTGTACTCAAACTTGACGCCCATGTCCTCCAGGCCGTCAATCTCGCGCTTGACGACTGCCTTGGGCAGACGGAACTCGGGGATGCCATAGACCAGCACGCCGCCGCCGGTAAAGAAGGCCTCAAAGACGGTGACGTCAAAGCCGTTGCGGGCGAGCTCGCCGGCGCAGGTGATGCCGGACGGGCCAGAGCCGACGACGGCGACCTTCTTGCCGTTCTTGGGGGCCATCTTGGGCGTGGAGGCGAGCTCGGGGCGGTCACCCAGGAAGCGCTCGAGCTGGCCGATGGCCACGGGCTCGGACTTCTTACCACGGATGCACTTGCCCTCGCACTGGTTCTCCTGCGGGCAGACGCGACCGCAGATGGCGGGAAGCATGGAGTCCTCGCGGATGGTATCGAGGGCGCCGCCGAAGTCCTTCGCGCGGATCTGCTCGATAAAGCGGGGGATGTTGATGTTGACGGGGCAGCCCTCAACACAGAACGGCTTCTTGCAGTTGAGGCAGCGCTCGGCCTCGGCCAGCGCCATCTCCTCGGTGAAGCCCTTGTCGACGGGGCGGAAGTCGCAGGCGCGCTCGGCAGCCGGCTCCTCGTTATCGGGGGTGCGGGGCGACTTCATATCGGCAACGAAACGACCGTTAACTAGTGGCATGCGCAGCTCTTTTCCTCATAGGCCTTGAGGGACGCGCCCTCTTCGGAACGGTAAGCGGCCTGGCGGGCACGAAGGTCATCCCAGTCGACCAGGGTGGCATCGAAGTCGGGGCCGTCGACGCAAGCGAACTTGGTCACGCCGCCCACCTCGACGCGGCAGCAGCCGCACATGCCGGTGCCGTCAACCATGATGGGGTTGAGCGACGCGGTGATGGGGGTGTCGTACTTCTGGGCGGTGAGGGTCGAGAACTTCATCATCGGAACGGGGCCGACGCAGAAGACCTGGCTCACGGCCTTGTCCTGCAGCAGGCGCTCCAGCGGAGCGGTGACAACGCCCTGCTCGCCGTAGGAGCCGTCGTCAGTGGTGATGTGGATGTGGTCCTCGTCGAGGAGCTCGCGGAACTGGTCCTCCATGAGCAGGAGGTCCTTGGTGCGAGCGCCCATGATGGCGTGCACCTCGTGACCGGTCTCGACCAAGTGCTTGGCGACCGGGAAGGCAATTGCCAGGCCGACGCCGCCGCCAATGACGGCGCAGGGGCCCTCGGCCATCTCGGTGGGAACGCCTAGCGGGCCCACGACGTCGCGCAGCGACTCGCCGGCCTCGTAGGTGGACAGCATCTCGGTGGTCTTGCCGATCACCATGAAGATGAACTCGACCCAGCCCTCGTCACCGTTCCAGCCGGCCAGGGTAAACGGGACGCGCTCGCCCGTCTCGTTGGCGCGAACCATGAGGAACTGTCCAGCGTGCGCATGCTTGGCGATTGCAGGCGCCTCGATGCGGAACTTGAACACCTTCTCCGAGAACTGCGTCTTCTCCAGGATCTTATACATAGAACCCCTCTCTTGTTAGGGCTGCCGAACCGTGCCTCCACGGAAATGGACGGTAGCCCGAATAAAACCGTACGCGCACAGGCGTTGTGCAGACATACGGTGCAAATTATACCCTCATGGCAATGTCGCTTACGTGTTTCTTTGGCAGGCGGGAAAAGTGACCTACCAAAAAGGGACAGGTTTATTTTGGTCGGTTTTATCAGGCAAAACGGCAAAGGGGCCGGCCTCGCGCATCGGTGAGGCCGGCCCCCTTTGGAGCGCTGCATATGTATGGCGGCACAGGACTTATTGCGATGCGGCCGCCGCGGCGTTTTCGCATATAAAACCTGCCAAAATAAACCTGTCCCTTTTTGGCAGGTTTTAGTGCTTGCCGTTGGCGGAAGCGGCGCCGTTTACGTGGTCGCGCGCATAGATCACGCCGCGCACGATTGCCAGACCGGCGGCATCTGCGGCGCGGGCGCAGGTGTCCTGGAAGTCATCGGCCTCGCGGCCGCGCAGCTGCTTGAGCACGTAGTCGGCGACAGCCATCTTGCCGGGAGGATTGCCGATGCCGGTGCGGATGCGGCTGAAGTCGCGGCTGCCCATCTTGTCGATGATGGAGCGCAGGCCGTTGTGACCGGCGTGGCCACCGCCCACCTTAACACGTACGTCGCCGGCGGGAATGTCGAGCTCGTCGTGGATCACGAGCAGCTCCTCGACCTTGATTTTGTACTCGCGGCAGAGCTTGGAGATGGGGCCACCCGAGGTATTCATATACGACTGCGGCTTGACCAGTACAATCTGGCGCTTACCGCCCTCTTCCTCGGGATCGTTGATGTTGATGAGCGCGACCTCGGCGCCGGTCTGGTTTTTCCAGTACGTGACGCCGGCCTGACGGGCCAGCTCGTCGATCGCCTTAAAGCCGGCGTTGTGGCGGGTCTCGGCATATTCCTCGCCAGGGTTGCCAAGCCCGGCAACCATGCGAATCTTAAGCGGCTGTGCAGCTGCCATGTTCATCCTTTCGTTGATTTGTCGCCTGCTATGGTGAGCGACCCTGTTGCCGCTGTCAAATGGAGGGTAATTGAGGGCGTTTAGGGGCGTTTGGACGGCCGTCGAAATCAGAGGTGGACAGTTAGTTCAGATACGTATAAGTTCTGAGGACTCGAAGTGCTCAATTCAATGCCGATACGTTGTTTCGGAGCTTTAGTTAGTCCATATGGCGCTGTTTTGAAGTCTACCCTGCCTTCAAATAGGGCGAATGGTATAGAGATAGCTGCAAAACAGCCTAATTCAATGTGTCCATCTATACGTATCTGAACTAACTGTCCAGTCCTGTTCGGCGGCGCGCGGGTGATTCGCCGTTTAGACCGGCGCAAGGCCGATTCCGGCCCGCAGAGCGTTGAGCCAAGCGGCCTGACGCTTGCGATAGCCCTTGATACGGTATCGGAATCGGACTCCCGCGAGTCGATGCATCGTTTGGGCGAAGGCTTCGAGTGCAACGAGGTCTTTCATTTGGTCGCGATTGATAACCAGGACGTGGATGCCCATTGCCTTGAGGCCATTATTTCGATTGCCATCGTGGATGCGAGCGTTTTGAAGCTCATGCCCAATTCCGTTGTATTCGTTGTCGACTCCGGCTGCCGGGCAATATAGGTCGCAGATGGCATAGGGGATGCCCGAGGACATGTTGACCGCAAGAGTGTCGAAGTCGATTCGATAGTTGAGTAGCAGGCCTCCCATGGGCAGACTGCAACATCCGAATCCTCCAAAGCGCATGGGCGCTCCGAGAACGGCAAACATTAGGGATTCGGCTGGGGATGCAGATCCGGGTCGGGCAAGTTTGACTGCCGTGCGAAACGATGTGTATGAGCTACTTTTGGCGAAGCGTGCAACCGCCTCAAGTTCTTCGATAGTTGTGGCGGGCTCGCATTTGTAGTGTGCCTGTTCATAGCGGGTTTCGTTCTGTTGCTCGACCACCGACTGGTTGCCCAAGCAATCAAGATCGCCCGTCGCTGCGCAGCCATCGCCCTTGGGCCAGATGTCGTCATGGGCAATGGGGTATGTTGCCCCGGGAGGAAGGGAGTAGGTTCCGAGCAGTTCCATGAGAAGCATCAAGGTTTTGGCGACTGATTCATTTTTGGAACAAAGCATGGCTGTCACGGCAGGAGACGTTGCGTAGATGTCGGCCTCGACGTGCATAATTGCACCTTCAGGAAGCGGAGCGGTGAGAATATGCTGAAGAAGCCGCTTGTCGGGGCGTCTGTTGTCTTCGTCTGAAACGAGAAGATCGAGTAGTTCGGAATCATCTTCATTCCAGGCATCGAGTATCGAAAGTGCGCCAAAGTCTATCGCGTCATTATTGGGAATGCAGCTAGCCAAGGCCTGTGCTTGCTGTTCACTATCAACGGAGTCCCAGGGTAGGGCAGAGTACGCCCGTCGTGCGCGACGAATTGCGCGGAGGGCGGAGAAATGTGAAATCACGGTCGTCATAGCTATAACGTACTAAGTTGGCGGCAGAATGCGACCCCCATACCGTTCTTTTCGCTCAGCGGGGCGCTGCGCGCCATGAACGGCTGGGTGTTATGAAATCGGTTGAGGGGATTGCAGGAAATTGAGCTCTGCCGCGAAGGTTGACGATAGCTACTGGACGGTTAATTCAGATACGTATAAGGCGGCGGGCGTTCGAGGCGTGCCTAAGGCCCTTGAGGGCGATTTGAGGGTAAATATGCAGCGGTTGTACTCGAGAACGATGAGATTTGGACGGCATGGCATCCGCTGGGGAGCTCAGAAGGCTCCGAACGGTCCTTTGGAGCTTTAAAAAAATACGTATCTGAACTAATTGTCCAGGGAAGGTTGGCGAGGGATAGAAAAAGGGTCGGAAGCTCGCTTCCGACCCTTTAAAAGCATCAAAGATGATGCGCGGCAGGCTACAGCGCGAAATCGCCGCCGACGAGCGTGGAGACGGGCTCCTCGTGGTAAACGGCGGAGATGGCCTGAGCGAACTCCTCGGCGACCGAGATGGTCTTGATCTTGCCGCCGACCTCGACGGGAATGGCGTCGGTGACGAGGCACTCGACGATCGGGGCATCGTTCAGGCGCTCGATGGCCGGACCGGAGAAGATGCCGTGGGTGGCGCAGACGTAGATGTCACCAGCGCCCATAGCCTTGAGCTCCTTGACGTTGGCGCACAGGGTGCCAGCGGTGTCGATCATGTCGTCGTTGATGATGCAGGTCTTACCCTTGATGTCACCGATGATGCCCATGACCTCGGCGGCGTTGTGGCGCGGACGGCCCTTGTGGGCGATGGCCAGGTCGCAGCCGAGCATGTCGGACAGCTTCTTGGCGGCCTTGGCGCGACCCACGTCGGGGGAGACGACAACCAGGTTGTCGGTGTCGAAGTGCATGTCGTTGTAGTACTGGCCAAACAGCGGCAGTGCGGACAGGTGGTTAACCGGGATATCGAAGAAGCCCTGGATCTGGCCCTGGTGCAGGTCGAGGGTGATGATGCGATTGACGCCGGCGCGCTCGAGCAGGTTGGCGACGAGGCGGGCGGTGATGGGCTCGCGCGGGCCGGCCTTGCGGTCCTGGCGGGCATAGCCGTAGTGGGTGATAACGGCGGTGATGGAGCGGGCGGATGCGCGCTTGGCAGCGTCGGTGGCGATGAGCAGCTCCATGAGCATGTCGTTGACGTTGCCGCCGGCCACGGACTGAATCAGGAAGACGTCGGCGCCGCGGACGGTCTCGTCGTAGCGGGCGTAAATCTCACCATTGGCGAACTGCTTTAGCGTAAGGCCCGAAAGCTCGACCCCAAGGTACTCAGCGATCTTCTGAGCGAGGGGACGGTTGGAGGAACCGGAATACACGCGGATGGACTTGCGCATATTCTCCGACTTCTCGGGATCATTAATCGGCATTACCCTTCTCCTTTATATCGAATGCCATATAGATGCCTTGTTGCATTGTAACCGCGCGACGGGGTTAATCGGGTCTTGATAACGTCTTTACCGTCAACGGACACGAACCGACCACTCATCCGGTTGCGCAGGTCACGATAGAAAAAGGAGCCGCCCCCATGGGAACAGCTCCTTAGATGCTTGGTAAAACGTTATACCTCGTCGTCCTCGTGCAGACGGCGGCGATAATCGGCGGCCCAGCCCTCAATGTTTACCTGACGGGCGCGGCCCAGGCCGAGTGCGTCGGCCGGGACCGGCTCGGTGATGACAGAGCCGGCGGCCACAAGCGCGCCGTCGCCGATCTGGGCGGGCGCGACCATCATGGTGTCGGAGCCGATGAAGGCATCCTTGCCGATGACGGTCTTGTGCTTGTGGACGCCGTCGTAGTTGCAGGTGATGGAGCCCGCGCCCACGTTGACGCCGGAGCCCATGGTCGTGTCGCCGATGTAGGACAGGTGCGGCACCTTGGAGCCCTCGCCGATCGTGGACTTCTTGATCTCCACGTGCGTGCCGGCCTTGGAGCCGTCGAGCATGTGAGTGCCCGGGCGCAGGTAGGCGCGCGGGCCGCAGTCGACGCCGTTCTCGATGACGGCCTCGATGGCGATAGTCTCATCGATGGTGCAGCCGCTGCCGACGGTGGTGTCGGTGAGGCGACTGTTGGGGCCGAGCTGGCACTCTTCGCCCACGGTGACGTGACCGATCAGATGCGTCTGCGGCCACACGACGGTGTCGCGGCCGATGGTAGCGTCGGGACCGATCCAGGCCTGCGTGGGGTCGATGAAGGTAACGCCCTCGGCCATCCAGTGCTCGTTGATGCGGTCGCGCGCGATGGCGGTGAGCTGCGCGAGCTGGATGCGGCTGTTGACGCCCAGGCCGTCGCGGTAGTCGTCACAGTGGAAGATGGAGACTGCCTGACCATGGCCTTTGAGGATCTCGAGCATGTCGGGCAGGTAGTACTCGGACTGCGCGTTGTCGTTGCCGATCTCGTTAATGTGGGCGGCGAGCTGCGCGCCGTCGAAGGCGTAGCAGCCGGCGTTGCACTCCAGCAGCGTGGCGGCCTGCTCGGGCGTGCAGTCCTTCTGCTCGATGATGCGCTCGATCTGGCCGTCGGCGCCCAGCTTGATGCGGCCGTAGCCGAAAGGATCGGGCGGGGTCATGGTCATGACGGTGCAGGCGAGCTCGCCGGTGGCGACGGTCTGCGCGAACTTGGCGACGGTGTCGGCGGTGATGAGCGGCAAGTCGCCGTTGAGCACGACGACGGGGCCTTGCGTGATGCCGCAGGCTTCGAGCGCGACCTTTACGGCGTGGCCGGTGCCCAGGCGCTCGGTCTGCTCAACGCACTCAACCTTGGTGGCGCTGTTGGCGTAGGCGCCGTCGATGAGGGCGCGCATCTCGTCGGCGTGGCTGCCGATGACGACCACGACGCGGCTGCAGCCGGCCTTGATGGTGGCGTCGACGATCCACTGAACCATGGGCTTGCCCAGGATCTTGTGCGAAACCTTGCAGTGGTTCGACTTCATGCGGGTGCCCTCGCCGGCGGCGAGGATAATTGCGGTTGCGTCCATGTGATCTCCTGTTACGTTATAGAGACGTGTGCTTGGAAACGATACACGGCGCAATATGATACCGCAGGCATATGATGAGCGCGTAACGTTTGGGCCGCGGCGGTTGAGGCTTGCGCCGCCGGCGTGGCGTTTGCGCTGCTTGCGTGCGGCGTTGGCGGTGCTGCGGAGCTGTCGTTTGAGCGAGGGGACGGGGGTGCCCGTGGACAACATACGAGAGGAGTTTGGCGGCGAGCCCGTCGCGGCATTCTCGATGTCGCATCCGGCTGTGCCGGCACTCTATATAGTGCTGACGCTGGGGCTCACCATGTTCTCGATGCAGCCGGTGCTGATTGCGCTGTCACTTGCGGGCGGGCTGGCGTATGGATTTGCGACGCGCGGGGCTGCCCGCACGCTGGGCGCACTCCGCTGGCAGCTGCCGGTGATTTTGATTATCGCGCTGGTCAATCCGCTGTTTAGCGCCTCGGGCTCGACGGAGCTGTTCCGTATCGGCATGCGCGCGGTGTATCTGGAGAGCATGGTATATGGCCTGTGCATGGGCGGACTGTTTGTGGCGAGCGTGCTGTGGTTTGAGGCCGCGGCGTCGATGCTCGAATACGACAAGGTGCTCGCACTGTTAGGCAACGCCGCGCCGGTGATCGCGCTTATGATCTCGATGTGCATGCGGCTTATCCCGCAGTTTTTACGCCGCGGTCGTACGGTGCTGGCGGTGCAGGATGCGATTGATGTGCCGGGGCGTGCGCCGGCCGACCCCGTGTGCTCGCGCTTGCGGGCATCGAGTGTGTTGATGGGCTGGGGCATGGAAGATTCGCTGGAGCGCGCGGACGCGATGCGCTCGCGCGGGTGGGGTGCCGCGACGCGTCGTACGACGTATGCGCGGTATCGGCTGGGGCGCAGTGACGTTGCCGCGCTGGCCGGGCTCGTACTGTTTGGCGCTGCCGCGGTGGCGGTGGCGTGGACCGCGACGACGCAGTATTCGTTTTATCCGCAGCTCTCGGTGCCGGCGCCGTGGCCAGGCTATGTCGTGTACGCCGCCTGGATGGTGTTGCCTTGCGCGTTGCACGCGATTGATGAGAAGAGGTTTGGCTGATGGCTCGGTTTGATAGGAGCTCGGCGGCGGGTGTGGCATATGGCTCGGCCGCGCCGGCGATTGAGGTGCGAGGCCTTAGTTTTGCCTATCCCGGGGTCAAGGCACCGGTGCTCGAGGGGCTTGATTGGCGTGTTTCCCAAGGTGCGTTTGCACTGCTTGTTGGCGGTACCGGTTCGGGCAAGTCGACGCTGCTGTCGCTGCTCAAGCCCGAGATCGCGCCGGCGGGTACGCGCTCCGGCGAGTTGCGCGTGCTGGGCGAGCCCGTCGCCGACATGGATGTGCGGGCATCGGTGGAGCGCGTGGGCTATGTGTTCCAGGATTCCGAGAACCAGATCGTGTGCGAAACCGTGTGGCACGAGATGGCGTTTGGCCTAGAGAATCTGGGTGTGTCGCGCGACGAGATGCGCCGCCGTGTTGCCGAGACCAGCTATTTCTTTGGTCTGGAGGACTGGCTTCATCGTGATACCGATACGCTTTCGGGTGGCCGCAAGCAGCTGCTGTTGCTTGCCGCCGTCCTGGCGCTGCGCCCGCGCGTGCTGCTGCTCGACGAGCCCACGTCTCAGCTCGATCCCGTTGCCGAGAAGAATTTCCTGCACGCGCTGTTTCGTGTGAATCGCGAGCTGGGCTGCACGGTTGTTGTGGCGACGCATCAGCCGCGCCCAATGCTCGAATACGCGACGTGTGCGTACCGGATTGAGGATGGCCGCGTGCACGAGGCGGCGGATATGGCTTCTTTGGTATGCCGAGAATCGCTGTTTTCCGATGACACGTTGGGGTGGGGTGCCATCCGATGTGCAAAAAACGGAGTATTCAGCAGGCGTGAGGACAATTTGGGCTCTCTGGAGCCGCCCGGGGACGTATCGAGCGCGAAAAAAAGTTTGGAATTGGACAAATCGTCCGAATTTGTGGCGCAAACGTCGCTCGAGAACGGCTTGGAAGCCTTCTCGCGCACGGATGGAAGCAGAATACTCCAAAAAATGCACGGCGGGTCGGCTACCACCCTGTCGGAAGGCTGGTTTCGCTACGATCGAGCGTCCGGCTGGGTGCTGCGCGGGCTCGATGCGTCGTTTTCGGCCGGTGCGGTGCATGCGATCGTGGGCGGCAACGGATGCGGTAAGTCGACGATACTCTCGGTGCTGGCGAAGACCGCCAAGCTGCAGCGCGGCCGCATGGTGCGCGGAGCGGCCTCGGCGGCGCTGCTGCCTCAGAATCCCAAAGCATTGCTGGTTGCCGAGACGGTTCGCGATGAGCTGATGGAATGGGCCTCGACCTGCGGATATGACGAGAACTTGGCGCGGGAGCGTGCGGCGAGCTTGGGGTTGTCGGGTCTGGATGGACGCCATCCGTACGATCTTTCGGGCGGGCAGCGTCAACTGCTTGCATTGGCAAAACTGCTGC
>CAUADW010000009.1 GCA_958427895.1 uncultured Collinsella sp.
AGGAAAGCACTTAATGTGCTTTCCGTCTTGCGCAGGACTGTAGAGCAGGAAACTTAGCCCGTGCCGGGCCCGCTGAGACCAGACCGGCGGGATAGACCAGTTCAGATGGGGCTTTGATGCATGGGTGGTCTGTTGTTGTGCAAATGGGTATCATACTGAGGTTATTGCATCGACTCTGTGATGCATGTTTGTACGTTCCCGACGGTCGGTTTGCCAGAAGCGCCCCGTCGGTTGTTCCAGACCCGTTTCGAAGAAAGGAAACCACACTAACCTATGGCAGCTAAAAAATCATCTCCCTTGAAGATCATCCCGCTCGGCGGCCTTGACGGCATCGGTAAGAACATGACGGTCTTCGAGTGCGGCGACGACATGGTGCTCGTCGACGCCGGTCTCATGTTCCCCGACGACTCCCAGCCCGGTATCGACCTGGTGCTTCCCGACTACACTTATGTTCTGGAGAACGAGGAGAAGCTCCGCGGTATCGTCGTCACCCACGGCCACGAGGACCACACCGGTTCGCTTCCGTACCTGCTGCAGGACCTCAACAACAAGGTGCCCATCTTTTCGAGCAAGCTGACGCTTGGCTTTATCGAGGGCAAGCTTTCTGAGTTCCGCATCCGCGCGCCCAAGTTCCGCGAGGTCAAGGGCGGCAGCCATGTCAACCTCGGCGGCATCTCGCTCGACTTCTTCTCGATGACGCACTCCATCCCCGGCGCTCTGGGCGTGTTTATCCGCACCAATCAGGGCACCGTTATGCACACCGGCGACTTTAAGCTCGACCAGACGCCCATCGATGGTGTCACGCCTGACTATGCCGCTATCAGCCGCTTTGCCAAGCAGGGTATCGACCTGCTGCTGTCCGACTCCACCAATGCCACGGTTCCCGGCTTTACCAAGTCCGAGGCCGAGGTTGGTCCCAACTTGCTGCACGCCATCAAGAACGCCCCGGGTCGCGTTTTCGTCGCGTCGTTCTCGAGCCACATCCATCGCCTGCAGCAGATCTGCGATGCCGCCCGCAAGTGCGGCCGTAAGGTCGTTGTGACCGGTCGCTCCATGCTCACGAACACCCGCGTGGCGCGTGAGCTGGGCTACCTCAACATCGACGATGCCGATATCATCGATGCCTTCGACATTGATAACCTGCCCGACGATAAGATCGTCGTCATGTGCACCGGTTCGCAGGGCGAGCCGCTGTCGGCGCTGTCCCGTATGGCCAACGGCGAGCACAAGACGCTCTCTATCCACGAGGGCGATACCGTCATCCTCTCGGCAACGCCTGTTCCCGGCAACGAGAAGGCCGTCCAGCAGGTCGTCAACAGCCTGGCCAAGCTCGGCTGCGACGTGTGGGATAAGAACCGCGCTCTTGTCCACGTCTCGGGCCACGGTAGCCAGGAGGAGCTCAAGCTCCTGATGGCCATGGCCAAGCCCACGTACTTTATGCCGGTTCACGGTGAGGCCGTGCATCTGCGCGCCCATGCCCAGCTGGCCCGCAAGATGGGCATCAAGGACGATCATATCTTTATCCTCGATAACGGCGACACGCTCGAGATGCGCGGCGGTATCGTCAAACGCGGTACGCCCGTCGAGTCCGGCGTCGTCTACGTCGACGGCCTGCGTATCGGCGATACCGACCCCATCGTCCTGCGCGATCGCCAGAAGCTCGCCAACGACGGCATGGTCACGGCCGTTGCTATCGTCTCGCTCAAGCACAAGAAGATCGAGGCCATCGAGTTCTCGGGCCGCGGTGTCTCGTTTGCCATCGACGACCAGTTCTCTGAGGATGCCTCCGCGTCCATTATGAAGACGATCGAGAAGGGCAAGTTTAGCTTTACGAGCAGCGGCTCCGATGCCATTCGCAAGGCCGTGCGCGATTCGCTCTCCAACTTTATTTGGAGCCGTACGCGCACCCGTCCGATGATCATCCCGGTCGTCATGGAGGTTTAGTTTGGCGCGTGGATCTGCACAAAACGCCAAAGGCAATAAGGCCAATAACCAACCGGCATCTGCTAAGGGTGCCGGTTCCCATCTGCGTGCCAATAAGGGCCACGAGGCGGACTTCGACGATTTTGAGCCTTTGGTTGAGCCCTCGGCCAACCGTGATATCGCCGGCGTGGTCATCGCCGTTTTGGCGATTGCGTCCTTCATTGCCGTGATTTCGCCGGCAACCGCACCCGTTACGGCTGCGGTTGCCGGTTTCTACCACCTGGGCTTTGGTCTGGGCGCCTACGTGCTGCCGATCGTCATTTTGCTGTTTGCCGCCACGCTCTTTTTAGGCGAGGACTCGCCGCTCAACGTACGCTCTGTTGCGGGCGGCGCCGTGGTCTTTATCGCCGTCGTCTCCATTCTTTCGCTGATGGTGCCGGGTACGAGTGTCTCTTGTGACCTTATGTTCACGCCGCAAAATTTGTCCGCCTCGGGTGGCTACATCGGTGCGTTTATTGCGAGTGCGCTGCAGAATGCCCTGGGTAAGCCTATCGCGATGGTAGTCCTGTTGGGCTTTGTCGTCGTGGGCTTGGTCATCATCGGCTTTTCGGTTGGCGGCGTTTTGCGCTCTGCTCGCGACCGTGCGGCCGATTTTGCCGAGCGCCGTCGTGCCGATGTCAACGCCAGCCCGTGGGGTGACGACGAAGCTCTGTCGGTGCCCGGCGTTGCCCGTCCGCACCTGAGCATTCTTCGTCAAAAGGGCTCCGATGCTGCCGTGACCACGGTCATGGGCAACGGTGTGGACCCGGTTTTGGACGATGACGACGAGGACGAGAATCCGTTTGTCGACGTGTCCGAGTCGGTTGAGGCTGAGCGCGCTAAGACGAAGCTGCTGCCGCGCCGCCATGCCAAGAAGGGCAAGGCCACACCCAAGTTGAATACAAGCGAGCCCGACCCGTCTTGGTCCGATAGCGAGATTGAGCTCACCGAGGGCGATGACGAGGATGACGAGGCTCCGATTGAGACCGCAAAGACAACTTTGCTGCCGCGTCGCCATGCCAAGCGCGACCAGGTAACCGGCCAGCTTTCGATGGAAGACGACCCCGATAAGATCGACGAGTCCGAGCCGCCGTTTGCCGTGAATCCTGTCTCGGCAGCACCTCAGATTCCCGACTTCTTGAAGCATCCCAAGGTTGCCGATACGGCTGTCGCGGGCGCTGTCGAGGCGCCTACTTCTAGCGATGGGGGAGCGGTCAATGCCCCCGCGGATAACGAGGGCGAAGAAGAGGATGGCCTTAAGCTTCCGCCACTCGAAATCCTGCATGCCAACCCGCAGTCGGCGTCCTCCGCGTCTTCTGACAAGGAGCTGGAACAGACTGCCGAGTCACTGCAATCCACCTTGCTTGAGTTTGGCCGCAGTGCCCGCGTGGTCGGCTGGATCGCCGGCCCCACGGTGACGACCTTTAAGCTGCAACCTGGCGAGGGCGAGCGCGTGAGCAAGATCTCGAGCCTCGAGGACGATATCGCGCTTTCGCTCGCTGCCCAGTCGGTGCGTATCTTTGCCCCGATCCCCGGCACCTCGCTCGTGGGCATCGAGATTCCCAACCGCAAGCGCCAGAACGTCAACCTGGGCGACGTGCTGCCCTATGTGAAGGGCGGTCCGCTTGAGCTCGCCATCGGTCGCGATGCCGAGGGTACGCCGGTCGTCGCCGACCTTGCCAAGATGCCCCACCTGCTGATCGCCGGTACCACGGGTTCCGGTAAGTCGGTCATGATCAACTCCATCATCACGACCCTGCTCATGCGCGCTCTTCCCGAGGACGTTCGCCTGATCATGGTCGACCCCAAGCGCGTCGAGCTTGCGGGCTATAACGGCCTCCCGCATCTCTATGTCCCCGTGGTGACCGAGCCCAAGCAGGCCGCGAGCGCTCTGCAATGGGCCGTGTCCGAGATGGAGCGTCGCCTGAAGGTCTTCGAGCGCCTCAATGTGCGTAAGATCTCGACCTACAACGAAAAGCAGGCCGCTGGTGAGTTTGAGCATTACGACAACCCGCCGCAAAAGATGCCCTACCTGGTCATCATCATCGACGAGCTTTCGGACCTGATGATGGTCGCCGGCAAGGATGTCGAGGCGTCGATCGTGCGTATCGCCCAGCTGGGCCGTGCCGCCGGTATTCACCTGATCGTGGCGACTCAGCGTCCGAGCTCTAACGTGGTGACGGGTCTCATCAAGGCAAACATTACCAACCGTATCGCCTTTAACGTCGCAACGGGTATCGACTCCCGCGTCATCATCGACCAGATGGGTGCCGAAAAGCTTACCGGCTTGGGTGACATGCTGTTCTCAAAGGTCGACTGGGGCAAGCCTCGCCGTATTCAGGGCTGCTTTGTTTCGGATGACGAGATTAATGAGATCGTCGAGTTCGTCAAATCTCAGAGTGAGCCGGACTACCACGAGGAGATCCTTTCTGCCGTGGCTCCCGCCTCGATGTCTATGGCGGGCGGTGGCGGTATTGTCCGGACCGGTGTTGCCGAGCCGCAGGATGATGATCCGCTTATTTGGGAAGCTGCCCATATTGTGGTGGAATCGCAGCTTGGCTCCACATCTGGCCTGCAACGCCGCCTCAAGGTTGGCTATGCGCGTGCCGGGCGTATTATGGACATGCTGGAAGAAAAGGGTGTCGTCGGACCGCCCGACGGTTCCAAGCCGCGCGAGGTCCTTCTGGACGAGGAGGGGCTTGCTGCGCTTGAATCCGTCGACGCCGAGATGGCACGTGAAGATCGTGAGTTTGGAGGATTCTGATGGCTGCACGCTTTGGTGACATGCTGCTCGAGCAGCGTCGCCGAATGGGCCTTTCCATTCAGCAGGTCGCCAACACCATCAAAATCAGACCGCAGATCATCGAGTTTTTCGAGACCGGTAACTTTGCGTCGATGCCCCCGCGCGGCTATGCGCAGGGCATGATTTCGAGCTATGCACGCTTTTTGGGCCTCAATCCGCGCGAGGTCGTCAATGCCTACTTTGACGAGCTGATGGCATACGAGCGCGAGACGTCGCAGCAGGGCGGTCGTTTTCAGGATGCCGCCGGCTACGTCAATTCACGTTCCTCGGTCGATAACGGGCGCTTCCTGATGGTTCAGGGCGGTCGTTCGACCCGCTATGGACAGCGTCCTCAGCAGGCCGGTTATATTACCGAGACGGGTTCAGGCGAGGAGATTCGCTCACAGCGTGACCGGTTCCGCAGTACGCCGATGCCCGAGGACCGTGCACTTCCCGCTGCCCGCGGCGTGGCGCGTGACCCTCGTGCCGGCTACGGCGACGGCGGCTATTCCGATCGCGGTTACCGTGGTGTCTCCACCGGACGCTCTCGCGGTGGCTATTCGGATGCCGATACCACGCAGGTGACGCCGCGTCTTCGCTCTCAATCACAGCCGTATGGCCAGCGCTCTTCGGCTCCGCGTTCGGGCCAGCGTGGCTATCAAGGCCGCGGTGAACTTGCGCCCCGCTCGGGTCAGCGCAGCCTTCAGGGCCAGGGTGGCTATCGCGGCCGTTCCGATAGCAATCGTGGTCGTATGCCTCAGGGAGGCGGCCGCAACAGTTCCAGTCGTGGACGCGGCGGATCACGTGCTCCTCAAAACAACGGGCTAGATCCGCGTATCGTCTACGCCGGCATCGGTGCCGTGGCGTTGCTGTTGATTGTGCTCATCGTGGTGCTTCTGCGCGGCTGCGCATCTTCGGCGCCCGAGACCACGCCCGAGACGCCCACTGCCACCAAGACGACGACTAAGAAGTCTTCTAAGAAGACCGAAACGGTCGACGAGGATGAAGACACCGATGAGGCGACGGATGAGTCGACTGATTCGGACGCCACCAAGACGACGGCCAAGAAGGAAGAGAACGAGGTCACGAAGGTCAAGGTCTCCGTTGCCAAGGGAAAGACCGCGTGGATTGAGGTCAAGGTCGACGGAAAGTCGGTCTATGGCGCCCAGGCGACTGGCCCCTTTGAGCAGGAGTACACGCCCGAGTCCTCGATCGAGATCACCACGTCCAAGCCTTCCGATGTCACCGTTACCAAGAACGGCGAAAAGGTCCGTTACGATACCAAGACCTCGGGCGTGGCGCGTGTGACGATCACCGTTCCCAAGAAGGAGACGACTGATTCCGAGAATGGTGAAAGTTCTGATGGTACCGACACCACCGATGGTACCGATACCACCGACGGTACCGATGCCCAGTCCACGGATGGCGCCGATACCGCAACTGACGGTCAGACACCCACCGATTCTACCGACAATTCGTACGATAGCTACTAGGCCGCTCGTACGCGAAAGGAAACATCATGGCTAAAGATTCCAGCTTCGACGTCGTGTCCGAGGCCAACATGCAAGAGGTCGACAACGCGTTCCAGCAGACCACGCGCGAGATTTCCCAGCGCTATGACCTTAAGGATTCCGGCGCCACGATTGAGCTTTCGAAGGGCGACAAGCTCTTTACGATCAACGCCCCGGCCGACTTTGTCTCCAAACAGATTGTCGACGTGCTGAGCTCCAAGCTCATCAAGCGCGGCATCGACCTCAAGGCTGTCTCGTGGGATGCTCCGCAGGCGGCATCGGGCGGCACCGTGCGCGTGCTCGGCCATATCGTCGAGGGTATCGACCAGGCGACCGCCAAGAAGATCAACAAGGACATCAAGGATCAAAAGCTCAAGGTCAAGGTGACCATCGAGGCCGACAAGCTGCGTGTTTCCTCTGCTTCGAAGGACGCGTTGCAGACCGTGATCCAGTTCCTGCGTGACCGGGACTACGGCCAGCCGCTGCAGTTCACCAACTACCGCTAATATCAATCGAAAGGACTGCTCTCCAACATGGATACACCGTTGGGCTCCGTGCTCTACATCACCCTCGGGTGCGCTAAGAACGAGGTTGACACCGACCGCATGCGTTCTCTTTTGACCGCCGCGGGCTACGAGGAGGCATTCGACCCGCAGGATGCCGATATCGCCATCGTCAATACTTGCTCGTTCCTCGCCTCCGCAACGTCCGAGAGCATCGAGACCACGCTCGAGCTCGCCAACGAGGTTCAGGACGGCGTTCGTTCTTGCCCCATCGTCATGTGCGGCTGCGTGCCGTCGCGCTATGGCGATGACCTGCCTGACGAGCTGCCCGAGGTCGCTGCCTTTGTGAAGGCCGACGAGGAAGATGGCATCGTGGCGGTCATCGATGGCGTGCTGGGTGTCGAGCGTGAGATTGCAGCCTATATCCCGCAGGTCAAACGTACCGTCGAGGGTGCTGTCGCCTACGTCAAGATTTCCGATGGCTGCAACCGCTTCTGCAGCTTCTGCATGATTCCCTACATCCGCGGCCGCTATCATTCGCGCAATGCCGAGAGCATCATCTCCGAGGTGCGCGACCTGGTTGCCGGCGGTGTGCGCGAGATCGTGCTGATCGGCCAGGACACGGGCATCTGGGGTACCGACTTTGCCGACGAGGACGTCGCCGATGGCTCGCCGCGCAATCTGGCGCAGCTGCTGCGTGCCGTCGCCGAGGCCGTGCGCCCGCACAACGTCTGGGTCCGCGTGCTCTATCTGCAGCCCGAGGGCATGACTGACGAACTCATCGAGACGATTCGCGATACGCCCGAGGTGCTGCCCTATATCGATATTCCCGTGCAGCACTGCGACGCGCGCATTCTCAAGGCCATGCGTCGCTCCGGTTCGCGCCAGGAGCTCGAGGATCTGTTCCGCGACCTTCGCGAGCGCATCCCCGGCATCGTGATTCGTTCCACGGCCATGGTCGGCTTCCCGACCGAGACCGACGACGAGTTCCGCGATCTTATCGACTTTATGGACACCGTCGGCTTTGACTACACGAGTGTCTTTGCCTACTCGCAGGAGGAGGGCAGCCTGGCCGCTAAGATGGAGGGTCAGGTCGATGAGGAGGTCAAGCTCGAGCGCGCCCAGGAGGCCATGGACCTGGCCGAGTCGCTCGGTTTTGCCGCCACCGCCGCACATGTGGGTGAGCGCGCCCAGGTAATCGTCGACGGTATCGAAGAGACCGAGGATGGCGCCGAGCTGATCGGCCATGCCTGGTTCCAGGCGCCCGATTCCGATGGCGCGGTGCATCTGGACGCCAGCGAGGCGTCCGTGGGCGATATTCTGACCGTCGAGTTTACCGATAGCTTCTGCTATGAGCTTATCGGTCATGTTGTGGAGTAGGAGAGCGTCGTGGCTAACGAGAGCAATAAGGAACTGACGAGTGTCTGGACGCCCGCCAACATCGTGACGTGCGTGCGCATCGTCTTTATCCCGGTGTTCATGATCGTGTCGGCGCTTTCTCACACGAGTGTTGCCGGTACGGATTGGAGCACCTTTGACGGTCCGCTCGCCGCCGCTGCCTTCATTCTGTATGTGATCCTGTCGTGCACCGATAAGGTCGACGGTTATCTGGCACGCTCGCGCAACGAGATCACCGATTTCGGCAAGTTCTTGGACCCCATCGCCGACAAGCTGCTGGTGTTCTCGGCCCTGCTGCTGTTCTTGGATTTTGGCGCCGTAACCGTGTGGTCCGTGTTTATTATCCTGTTCCGCGAGCTGCTGGTGAGCGCCCTACGCATGGTTGCGAGTGCGGCCGGCGTGGTTGTTGCGGCCGATAAGCTCGGCAAGTACAAGACGGCAACCACGATGGTCTCCATCTGCGGTTACCTGTGCGTTTTTGCTATGGCCGGCTTGCACCTTGGCCCGGTGGCGCTGACGCTCGGCATCTACTCGGTGTCGCGCTTCCTGTATGCCGTTGCCGTTGTCTTGACCGTTATCTCGGGCGCCCAGTACTTCTGGAACTGCCGCAAGATCGTCTTTTCGGTCTAGGTCCTGGTGGGTATGACGGTCTCTTTTGAGCAGATTTCCGCACACAATGAGGAGCTGGCGCGCGATATTGTCGAGCGCGCGAGCGCTCGGGGCGTGACGGTTTCGACGGCTGAGTCGCTTACGGCGGGTATGATCGCCTCGACGATTGCGGATATCCCGGGCGCCTCGGCGGTGTTGCGTGGCGGTGCGGTGACTTACTGCGATGAGATTAAGCATCGCGTTCTTGGTGTTGAGCAGGAGACGCTCGACCGCTATACCGCGGTGTCGCATCAGACCGCGCGCGAGATGGCGGTGGGTTCGCTGGAGCTGTACCAGAGCGATATTGCAGTGAGCGCAACGGGTTATGCCGGCCCCGGCGGTGGCACTGAGGGCGATCCGGCGGGCACTTTCTATATTGGCTGGGCGTATCGCGCGGCTTATGGGGAAGTCCCGGTTGTGGACTCTGTGCGCTGCCACTATGAGGGCGACCGTTCGTGTGTTCGTGCCCATGCGGTCGCGGAGGCATTGGGGCGCATTGCCCTTGTGCTCAACTCTATGGAATAGACGTGTTTTAAGGGGCCTCCGGGCCCCTTAATTGTGGAGATAGGGACTTCTGACAAATTTAGCGTTTGTGCTGGTTATAGATGTATTCTTGCCTTCTTTGTTCTTATTTGGCCCTGTGTGGTCAAGCATTTGGTCAGTGTTTGGTCGGCGTTTGGTTGGGTTTTGGAAAGACTGCCTGCATATGATTGGCCTGAACGGTTGACCACGAACAGCCGTTCGTTTATTATCGATGCAGGTTGTTAAGAGGAGGGCTATTCATGGCCAAGAATTCAGGTCCCGTACGTACCGTTCATGCTCGCACTACGGGTAAAGAGCGCGATGAGATGATCGCCACCACCAAGGCCGAGATCGAGAAGAAATTCGGCCAGGGCTCCATCATGAGGTACGGCGACGGTGGTCCCGAGCTCGAGGTCGAGGCCATTCCCACGGGCGCCCTGGCCCTCGATGCCGCGCTGGGTATCGGCGGCGTGCCGCGCGGCCGTATCGTCGAGATTTACGGTCCTGAGTCCTCCGGTAAGACGACGCTTTCGCTCGAGATCCTGGCCGAGGCCCAGGCAATGGGTGGCGTTGTGGCATTTATCGATGCCGAGCACGCGCTTGATCCCACGTATGCCGCGCGCATCGGTGTGGATATCGACGAGGTGCTCATTTCCCAGCCCGATACGGGCGAGCAGGCGCTCGAGATTGTTGACATGCTCGTGCGTTCCGGCGCCATCGATGCCATCGTCGTCGACTCCGTCGCCGCGCTGACCCCGCGTGCCGAGATCGAGGGAGAAATCGGCGACACTACGGTCGGTCTTCAGGCTCGCCTGATGAGCCAGGCGCTCCGCAAGCTCGCCGGCTCGCTGTCCAAGTCCAACACGACGTGCATCTTCATTAACCAGCTGCGTGAGAAGATCGGTGTCATGTTCGGCAACCCCGAGACCACGACGGGCGGCCGCGCCCTTAAGTTCTTCTCTTCGGTACGTATCGATATTCGCCGCATCGACAGCATTAAGCTTAAGGACGAGGTTATCGGTAACCGCGTGCGCGCCAAGGTCGTTAAGAACAAGGTGGCAGCTCCGTTCCGATCTGCTGAGTTCGACATCATGTACGGTACGGGCATCTCTAAGGAGGGCTCGATTCTGGACATGGCTGTCGAGTGCGGTATCTGCAAGAAGATGGGCTCCTGGTTTGCCTATGGCGAGGACAAGCTCGGCAACGGTCGCGAGGCCGCCAAGGCGTTCCTGCGCGAACACCCCGATTGTGCCGACGAGATTGAGCATAAGGTCCGCCTTGCCTGTGGACTTGAGTTTGATGACGATGCTCCGTCCGAGGTCGAGCTGACCGATCAGCCTGCGCCTGAGGAGTTTGACGAGCTTTACGCCATCGATGGTTCCGCCATGCTCGATGATGACGACGAGTAGCGGTTACGCTCATGTCGTATACGGTGACCGAGGCCACGGTCGTCTTTCCCGATAAGAAGGCGGCCTCCTCGTTCTCGAGCGGGTATGCGTCCAAAAAGCCTTGCGCACATATCGATTGTGAGCTTGAGGGCGGTTTTGAGCGGTCCATTTGGATTCCCGTGCGGGTCGCGCGGCTGTATGTCAAAAACCGCCCCGATCTTCCCTGTGAATGGGACAACTTTCGTGAGGCGGTGCAGCTCATCGAGCGTAAATGTGCACTTACCATGGTGACCGAGATGCTATCGCGCCGCGACCATGCGACGGGTGAGGTCCGTGACAAGCTGGCTCGCTACGGCTTTCACCAGCCCGCGATCGATTTCGCCGTCCAGCGTGCCACTGAGTATCGCTTTTTAGATGAGAGGCGCTTTTGTTCGTACTTTATCGAGGAACGCAAGCGGCGTGGTTGGGGACAGCGCAAGATTGAGACCGAGCTCAAGCGCCGTCATGTCGTACTCGATGATATCCCCGGCTATCCCGAGGATTATTTTGCCGTCGAAGACGATTTGGCGCGTGCGTCAGCCCTGCTCGCGAAGCGTCGTGTTCCCGAGACGCGTGGATTCGAAAAGCTCGTCCGGTTTTTAATGGGCAAGGGCTTTTCGTACCACATCGCCGCCGATGCCGTTAAGGCGCGTCTCGATGCCGAACGTGAGGAATGTGCAGTTTAGACACCTGTGTTTTGAGTACTTGCCGTTCGCCGCGTTTTAGCCGCCGTACTGGGTCCATTTATTTGACAGTTGTTGCGGTTCAACGTACGATAAACACTGTCATTTGCTTTGTGATATGTGCTCATCTTTGATGAGTTTGTTTATATGTTTATCTGTATCCGACCCGCATAAGCTGCGCCCATATTACTCAAATGTCGCGAGCCGTTCGTAAGGACGGTTCGCTTTGTTGTGTAACGAATCCATAAAAAGGAGTGAGCATGCCTATCATCGCAGCGCTCGTTGGCATCGTTTTGGGTGCCATCGCCGCCATTGCCTACATGCGCACCGCCAAGCAGGGTAGTCTTCACGAGGCCGACGAAAAGATCCAGTCGGCACACGCACAGGCTGAGTCCCTAATCGGCGATGCAAAGCGTCAGGCCGAGACCCTCAAAAAAGAGGCTCTGCTTGAGGCTAAGGAAGAGATCATCAAGAACAAGCAGACTGCCGAGGCCGAGGACAAGCAGCGCAAGAACGAGATTCGTACGCTCGAGAACCGTGTGATGCAGCGCGAGGAGTCCCTCGATCGCCGTAACGATGCCCTCGATAAGCGTGAGCACCAGCTGTCCAGCCAGGCTGGCCAGGTCGAGAAGCGCTCCCGCGAGCTTGAGGAGCTCTGCGCTAAGCAGACCTCGGAGCTCGAGCGCATCGCCGACCTGACCCGCGAGGACGCTCACAAGGAGCTCCTCGACAAGGTTCGCGGCGAGGTTACCCACGAGGCCGCTACGATTATCCGCGAATCCGAGCAGCAGGTTCGCGCCGAGTGCCACAAGACCGCTCAGGAGATCTTGTCCCTGGCTATTCAACGCTGTGCCGCCGACCATACCGCCGAGGTTACCGTTACCTCCGTGCACATTCCTTCCGATGACCTTAAGGGTCGCATCATCGGCCGTGAGGGTCGCAACATCCGCACCTTTGAGCAGGTTTCCGGCGTCAACCTCGTGATCGATGATACGCCCGAGACCGTCGTGCTTTCGAGCTTCGACCCGGTCCGTCGTGAGACCGCCCGCGTCGCCCTCGAGAACCTTATTGCTGACGGCCGCATTCACCCCGCCCGCATCGAGGAGATGTATCACAAGGCCGCCGACTTGGTTCAGCAGCGTGTGCGTGAGGCTGGTGAACAGGCTGCCTTCGATACCGGTATCCACGATCTGCACCCCGAGATCGTTAAGACCCTGGGTGCTCTGCGTTACCGCACCTCGTTTGGCCAGAACGTGCTCCAGCACTCCCTCGAGGTTTCCGACCTGTGCGGCGTGATGGCTTCCGAGCTTGGCCTGGACGTTGTGACCGCCAAGCGCGCCGGCCTGCTGCACGATCTTGGCAAGGCTATCGACCATGACGTCGAGGGTCCGCATGCCGTTATCGGCGCCGAGCTCGCCCGTCGCTATGGCGAGAAGCCCGTTATCGTTCACGCTATCGAGGCTCACCACGCCGACGTCGACCCCAACACGGTGCTCGATGTTCTGGTCCAGGCTGCCGATGCCGTTTCTGCCTCTCGCCCCGGTGCCCGTCGCGAATCGGCCGAGAACTACATCAAGCGCCTTGAGAAGCTCGAGGAGATTGCCAACTCCCATGACGGCGTCGAGCGTACCTATGCCATGCAGGCTGGTCGCGAGGTCCACGTCATGGTTCAGCCGGACAAGATCTCCGATGCTCAGTCCACGGTCTTGGCTCATGACATCGCCCATCAAATCGAGGAAGAGATGGAGTATCCCGGTCAGGTGCGCGTCGTCGTGATTCGCGAGAGCCGCGCTGTCGATATCGCTAAATAGCATGAACGACGCGAACGAGCTCATCTCATTTATCGCGTCGATGTCGGGGGAGGGCAACCTTCGCGTCGAGGAGAACCTTGGCGAGGGGTATGTCCGCCTCCGCGTTTCGGAGGCCGAGCGGCGCCAGGCAAAGCACGACATCCAGCATGTCGAGGATATTGTCATCGAAATGCTGCGCAACGCTCGTGATGCCGGCGCCGACAAGGTCTATCTCGCCACGACCAAGGAAGACGGCGTCCGTACGCTCGTCTTTCTGGATAACGGCTCGGGCGTGCCGCAGGATATGCAGGAGCGCATCTTCGATGCCCGCGTTACCTCCAAGCTCGAGAGCATGAAGATGGATCGTTGGGGCGTTCACGGTCGAGGCATGGCATTGTTCTCGATTAAGCAGAACACCGACGAGGCACGCGTTGTCACGTCGGATGTTGACCTTGGCTCGGTCTTTAAGGTGAGCGTCGCTACCGACCGCCTTGGCGAGCGCGCCGATCAGTCCAGCTGGCCTCAGGCTGTGAAGGACGAGGACGGTCACTATGTCTGCGCCCGTGGCCCTCACAACATCATTCGCGCCGCCTGCGAGTTTGCCCTCGAGGAGCTGCGCGCCTGTGATGTCTATCTGGGGTCACCGTCCGAGATCGCCGCGACGCTGCATGCGCAGGCCTCAAACCGTCTCGATGCTTCTCGTCTTTTGTTTATCGATGACGAAGCCGAGCTTCCGGTGATCGATCGCCTGGGTCTTGCTTCGGATGCGGAAGACTTTATCCGTATCTGTTCGGGTTTGGGCCTTGAGATGTCCGAGCGTACGGCTCATCGTATCTTGGCTGGCCAGATTAAGCCCGTTCGCGGTGTGACCGCACGCCTGCTACGTGAGCGCGATTCGTCCTCACATGCGTCCGCTCCGGTTGATCTAGCCAAAGATCGTCGCGGGCTGCGTATCGCCAAGGATGACATGGCGCAGTTCTCGCGAGCCGTCGAGCGCGACTTTAACGATCTTGCATCGCGGTACTATCTCAACCTTTGCGGCGACCCCAAGATTCGTGTTTCGCGTGATCGCATCACTGTGACGTTCGATCTTGCCAAAGAGGAATAGCATCTTTACCGAGTCCGTTCGGTACGATACAGTTATTGCAGTTAAAACGTACTTTTAAACGCAGGAGTTTCTTCATGGATTGCCTGAAGGTATCAAGCAAATCATCGCCCGCGTCCGTTGCCGGCGCCATTGCCGGCATGGTCAAAGATGGTGTTCCCGTCAATATTCAGTGTGTCGGCGCGGGTGCCGTCAACCAGGCCATTAAGGCTGTGGCCATTGCACGCGGATTTTTGATTCCGACCGGGTTTGATATTTCCTGCGCGCCGGTGTTCTCCGACATCCTCATCAACGGGGAGTCGCGCACGGCCATCCGTCTTTCTATTTATGTTCATCAGATTAATCGAGCTGCTATGGATAACGTTGTGATGGACGACGTTAAGCCTGTGGCATAGCGTGTTTGCTCTTTGCCCGTGCTCTTTGATTCTGCCTATTCCACCTCGTTAGGACTTATACACATGGACCAGGGTTCCGTACGCGATATTCTTGCCGGTAAAACCTACTTTATCCGCACCTTTGGCTGCCAGATGAATCAGCACGACTCCGAGCGCGTGAGCGGCCTGCTCGACTCGTATGGCTGCCTCATGGCGCTCGATCCGGAGCATGCTGACATTGTCGTGTTCATGACGTGCTGCGTTCGCGAGGCCGCTGACACCCGTCTGTACGGTCAGTGCAACTCTTGTAAGAGCCTCCCGCCTTCGCCCTCGGGCAAGCGCGTGGTCGCCGTGGGCGGCTGTATCGCGCAGCGCGACGGCGAAGGTCTGCTCACCAATGTCGATAACGTCAATGTTATCTTTGGCACGCATTCCATCGCGCATGTTGCCGAGCTTATTGCCGAGGCATTCTTGGACGGTAAGCGTCATATTCGCACCAATGAACACGAGGACACGGATGCTATGAGCATGCCGTGGCATCGTGAGACCCAGTACCACGCCTGGGTCCCCATTATGACGGGCTGTAATAACTTCTGCACCTATTGCATCGTGCCGTATGTGCGCGGTCGCGAAAAGAGCCGTCCTTTCGATGAGATTGTCGACGAGGTAACCGGTCTCGTACGCCAGGGCGTGCGTGAGGTTACGCTTTTGGGTCAAAACGTCAACTCCTATGGTCGCGATCTGTTTGGCAAGCCGCGCTTTGCCGATCTGTTGCGTGCCGTGGGCGATACGGGTGTAGAGCGCATCTTCTTTACTTCCTCGCACCCCAAGGACCTGCTGCCCGAGACTATCGACGCTATGGCCGAGACGCCTGCCGTCATGCCGCAGCTGCACCTTGCAGTTCAATCGGGCTCGACGCGCATCCTTAAAGAGATGAACCGTCGCTATACGCGCGAGGATTATCTGGGGCTCGTCGATCGCATCCGCAATCGCATGCCCAATATCGCGCTTTCGACCGATATCATCGTGGGATTCCCCGGCGAGACCGAGGAAGACTTTGAGCAGACGCTCTCGCTTGCCGAGACCGTCCGTTATGCTCAGGCCTATACGTTTATCTATTCCAAGCGCGCCGGTACTCCGGCCGCTGAGATTGACGATCCCACGCCGCATGAGGTGATTCTTGAGCGCTTCAACCGTTTGGTGAAGGTTATCGAGACCACAGCGCACGAGTATAACCAAGGTGAGCTCCACACCGTTGTGCCAGCACTTATTGAGGGTACGAGCAAAAAGAATGACGCGGTGCTGCTGGGCAAGAGTCCTAAGAATCAGACCGTTCATGCACCGATTCCCGAGGGCTACAGCATCGATCATTTGATTGGCAAGATTGTCGATGTTGACGTCGACGTTGCCAAGACATGGTATCTGTCCGGATCCGTTGTGGGCGAGCCGCGCTAATGATTTTTCCCGGGGCAGGCCTTTCTGCCGTTGCGATTGTCGGTCCGACCGCGGTTGGTAAAA
Organism: uncultured Collinsella sp.; assembly: GCA_958427895.1. Classification (GTDB taxonomy): domain Bacteria; phylum Actinomycetota; class Coriobacteriia; order Coriobacteriales; family Coriobacteriaceae; genus Collinsella. Next base: position 16,224 of record CAUADW010000009.1, read on the forward strand.
GTGATGTCGCAGATCGTTTGGCGGCTCGTCTTTCGTCCGAAGTGCTGTCGTGTGACGCGATGCAAATCTATCGAGGTATGGATATCGGTACTGCCAAGATGGCACCCGAGGAATGCACGGCGCCTCTACGCCTGGTCGATATTGTTGATCCGGGCGTTGCATATTCTGCAGCGCTGTATCAGGCAGACGCTCGTGTGCATGTTGAGCGCTTGCTGGGCGAGGGCCGCCTACCGGTTTTTTGCGGGGGCACAGGCCTGTATCTCAAGGCTGCCCTGGATGAGATGGATTTTCCCTCAGGCGAGCTTGAGGACGATCGCCGCGCGGGGTATCAGGAGCTTGCCGAACGCATTGGCGAGGAAGCGCTGCACGCGCTGCTTGCCGAGCGTGACCCCGAGTCCGCTGCGGTCATCCACCCCCATAATGTTCGTCGCGTGATTCGCGCGCTCGAAATGCACGATGATGGTGTGTCCTACGCGCAGCAAAAGTCGCAGTTTAGTGTTCCGCGCGAGCATTATCACGCTCTGTGGTTTGGGTTGATGCGTAATCGCGAGGCGCTTTACGAGCGTATTAACCTACGCGTCGATCTGATGTTTGAGCAGGGTCTTGTTGATGAGGTTCGCGGTCTTATGGACCAGGGGCTGGAAGATGCCCTGACTTCGATGCAGGCGATTGGCTATAAAGAGATTATCGATGCCCTTAACGGCGTGATTTCTATGGATGAGGCTCGAGAACTCATCAAGACGCGTTCGCGTCGCTATGCCAAGCGTCAGCTTTCGTGGTTTAAACGCGATGACCGCATTGTGTGGTTTGATATGGACGTGTTTACGATCGATGAGGTCGTTGAGGATATCCTTCATCGTATCGAGGCGGCCTAATGGCTCGGTTTCCCCTCGTTCCCACAGCACCTGAGCCCGAACGTGCCGTTCTTGTCGGAGTTGAGTGGCGCGATAACGCCTGGCCGCTCGATCGTTCGCTTGACGAGCTTGAGCGCCTTGCCCATACGGCTGGCGCTCAGTGCGTGGCGCGTTTGTCACAGCGTCTGGTTAAGCCGTATCCAAAATCGTTTATCGGCTCCGGTAAGGTTGAGGAGCTTTGCGGGCTCGTGCATCGTATGGATGCTGATGTTGTTATCTTCGACGATGATTTAACGCCCTCTCAGCAGTCGTATCTTGAGAAAGCCGTGGGCGAACCGGTGAAGATTATCGACCGTACGGCGTTGATTCTCGATATCTTTGGCCTGCACGCTCAGACCCGTGAGGGCCGTCTACAGGTGCAGCTAGCCCAATTGCAGTATCTGTTGCCCCGCTTGCGCGGTATGTGGAGCCATCTTGCAAAAGAGCAGACACGCGGCGGCATTGGTTCGCGCTTTGGTCAGGGCGAAAGCCAGCTCGAGGTTGACCGACGTTTGATTCGCAACAAGATTGCCGCTCTTCGTCGCGATGTTAAGCAGGTTGAACAGCGCCGCGATGTCCAGTCAAAGAGTCGTATCGAGTCGCCGGCGTTTCGCGTTGCCTTAGCCGGTTATACCAATGCCGGTAAGTCGACGTTACTCAATCGCCTGACCGGGTCTACGGTGCTTTCACAGGACAAATTGTTTGCCACGCTCGATCCGACGACGCGCTCGTATCGCTTGCCCGGTGGTCGTGGTATGACCATTACCGATACCGTTGGCTTTATTCAAAAGCTACCGCATGGTCTCGTTGATGCCTTTAAGTCAACGCTGTCTGAGGTCCTTGGTGCCGACCTGATCCTTAAAGTTGTGGATGCCTCTGACGGGGACTACGAGCGCCAGCTCGAGGCAGTCGATCGCGTTCTTGACGAGATCGGTGCCGGCGAGCGTTTGACGCTTACGGTGTTCAATAAAATCGACCTACTCGATAGCGTCGATCGATTGAGCTTCCATCGTCGCTATCCCGAGGCCGTGCTGTTCTCAGCCCAGACGGGCGAGGGGCTCGACGATCTCGTCGACCGCATTGCTCGTGAGGCAGCTGCCACCGATGTCTTGCTCTCCGCTGATATCCCGTATCGCGAGGGCGCCCTCATTACGCTGGTGCATGAGCAGGGAACCCTTCTGCATGAGGAATTTCTCGAGGACGGCGTTCGCATTGTGGCGAAGTTGCCGGCCCGAATCGCGCCGCGTCTTGAGCGCTATCGTACGGAATAAACGAGCTCTAGCACGCCTAGAATGACAGGCTGATGAAGCAGGTAGAACGGTAAGGCATGCCGTCCGAGGACTGCGAGCGCCGGGATGGGATTGGCGTATGCCCATGCTGGCGCTTCGAGGCTTGATGCTTGTGCCGCCTGAGCAACAAAAAAGCCGGTAAGGTACATAAAGACAAACGGAATGAGCGGATAGTAGTCTCCCGAAACAAAACCCGGGCCCGGAAATCCTAGCCATGCCAGGTAGGGGAGTGGGTAGACCTCCTTTGGAATGCCCCAGGTAAGGGCAAAAAGAACAAGGCACACTGCGATGCCCCACGAGCCCGGTAATTTTTGGAGTAAAGGACGGGTGAGTGCAACCGCTGCGGTGCACGCCGCCATGCAATATATGATGCCAAAGTTTATCGAATCGTCGACTGATACCAGCGTAGTTGCAATCCATACGATCAAGGCTGCGGCTGCGTATTTGAGGGCGCGCTTACCGTTATTACGCGAGAGCGTGCACATCCACCCGGCGATAAACAAAAATACCCAGCTGATACTAGCGCGCCAGATATCCTGGAAAACCGTTTCGGTAAAACATGGCATATCCCATCCATATAGGTAGGCCAAATCGTAGCAGGCGTGAAAACCTGCCATCGATAGCATCGTAAACCCGCGGACGGTATCAAATATGGTGATGCGTTTTTGCATTACGAGAACCGGCGCATTAAACCGACGACCTTACCCAAAATAACGGGGTTCGTCGCATAGATGGGCTCCATAGTGTCGTTCTCGGGCTGCAAGCGCACGCGCCCCTGCTCCTTGTAGAACGTCTTGACGGTCGCCGAGCCATCGATCATGGCCACGACGATTTCGCCGTTCATGGCGCTCTTTTGCTCGCGAACGATAATGTAGTCACCGTTGTAGATGCCGACATTGATCATTGAGCTGCCGTGCACTTCAAGGATAAAGGAGCCCTGGTCTGTGGCGATTTCGGTCGGGATGGTAAAGGTGTCCTCGATATTTTGCTCGGCCAGAATGGGTATCCCAGCCGCGACGCGACCGACGAGCGGCAGCGAGACCGTTCCTCGGGGCGCTGTGGGTTCATCGGATTTGGAAATCGAGACTGAGGATCCGTCCTCATCAAAGAGCTCTAGGGCGCGAGGCTTGGTGGCATCGCGCTTGAGCAGCCCTCGAGCCTCTAGGGCAGAGAGATGAGCATGCACCGTGCTGGGGGAGGAGAGGCCTACGGCCGATGCCATCTCGCGCACGCTGGGCGGATAGCCCTTCTCCTGCTGATATTCCTTGATGAAGTCGTAAATCTGCTGCTGACGCTTGGTAATTTTGCGAGCCATCAGGGCATCCTCTCTACCCATGTCAAACAAATGTTCGAATTTTGCTTGACAGGAACAACTGTTCGAAGATAATAATAACCGAACATTCGTTCTCGCGCTAGACATTTTTGTCCGCGCGGCTTGATAAAACTGTTCTCAGCAAAACACGCGAGAGGAGAACATGATGAACGCAACGAATATGGTCCAGGGAAACCTCGCCCTTAAGCTCGAGACGCCTGCCGCGCCCGCTTTTACTGTTGTCAAGGGTGGACGTTCCGGTTATCAGCCTTTGCCCGTAAAGTCTGCTCGCACTCAGTATGCTGTTGCCGCGCCGACTCCCGCTGCCCTGAAGGTCTCGACGATTGTTGCCGTCGCCGTTGCGCTCACGCTCTTTTTTGTCCTCGCTACGTCTGTCTTTAGCGCTCGTCACGCCGCGTATGCCGAGTCCGTTTCCAACGTTACCTACGAGACCATTCGCGTTCAGCCTGGTGATTCTCTTTGGTCGCTTGCCGAGGAATATCCAATCGAAGGCCTTTCCACGCAAGAGACTTCCGACATGATCCGTAACGTCAATCATCTGGAGCATGGTTCGCTCGCCGCCGGTGCGCATCTTAAGGTTCCTACTCGTTCGTAATCATTATCACGCTGCGCATGGTACCCTTGTTATCGTTTAAGAGGAGGTACCATGCGCTGTCCCAAATGCGGCAAGGCACATACCCGCGTCGTTGATTCCCGTATGCAGGAGTCAAATAACACCATTAAGCGCCGTCGCGAATGTTGCTCGTGTAATTACCGCTTTACAACGTTCGAGCGATGCGAAGACCCAATTGAGGTCATTAAGTCGGACGGAACTAAGCAGCGGTTCGATCGCAATAAGCTGCTCGTCGGCTTGATGCGCGCCACCATCAAGCGTGATATCGACACTAAGAAGCTCAATGAGATTATCGACGACATCGAGGTCGAGCTGCGCTCTCGCACGCTGACGGCCGTCACGTCGCATGAGTTGGGTGACATGGTGCTCAAACGCTTGGCCAAGATCGACAAGGTGGCGTACATCCGCTTTGCCTCGGTCTACCGCGATTTCAAAGACGTCGATGAGTTTCTGCAAGAGCTCGACAAGCTAAGGTGATTCCATGTCCAACATTACCGTTAACATAAAGCGTCTCGATCTCACCGTCGAGCTTCCCAAATACGCCCATCCCACCGATGCCGGCTTGGATCTGCGCTCCAACGAGGACTGCGTCCTGAAGCCCTTCGAACGTCGTCTGGTCTCTACCGGGCTGGCCATCGCCTTGCCCGATGGCTACGCCGGCTTCGTCCAGCCCCGAAGCGGCTTGGCCATCAAGCAGGGCCTGTCTATAGTCAACACGCCAGGCCTCATCGACGCCCACTACCGAGGAGAACTCAAGGTTATCCTCATCAACCTGGATCCCTCCAACAACATCCAAATCAATAAAGGCGACCGCATAGCCCAACTCGTCATCCAAGAAGTCCCCACGGTCAACCTCATAGAAGTAGAAGAACTAGACGAAACCGACCGAGGCAAAGGAGGCTTCGGCTCCAGCGGCGTCGCCTAGGGACGCTCGTATCCCTCCCGCCCGGCGCTTACCTATATCATTCCATGCTCAAACATTCTCGCTTCGCTGCGAAACTGCGCGCGGGACGATATGTATGGGGCTCAGGCGAAAGGGCTACATGCTTGACATAAAACAATCTTTCTAGTTAGCCGATGCGATAAAGGGATGCCTCCTTTGTCGCATCGGCTAACTCTATTTATATTTTCCTGTTTTACCTTTGCAGGTTCTAATGGAGGGGATACCGAAGTAGCTGCTAGTAAGTAAACGTAGCTGCTCAGCGGGAGCCGCCCATATATCGTTCCACGCGCAGTTTCGCAGCGCAGCGAGAATGTTTGAGCATGGAATGATATAAGGGCGGCTCCGGCAGAGGGGCGGACATTCGACTAGCGGATATGAGCGGGTTTTCCGCCCCAGTAGAAGCGGCAGAAGGCTCGTTTGCGCTTTTGGGGCTTGCCTACTAGCTCCATGGTTGCGATGGCTATGTCTTCGGCTGCGTGGGGGCGGCGTAGTACTTCGCCGTTGATGAGTAGCGCTTTGAGCGACTCAGGGTGGTCGTGCAGGTGACGAAGCGTCACGATGAGTTCTCGTGCGGTGGTGACATGCATGCTGGCGCCCATGCCGGTGAGCATCGTGGTGTTGGCCTTTTCTTGACCGTATGATTTGCCCAGCAGGATCATCGGCAGATGAGCGCACAGGCACTCGGTGACGGTGAGTCCGCCCGATTTGAGGATTGCCAGGTCGCAGCCGTGCATGAGGGCCGCCATGTCGTCCACGTAGTCCAGAACCGTGACGTTGTCGAGCTTCATGGCGTCGAAGAGCGTCTTCAGCCGGGTGGCATACTCCACGTCTTTGCCGGGCAAAAAGACAAAGTGCATGTCTTCGAAGCTGCGCAGGAAGGGGAGTGTGTGGTCCATCGCTGCGCGAAAGCGGACGTAAGGCTGAGGCAAGCTGGCACCGGCCATTACCAGCACGACGGTCTTGTCGATGGGGAGGTTGAACTTGGCTAGCTCTTCCTCGCGATTGTAATCCGTGTCGAATCCGGCGCGGATAGGAATGCCGGTAATGCGAATCTTTGCCTCGGGTACCTTGCGCGGACGCAGCGTTTCGGCCATAAATTCGTTGGCAACACAGAATAGATCGGTGTCCTTGTGGGGCCAAAAGCCTTCGACTTCATAGTCTGTTGGTACGCAGATGACCGGATAATCGATACCCGTAATTACGCGGGCGCCCACGGCAACATTGGCTGCTGTGATGTGCGTTGCGACCACGGCTATAGGCCTGCGGCGACGAATATATTCGTTGAAGGCGGGGAACATAATTCGCGACCATGCCGTGCCGCCACCCCAGAGAAGATGTCCCGTAAGCGTATATCGCCAGGTCAGGTCGTAAATGGGGCGTGTGGCTCCCGTAAAAGAAGCCGCGGTCTTATTGCCGTCGAATTTAATACGTCCAAAATCAAGGATATCGAGCACTTCAATTTCAATATCCTCAGGGATTCTCTTGGTGCCGCGGATAAGGTCAAATGCTTGTGCAATCGCGTTGGCGGCGGCTTTGTGGCCCGATCCAACCGATGCGTGCACAATGGTTATTAGGGGTTTTTGTGCAGGTGAAACGGTCATTTGCTCCGGTTGGGGAGTAGCTTGCATCGGCAGGGGAGCGCTATTGCTCATCTGCGTTTGATCCATCGATAACTCCCCTTCAGCTTTGTTACGCGATTTATCATTGTAGTGCATGAGTGTCATGTTCACGTAAATTTGGGTATGAGCGCAAAGAACGACAACGTTTCGACGAGAGGATTCTTCATGACTACCGATCAGCCGATTGATGTTGCGATTATCGGTGGAGGCCCCGCGGGCTATGCTGCCGCCATTTACGCTGCGCGTGCCAACCTGACGACAACCGTGATTGAGCAGGGCATGTCGGGTGGACAGATCGCCACGACCAATGAAGTCGAGAACTATCCGGGCATTCCGCTCTTGAGTGGCGCCGAACTCGGCGAGCGTTTTCAGCAACATGCAGAGGGGCTGGGAGCGCAGGTTACATGGAGCATGGTTACGGGTATCGATTACGATGCCGATGCAGCGCTGTTTACGGTGCATCACGATATGGGCGATACGCTTGCCTCGAGCGTTATCGCTTGCATGGGTGCCACGCCGCGATCTGCTGGTTTCGCTGGCGAGGATACGTATCGCGGTCGTGGCGTTTCGTATTGCGCGACGTGTGACGGCATGTTCTTCCGTGGCAAGCAGGTTTTTGTCATTGGCGGCGGCAATGCTGCCTGTGAGGAAGCTCTGTTCCTGTCAGATATCGCCAGCAGTGTGACCATCGTGCTGCGTCGCGATCAGTTCCGTGCACCTGATGGTGTTGTTCAGAAAGTACTCGAAAAGGACAATATTACAGTTAGGTACCAAACTAGTATTGTTGAACTTTCTGGTGAAGCGATGCCAACGACGATTGCCTTTAAGGACAATGCATCCGGGGAAATTCATACCGAGTCATTTGAGCCTGGCTCGTTTGGCATTTTTGTCTTTACCGGCACGCAACCCCATACCGAGCTTGTTGAGCATCTAGTCGATTTGGCGCCTGATGGCGGCATTCTGACTGATGAATCCATGGCGACCCGCACGCCAGGTCTATTTGCTGCTGGCGACATCCGTTCCAAACGCTTACGTCAGGTTGTGACCGCCGTTTCTGACGGTGCCATAGCAGCAACGAGCGCATACGCGTTTCTCCGCGGTTAAGTACGATAATATATCTTATGTAAGGTTGCTATCTTTAAAACAAAGTGGTTGGACGGTGCATCAATGTGCTGTCCAGCCACTTTTACTTTCCTGCTATATAGTATGCAAAACTAGATAACCTAGAATACAATATAGCTAATGAACGGAGGATCCTTATGAACCACGCCAAACGCGTTATCCCGATGTCCGATTCGTCGGTTAGCATTAAGCCTGAGGATATTCAGCCCACTGTGCTGCCCGATGCATTTATTCAGTCCGATATCGTGCGCAAACTCAATACGTTGAGTCTGCCGCGCTATGACCAGTTGCCCAATGTGACGCTCTACCGCGACCAGGTCATTGAGTATGTTGCGCTGTGGATGGAGCCGCTGTCTATTTGCGTTGAGCAGCCTGTCATTACGCCATCGATGATCAATAACTACGTGAAGGTCGGCCTGGTGCCTGCTCCGGTCAAAAAGCAGTATGGTCGCGAGCAGATTGCCCGCCTGATCGCTATCTGCATCTTTAAGCAGGTGCTACCTATTGCTGCGGTGCAGGCGCTCTTTAACATTCAGCGTTTGAGCTACGATGCCCCGACGGCCTTCGACTATGTGGTCGATCAGCTCGAGGCATCGATTCGTTCGGCGTTTTCTGTCGAGCAGACGCCGGTTCCCGATACGGCGCATCAGGTAACGCGTGAGTCGCTGCTTGTGCGCAGCGCGGTTTCATCCTTTGTTTCGAAAGCGTACCTGATGAGCTATCTCAAGTTCAACGGGTTTAATAGCTAGCCGACGTATAAAACGGGCGGGACAAAGAGCCATCTGTCGCTTTGTCCCGCCCGTATTTTGCTTGGTTGGACTTTATTTGCCCGAAGCTACGCCCATGCCGTAGCCGATGATGAGGCCGTGCATCTCGGCGTAATAGGAATCCAGGCCGTTGCAGGGCATGATGATGGTCTTGGAGCCGGGCCAATGCTCAATAATACGATCGGCCAACGCCTGGGCGCTCGATACGTTTTCCACATGATCGATGACGACCTCGCCGCCCGTAAAGCCCTCGGCTTCCATAGTGTCGATGATCTTGTTGAGCATCTTCTTTTCGCCGCGCGTGTGCCCCACGAGTTCGATTTTACCGGCCTCACTCGCCGTGCCCAAAATGCGGATATTGAGCTTGTTGGCAATGACGCCAGCTGCCTTAGGGATACGTCCGGCTTTGGCGAGGTTTTCGTAATTGCACAAACTGAAGAGGATTTTGCTGTTCTGTTCAAGGCTATCGAAGTATGCGCAAGCATCCTCGAATGAGATATTCGGATTGTCTGCAAGATAGCGGTCGAACAGCAAGAAAATGAGGTCCATTTTGCCGCCAGCTGCGCGTGAATTGACTAGATGAATCTGTCGGTCGGGCTCCTCGGCAAGAATCATATCGCGAGCCGTGGCTGCCGCGTTGTAGCTGCCCGACACGCCCTCAGAGATCGGCATGCAGATGGTCTTGTCTGCCAATTTGAAGAGCTCGGCCCACTCCCCTACGCTGGGACAAGCGCTCGAAGAAGCGTTCGTCTCCGCCTGAACAGCGCAGTTGAGCTCATGAACATCGAGAGAAAGGTTATCGATGAATTCACGCTCCCCCACTCGAATTTTGAGGGGCGCAAATGCAAAGGTGGTATGGGGCGCGGTCGGTTGCCAATCGCGGAGGTTGCAGCTTGAATCGGAGATAAGTGCCCAGCTCATAGAGGGTCCTTTCTAATTGTTCCCATACAATTATAGCCATCTTACAGACCGATTGGGCCGCTATCTAGTATTCAAAACTAGATAGTGGACTGCACGAAAGGCAAAAGAATGGACCCCATGGCTCAAAGCCACGAGGTCCACATTCACACGCTGTGTAAGATGACTTAGTAACGCACGAAGATGTAGTTATTGTTCATGCCGGCGGCAACGGAGCTGATGATAACACCCGTGTTGTAGTCGGAAGCATGAATCATCTGACCACCACCGATGTAAATGCCGGTGTGGTACGAGTTGACCACAACGTCACCAGGCTGCGGATCGGACACACGCGTCCAGCCCATAAAGGTACCCGTGGTGCCCAGACGGCAATAGCGACCAGTGAGGCAATAGCTAACAAAACCAGAGCAGTCGAAGCTGTTCGGGCCAATTCCGCCCCAGGAATAAGCGCAACCAAGCTTACTGTATGCACGCGATACAACAGAACCGCCGTCGACGGACTGGCTCGGAGCAGAAGGCGTCGGAGCCGGAGCAGGTGTGGAGGGCTGCGGCGTCGGAGCAGGTGCCGGCGTAGGAGCCGGAGTGTTGCCGCCCTGGTTGTTGTTATTGCTGGTCTGGCCACCGTTGTTGGTCTTCTCGGTCGTACCGGCAGTCTCGTTGCTCACCGTGGCCTTCTCGGCGGTGCTGGCGTTGATGCCGGCCTGCAGCGCGGCGTTGGCCTCGGCCTCTGCGGCAAGCTCGGCTTGCAGCTGCGAATCCAGGGAGTTTACGACGTTCTGGGCTTCAGCCTGCTGGGCGTTAAGCTCGTCAACCTTCTTTTGCGTGGTGGCGACGTTCTTCTCCTGCTCGGCCTGCTTATCGGTGAGCTGCTGCTTAAGCTCTTTGACCTCTTGAATGGTCTGAGCTTGCTTATCGGAAACTTTGCCGTAGTAGAACAAACGGTTGAGCATATCGCTCAGATCATCGACTCCCGTCAGAACCTGAAGCAGGCTCAGACCGCCGGTTTTGTACTCGCCGGCGACATAGGTCGAGAGTTTGGCCTGACCATCGGCGATCTCCTGCTGCTTTTGCGTGATCTCGCCAGCAGTCTGATCGAGTGCCTGCGTCTGCGTGGCGAGCTCATCGTAAATCTGCTGGGTTTGGGTACCGATCTGCTCGAGCTTCGTACGAGCAGCGGCAAGGTCGGATGCGGTATCGGCGTAGGCAGGAGCCGCGAGGCCCAAGCCCAAAACACAAGCGAGGGTTGCCGTAGCAGCGCAGCGTGCCATGTTTTTGTGCGTGTTTGCTGTGCGCATGTAGCTTCCTTTCCAGTAACTAAGGGTAACGGCTAGTCCACCGTCACCAGGCTAAAGAGCTCCACATCGTCATCAGACGGCGTGAGCTTCTCGCGCGGGTTGAGAAACGCAAGCTCAAGGATACAACCGTAACCGACAAGCTTTGCGCCCATATCTCGCACCAGTTTACCTGTTGCCTCGACGGTTCCGCCCGTCGCGACCAAGTCGTCCAGAATCAACACGGTATCTTTAGAGCTGATAGCGTCGGCATGGATCTCAATGGAATCCGTTCCGTACTCGAGCTCGTAGCTCTGGCTCACGGTCTCGCGCGGTAGCTTGCCCGGTTTACGTGCGGGAACAAAGCCGGCGCCAAGGGCTACAGCCACCGGTACGCCAACCATAAAGCCGCGAGCCTCGGGGCCCACGACCTTGGTGATTCCCATGCCGGCAAAGTGCTCGGCGAGGGCATCGGTCATGGCTTTGAGCGCCTCGGGATTGCCAAAGAGCGGCGTGATGTCTTTAAAGATGACTCCGGGCTCGGGATAGTCGGGGATGTCGACGATTTGAGATTCGAAGTCGTACATTGCATGACCTTTCAATGGGTTGCCGGATAAGCGGCAGCTGTTATTTGCCCGCGGTGGCGGTGCCGGATTGCGAAGGGGTGACGACCTTGAGCGGCTTTACGAGGGAATCCTCGTGCGAAGCCGGCGCGCCTATCTCTTCGTTTTTGGCCTTGGTTGACTCGGAGCGAGTGATTTCCTCATCGAGTGCATCGATGTCGGCGTCCTCGACCACGGCGTTGAGCGACTCAAAAACGCGGTTCTTGAGCAGCGCGGTGTGCACGCCCTCCGTCAGGTCGTGAAGCTTCTTAAACGCACGCTCGAGCTTGGCGTCGCGCTCGTCATCGGAGGTATCCATGCCGAGCATGCTCACAAGCACCTGCTCAAACATCGAGGACTCGCGGTTGGCGGAAGACACGTACTGACGCAGGTTGCGCGGCTCGATATGGAAGCGCGACAGCTCGGAGCAGTAGCGGATGATCGGAAAATCGCGACCATCGACAAGCTCGCGATTCTGCGGACTCTTGATGATGCGAATGAGGTCGTTCTCGGCGAGCGAGCGGATAAACGAAATTTCGACGCCCAACATATCGGGAATGGTCTCGATGGGATGCAGCTTTTGCTTAGTCTCCTTGGGCTCCGTCTTGAGCGGAACATCGGATAGCAAGCCCACCTCGTAGGCGAGCGTTGACAGGTCCGTGGCGTTTTCCAAGCGCTGCTTAATCACGTTGAGCGGCATGTAGCGGGTCTTCTGCAAGTGCAGGATGACCTCCAGACGATCAACGTCCTCCTTAGAGTACTGACGGTATCCCTTAGGCGTACGATGAGGGGTAATGAGCCCCTCATCCTCTAGAAATCTAATTTTTGAGTTCGAAAGATCGGGGTATGCGCCTCGAAGTAGGTTGACGACTTGGCCGATACTCAGATAGTTGCGTTCGGCCATGCCCTACTCACCGGTTTCGATGCGCTCCGGCGTGCTCTCGTGGTAGATGAGCGTAAACGTACCGATCTGAACGGAAGAACCGTCGTGCAGCGGGGCTGCATTGACAATGGCACCGTCGACCCAGGTACCATTGAGCGAGCCCAGGTCCTCGATGCGAGCGCCGAGGCCCTCGCGAATAATGCGCGCGTGGCTGCGCGAAACGGTCATGTCATTAAGGAAGATGCCGTTCGCGGGATCGCGGCCGATGGTGGTCACGTCGTCCTCGAGCTCAAAGGCGGCACCAGTCTGCGGACCCTTGACGATGGACAGGACGGGGGCGGTGATGCGCACGTTGGCCATGAGGTCGGGAACGGTGACGTCGCTTGAAGGCACGCGGAATACGCAGGTAGCGTCAGCAGTCTTATCATTCTGAGGCATATTGTTAACCATGTTGTCCATGACAACCCCTAACTTATCGCGGACGTGCCGCAAATAATGAACCGTACGTAATCATACCCCAACGAATCAGTCTTCGATTTCAGGGTTCAGAAAGTCGATGTCCTCGTCCTCGGGATGCGCGAGAGCCTGTTTAATGGCCACTCCGCCCTTAATGGAGTAGATGACAGCCGTGAGCATGGAGAAGATCACGCCGCCGTACACAAAGAAGATGCCGAGGGGCACCGAGCTTCCGTTGAGGCCCGGGAAGGCCGTAAGGGTTGAAGATAAAAGGTGCAGGCCGTCAATAACGGGGAAACCGAGCAGCATGAGTGAGAAGCCGGTCATGAGCAGCGCCGTGGCAATCTTTCCGGGAAAGACCACATCGATGGGGCGACGGTGATAATGACGCACGATAAGCGTGCCGATGCCCAGATAGATGTCGCGGCCAATAATGAGTACGCAGACCCAGATGGGCAGCTCTCCGCGGACCACCAGTCCAAGTACGCCGGTGAACAGCAGCGCACGGTCGCAAATGGGATCCATGACCTTGCCGAGCCACGAGACCGTCTTAGTCATGCGGGCGATCTGACCGTCCATCCAGTCGGTGGAGGCGGCAACGGCGTAGATAACGATGGCGATGACACGGTTGTTATCCGTCACAAACAGGTACAGAAATACCAGGGTGAGGATCAGGCGCGTAAAGGTGATGAAATTGGAGATCGTAAAGATCTTATTCGACGGGTAATCGGAAGTGCCGATAAGCTCCTTTTTGATCTTCTTTTTGATGCCCACAGGACTCCCCCGCTGGTTAACGACAAAACTTTCGATACTATACCCGTTCCGGCGATGTCTATCCAGCGCAGCCATAGAGAGTCCAGACATATGGAGGATGCTGCTGGGTGCCACGAGGACTCTCGCGCCGTTGCTTTAACAAAAAACTCTCACAGGAAGTAGCCGCGAGGGCTATGTTGGTAGTTGCAGCTACAGTTATTGTTGAGGGTGAGCAGCGCGTCGCGCACGCCGTAGAGGTAGCCGCTGATGAGCGCCCAGCGCACGCGCTCGTCGAGCGCAGCGAGGTAGAGCGTCTGCATGCCACCGCCGGAAAAGCCGACGCAGCCGAGTTCGCGCAGACTCCACGCGCCGCGCGCCGCAACGTAGTCGATGAGGCGCATGAGGTCCCAGGTCTTCGGCATCGATGTGCACATCGAGCATCACGCCGACCATGAACATTGCGAGAAACGTATTTGCCGAGCCCACCGAAGCGGTGACGTCGAGCACCGGCGCAGAATAGCGATGCATCCCTTTGTACATGGGCACACAAGGGGATACAGCAAAGGCGACCGGAGGTCGCAATACCCTCCTGGTGAACAGCTAGCAAGGTGAGTAAAACCACACCGAACGCCGCTCACGCCAGGGCGGCGTTTACCTTTTGGTTCCACCTGCCAGCACCTCCTCTCTCGATGCCGCAAGGGTTTCTTCGTGGTGATAGACCGACACCGTTCATCGTTGTTACGGGCTCGTTCGCAAAGTCGTGAACACGCTCCCCTCTTGTTCAGCGCATAATGGTGCACCGTGTGCGGCTGTGCGGTCGCACGCTAAAGGAGATGTGCCCGCATGGGCATCGAGAGAGAGGATGCAGCATGAACCTGAGGGAGAAGTACGGTGAGTGGGGCCTGATCCTGGGCGCGACCGAGGGCGTCGGCAAGGCGTTCTGCGAGAAGATCGCCGCCGGCGGCATGAACGTCGTCATGGTCGGCCGTCGCGAGGAGAAGCTGAACGTGCTCGCAGGCGAGATCCGCGAGACCTACGGCGTGGAGACCAAGGTCGTGCGCGCCGACTTTAGCCAGCCCGGCGCTGCCGAGACCGTCTTCGCCGCGACCGAGGGCCTGGACATGGGCTTCATGAGCTACGTGGCCTGCCTGCACAGCTTCGGTAAGATCCAGGACACCCCCTGGGAGAAGCACGAGGCCATGATCAACGTCAACGTCGTGACCTTCCTCAAGTGCTTCCACCACTACATGCGGATCTTTGCCGCCCAGGACCGCGGCGCCGTGATCAACGTCTCGTCGATGACCGGCATCAGCTCCAGCCCCTGGAACGGCCAGTACGGCGCGGGCAAGGCCTTCATCCTCAAGATGACCGAGGCCGTGGCCTGCGAGTGCGAGGGCACCGGCGTCGACGTCGAGGTCATCACCCTCGGCACCACCCTAACCCCCAGCCTGCTGTCCAACCTCCCCGGCGGCCCGCAGGGCGAGGCCGTCATGAAGATCGCCCTCACCCCCGAGGAGTGCGTCGACGAGGCCTTTGAGAAGCTGGGTAAGGAGCTCTCCGTCATCGCCGGCCAGCGCAACAAGGACTCCGTCCACGACTGGAAGGCAAACCACACCGAGGACGAGTACATCCGCTACATGGGCTCGTTCTACCGCGACTAGCAACTGCTGAACACACGCGCGAGGCTGCATACGGGTTCGCAGGTAGAGATGCGAGTGCGAGGGTTTCTTTGCGGGGGCGTGCGGATGCGGCGCCTGCGAGGGAACCCTCTTTTCATGGGTGGGCGCGGCGATGAACCCGTGCGCGGCACCTCGGCGCTCACCGTCGAGGGCGACCTGCCCGGCTCCCTCGCGATCTCCCTACACGGGGTTCTGCGCTCCGGCATCCTCTGGACCGTGTCTCGCTCGTGCTCAGTGGGCCGGCCGATCCGGCCCTCAGGGTATCGGATTCCCGCATTCATCCGTACATGTTCGTATGAATGCGGGAGGTGTTCGGGTGAAGTTGATATTCAAGGGTCTGCCGCGCTCCCCTGCCATTACGAGCTCATCCTGGTTGGCGTTTCGAGCTCATGGAGTATGCGGTGCGTGGATAATGGACTCACCTCGATGACGGCGTTGACGGGAGCGACCATGGCGATGTGCGAGATCGCAGTCAACTCCGACTCCCCGGAAAGCGATT
This sequence comes from uncultured Collinsella sp., assembly GCA_958427895.1. GTDB lineage: Bacteria > Actinomycetota > Coriobacteriia > Coriobacteriales > Coriobacteriaceae > Collinsella. Next base: position 31,864 of record CAUADW010000009.1, read on the forward strand.
CGAGGAACTGGAAGAATACAAGGAATGCCAAACTCGTCGATTCCGTTGACCGCAACGTGCTAAGCCGTCGGTTTCTCCTCGGCATCCTGCTCGAACTTGACAAGGGCGTCGGAAATCTGCCTGCTGGTGGGAAGCGCGAAGCGCTCTCTGCGCGACACGATCTCATCAAACATCGGGACAAGGAATGCTCGGACCTTCGCCTCTTGGTCCTGCGATGAGAGCGTTTCCTCCATCAGCGCCTTGAACTCTTCCGGCTTTACGCCGTTTAGGACAGCAAGCAGCTCGTCCATCTCACGTCCGTCGAGCAGGTACTCGACCGCCATGCACGACACCATGGCGTTGAAGTACCGCCCAAAAGATGCGCTGTCGCCCTCGAACAGTATCCCGCCGACTACGCCCGCGGCCGCTGTGCCGACCGTTCCGCCGACCATGCCGCCCGCGAGGCCGACGATGGTCCCCACGCCGGGCGACACCGCCGTGCCGGCGGCGGCGCCGACCTTCGCCGCCGCGACACCTGCCGCAGCGGCGCCGGCGATTCCCCCGGCGATCGAGGTGGCGAGGCATGCCATGTTCTGGGCGTACTGGGCGCCACTTGCCTTGCCCTGGAGGAGTTTGTAGGTCTCGGGGACCGAGAACACGGCGAGGGTCACCGCTGCCGAAACGGCATTGCCCCTCAGCATCTTCGCAAGCTGCTTGGAGGCGGCCGCCCCGCTGATGGCGGTCTTGCCCGTAAGGGCGCGCAGGCCGTTGACGATTGTTGCGGTCGCCTTGAATCCGAGCTTTCCGACCACCGCCTGGCTGGGCGCCATCAAAGCGTTGGAAAGCCCAGCTCTGGAGAGCTGCGAGACGACCATATGCTGGGCAAAGGACAGGCCGAACACCTGGACGCCGGCGGCGATGCCCGCCTGGACGGCACCGGTGATGTCCCCGGTCTCCCTGTACGCCATGAACGTCGTCGCCAGAAACGACAGGCCGAATGCGCAGGAGCATGTGACCGCGCCGGTCGCGGCGTCATAGGTCACCGATTCCACCGTTCCCGGCTTAGTGAGGTTCACCGCCTGGTCGTATGTGAGCTTGCCCTTGCGGACGATCTTCTCGGCGTCCCTGGGGTCGCTGACGCCGGGGACCTTGCCTTGGCTAATCTTCTTCTCGAAACCGCGGAGCACCTGCTGGTACTGGTCTTTCGGGACTTCGAGCTGCATCGGCGTGCGGTCTTCTGTGAGGTAGCGATACTGATGGCTGCTCGGATCGAAGCATGCTTCGAGGGAACCGCGTGCCGTCTTGTAGTACTTGGTCTGGATCAGAACTCCGTCGACGCTTCGGTCGGGGCCGTTCTTCGCGTTGTCCCTCCCCAGAATCTCGGCCTGGTGGCCCTGGAGCCTGTCGATGATGTTGTTGGCCTCCTCGGCAAGCTCTCCGTGGCCCGCGGGGTTGTTGACCGCGGCCCGCTGCTCGACGAAAACCTCCCCGTTGCCGTTGATGGTCGCCGCCGCCGCGACTGCCGCGGCTTTGACCGCCGTATAGTCCGCCGTGGCAAGCTCGCTGTCGATGCCGGCGGCTCGGTCATCCTCGAGGCCGCGGATTGCCCGGCAGCGGGATACGAACTGGCCCCGGCACGCCTCGTCGACGGTGAGCGCAAGGTTGCCTTCACCGTCGGAGGCGAAGGGGCCGGGTTCGAAGTACGCCCACTCGAAGTAGAAAAGGCGAGACTGTCTCTTTTCCTTCCCCGGGACGGCGAACGCGTCGGCGTCCGCCTTGATGAAGACGCCCTTTTCGGTCATGGCGATGCCGCTGGGCCTGAGGTCGAACTCGGCGTCGGCCCAGACGACGGTCTGCTCCCTCGGTATCGGGAAGGCTGACTTCACCTTGGCGGCATTGGCTTCCGTCAACGGAAGCGGAGACTCCTGGAATGAGCCGAGTAGCCCCTGTGCGCGGGTGCCCTCAATCGCCCTCAAGGCTTTCCGCACCTTGGGCGCGTACTCCGCTATCTCCGCATCAAGTCTTTCGGCCTCTATTTCGTCGAGGGTGGCCTTCGCGCCGCCCGCCGCCCCTGCGATTGCCGCGCCCGCCGTTGTAGCCGCGTCCACGATCGCAGCGCCTGCCGCTACCGCCACCCCAGATGCCCCCTCGGCAATCTTGGTCGCCGTCTCGCCGGCAGTCTCAGTGGCCCTCTGAATCTCCTGCAGCGGGTCGAAGCCTTTGTCGAATATGCTCATGGACGATTCTTTCTCGTGGGCGAACAGGCAGTCCGAATCGCGTTGTTTCTCATACGAGCGTTATTATAGCCATGCGTTTTTATGCCTTTGGCTCAGCCGCCAAACCCGGCGCAGGAAACTCGAGCAAGATTGTCAAACGTTGGGCGGTACAAGGGTGGCGCCCACAATCGCCTCTATATCGACGAGGTGCGGCCGTGCGGGGGCTTCGAGAGGGCAATTGACTGCATTTAAGACGCTCGGTTTTCTCCCCTACTGTTATCGTTGCCGCTGCGGCAAGACCGGTGCAGAATTCTGAAATAGTCCTACGCTCGGCTCGTATTGCAAACCCTGGGCGAAGGGAGCCGCATATGCATGCAGCGGCAATTTCGCCTCGGGGGGGGGGTCGCTCCTAAGACGACCCGCCTCCGTGGGCAAGGACTTATCGAGTACGTCCTGATTGCGGCCGTCATCGGCCTGGTGGTGGTGTTCGCGGGACCGCAGGTCTCCGGTGCCATCCGCAACCAGTTCAACCAGGTCTCGACCACCTTGGACAGCGGGACGGACGGCGGCATCGGGGGCGGCGCTCCCGGCGGCTCTACGGGTGCCGATTCCGCGACCGTCCAGGCGGCGGTGGCCAAGGACGCGAGGGACTGGACTCTCGACGAGCAGAAGGTCGTGGTCGATGACATCGCCGCCAAGGGCGAGTCATCTCCCGCCTACGCCAAAGCCATGGTGGCGATGGAAGTGGGGACGACTTGGTCGGTCAAGCTGACTAACGGTGAGACGATCGAGTACCGAATTATCGGCATCAACCACGATGACCTCGCGGACGGATCCGGAAAGGCGGGCCTGACGTTCCTCACCACCTCGAAGGGAATCAGGTCCCGCATGAACGCCACGAAAAACAACGCCGGCGGCTGGGAGAAGTCGGAGCTGCGTCAGAAGATGAACTCGGGCGAGGTCTGGAACCTCATGCCGTCCGACTTCCAGACCAAGGCGAAATCGGTCAGGAAGCTCACGAACAACGTCGGTGGTGGTAGCGCGAACAAGAACGCCACCGTGACGGCGACCTCGGACAAGCTGTTTCTGCTCAGCTACTCCGAGATCGTCCACACCTCCCGCTGGGCATCCGACTATCCCTGGACTTCCTCAGAGGGTACCCAGTACGAGGCCTTCAAGAGCAAGGTGTCGAATAACTATTTGGGCAACGCTTACCAGAGGGTTGGCGGCTGGTGGTGGGAGCGTTCGGTGTATCCGGACTACTCTACTTCCTTCCTCCTTGCCCTCCCCGGCAGCGATGCGTCGTACGACGGTGGCGCGGCGAACTCGTATTGCGTCTGCCCCGCCTGGTGCTTCTAGTTTTCTGAATGAAAAGCCTGCGCCATACCGCGCGGGCTTTTCTTTTGGCTATCGCACGAACGATTTGAAGTTCGTGGCACAGGTAGTCGGTTTGGGAAAAAATGGGGCCATACAGCGGCTCTCAGAGCGTCTGCTGCACTCCCCCGCCATTACCCCTGCGGCATCCTCGTATAGAGTTCATCCCGCTTGCCGTTTCGTTGCAACAGCCCACTTGTCCACCAATCAAGTGAACTGCTGGAATAAATACAGCGACACGCTTGTTCGTTACAGTGGCTATATCGGTGTAAATCGCCGCGATAAATGCGGCCCGTTCTCGGCGTGTACCTGCTGCGCGTACGTAGAATCATATCGCGTTAATAAATCGGCTCAAGCGCGTGCAAAACGCGCAAGTAGGCGCAAAAAGTGGTTATCGCGTAGGTAGATTTTTGGCACCCTGTTGCTTAATCAAAATTAAGCAATTGCTTAAAACAAAAAAGGTCAGGCACTAGGTGCCTGACCTGCAAACTTCTGGTCGGGACGACTGGATTCGAACCAGCGACCCCTTGACCCCCAGTCAAGTGCGCTACCAAGCTGCGCCACGTCCCGAAGCTTTTGTTTGTTGCTCTGCTCTCGCTCGCAACAGGGAGTATATTAACCCGAAACTTTAGCCTTGTGCAAGAACTTTTTTACAAATTTTGAAGCAAGTCCAAAATTGTATCTGCGAGCTGGGGTTTTGTTAGCACAGGAAGTTCTTGCGTACCCGCCTTACTCACGATCCAGGCCTTGTTCGTATCGGTTCCAAAGCCCGAATCGGCGCGTGAGACATCGTTGGCGATAATGGCATCGCAGCCCTTGCGGGTCAATTTGCGTTCGGCGTACTCGACAACATTGTCGGTCTCGGCCGCAAAGCCGATCACGCATCGCTCGCCCTTCTTACGCGAAAGCTCGGCTAAGATGTCAACGGTCTCGACGAGCTCGATTCGATCCAGGCGCTCGTTAGCCTTTTTGAGCTTATGGTCGGCAGGGGCCGCCGGGGTATAGTCGGCGACGGCAGCCGCACAAATTGCCGCATCGGCCGTCTGGAAGGCGCTCAGTGCCGCCTGGAGCATCTCTGCGGCGGTTTGCACGCGCACGCACTCCACGCCGCGGGGAACATCGAGCGATGTCGGTCCCAACACGAGCGTGACTTCGGCACCGCGGCGTGCGGCCTCCCCCGCCAGGGCGATGCCCATCTTGCCCGAAGAGCGGTTGCCAATGAATCGCACCGGATCGATCGACTCGTGCGTGGGGCCGGCGGTAATCACGATGCGCTTACCTGCCAGGTCCTGAGGCGCGGGGTTGAGCACCTCACAGACAGCCTCGACGATGTCCTCGGGCTCGCTCATGCGCCCCGTGTCCACATCGCCGCAGGCGAGGTAGCCGCTACCCGGACCCACAACATGGACACCGCGTTCGCGCAGCGTGGCCATGTTGGCCTGCGTGGCCGGCGCCTTCCACATGCCATTGTTCATGGCCGGCGCGATCACGATGGGGCGCGGCGTGGCAAGCAGCGTGGTGGAGATGAGGTCGTCGGCGATGCCGTTGGCCATCTTGGCGATGATATTGGCCGTCGCGGGCGCCACGACCACCAGATTGGGCTCCTGCGCCAGCGAGATATGGTGGATGGGGTCGGAGGGGTCGTCGAACAGGCCCACAGCGACCGGCTCGCCCGTAAGCGCGCGGAAGGTGAGCGGCCCCACGAACTCCGTGGCATGCTCGCTCATGACGACCTTGACGCGGGCGCCTCGCTTTTGCAGCAGTCGCACGATAATGCACGACTTATAGGCGGCGATCCCGCCGGTAATGCCCAGCAGGATCGTTTTTCCCTCAAGTTGCATTGAATTGTTGGGTGCAGCCGTCATCGTTAGGCTTCCTTGCTGGGGAGCACGAGCAGGCGGTGGCAGTACGGGCAGTGCGTAATCTCGCTACCGTCGTGGTTCAGGTCGCTCATGGACGATGCCTGCAGCGCGGTGTGGCAGACCGTGGGGATGTTGCCCTGGATGGTCTCGACGGCCAGGCCGCGGAACTGCTTGAGCAGACGCTCGTAGTCGGTGAGCACGTCGGCCGGCAGCGTAGCGGCAAGCGCGGTGCGCTCCTTCGTGGCGGTGTCAATCTGAGTCTGCAGGTCGGCAGCCTTGGCGCGGGCGGCCTTGGTATCGGCCTTCACGCCCTCCTCGAACTTGGCGATGATTGCCTGCGCGCGAGCCTCGCGGTCGAGTGCCTCCTTGTGGGCGATAACGACGTCCTTGCGGGTGTGCTCAATCTTGTCCAGACGCTTGGCCAGGGTGGCGAGTTCATTCTCCAGGTCCTGAACCTCGCGGTAGTCGGAGCCGTCGACATGGCGCTTCTTGGCAGCCTCGATGGCGTTGTTGGTCTGAATCTCGGTGGTGTTGAGATCGTCGAGCTCAATGTCCAGATCCTTGCGCTGGGCGTAGAGCTTGGTCATCTCGGACTTGAGCTTCACATAAGTCTTGCGCTTGGAAGCGAGCTCCTTGAGCTCCGGCATATTGGCAAGTTCGCTCTTGTTGCGGGCGAGCTCCAAATCGATCTGTTGCAGCTTGAGTAGCGTAGCGCCGGCGCTCATAAGTTCTCTCCTTTTGTCACAGTCCACCATTGGCAAGGGTTCAGTATTTTAATCGCATGACGGGGGTCGACCCCGGCGTCAACTGCAGAGTTCATCAATATATCAACGAACGGCTCCTCGGAGCGGTCGTGGCCGAGCAAGATCACCGGTAGCCCGCGCAAGGCAAGGTCTTGCGCCACGTGGTAGCCCGCCTCGCCCGTCACGATAACATCTGCGCCCGCGGCGATGGCGAGCTCTCCAAAGTCGCCCAGGGAGCCGCCCAAAATGGCGACGGTGCGGCATGCGTGCTCGGCCTCGCCCCACACTCGCGGGTCGCTGCCGAAGGCCGTGGCAGCACGGGTAGCAAGATCGCGCAGCGTGCACGGGTCGTTGAGCGTTGCAAGCGCGCCCAGGCCGGTGGCCTCGGGGTCGTCCACGTGCTCCAGTGAGCTCACGGCTGCGGAACGCAGCAGCTTGCTCAGGCAAACACGGGCTTCGTGCGAGCGGTCTAAGTTGGTGTGGAGCGATATGATGCTCACGCCGCAGCGGGCGGCCTCAAACAGTGCTGCGCTGCACTGGGGGCGTGACGCATCCGCCGGGCAAAACGCCTCGGGCGCCTTGATGTATATGGGATGATGTGTCAGCAGCACGTTGGCGCCGGCTTCTTGGGCGCGGCGAACATTAGCTTCGGTCGCATCGAGTGCGCAGGCCACGCCGGTGATCTCGGCGGCAGGGTCGCCCACGGAAAAGCCTACGTGGTCCCAGGGTTCAGCGTCCGTCTTGGGATAGCGCGTCAGCAGAGCGCGCTCAAGGTCGGCGACGATCATGCAGCACCTACGATCGAGATCAGCGTCTGGGCAAACTCATCCAGATCGCTCGGATTCACGCGGTCATCGAAGGAGATGCGCAGTGCGCCCAGGGCCTGCTCGCGACCAATGCCCATGGCGCTGAGCACGTGGCTCGGGTCCATGCTGCCGCTCGAGCAAGCCGATCCGGCCGATACCTCAAAGCCGGCGGCGTCGAGCTTGACGATGAGCTCCTCGGAGTCCATGCCATCAATGTAGATCGATACCATGCCGGGCAGACGGTCGGCATGCGCATAGTCGCCCATGGTGGCGTGAATGCGAGGGTGGGCCGTAAGCGTGGCGTAGAGCTTGTCGGAAAGGGTTTGCAGCGTCGCACGCTCCTGGGCTACATGGGGCGCCAGCGTTCGGGCGGCAGCGGCAAAAGCCAGCTGCGTGCGCAGGTCCTGCGTGCCCGCGCGACGTCCGGCTTCCTGTCCGCCGCCAAAAATGCGCGGGCGCAGCGGCGTGCGGCTCTTAAGGTAGAGCGCGCCGGATGCCACGGGGCCACCGATCTTGTGCGCGGCAACGGTCATGGCGTCAACTCCCAGCTCGGTGACATCGAGCGGAATATGCAGATACCCCTGGATGGCATCGGTGTGGAACAGGGCGCCAACGGTATGCGCGGCCGCGGCAAGCTCGCGGATGGGCTGCACCACGCCGGTCTCGTTGTTGGCGACCATAATGCTCACGAGCGACACGTCGTCGCTCAGCAAGTCGCTCAGCGTGGCAGGCTCAATGTAGCCCGCGCGGCAGGGCTGCACCAGGTCGACGGTAAAGCCGGCGGCACGCAGCAGCGGCAGGTTGTCCAGAATCGAATCGTGCTCGATGGCCGAAACGATTACACGATCGCGCTTGCGATCGCGCTGACGAGCGCCCTCGGCAAGACCGAGCAGCGCCAGCTGGTTGGCTTCGGTGCCGCCGTTGGTCAGAACAATCTCGGACGGGCGGACGCGTGCGCCAAAGCTATGGGCGATCTCGCGACGGGCAACCTCCAGGCGCGCGGCGGCCTTGCGGCCGAGCGAGTGCAGCGAGTTGGGGTTGACGCCGGCAAGCTCGCTGTCGTCATATTCGCGCTGCGCAAGGAGCGCCTCGGCGCGCATGGGCGTCGAGGCGGCGTAGTCAAGATTCACGGGTATGCGGTTTTGACCTGCGGTCATAAGGGTTTATGCCTCCTGTGCGGCCTCATTGCCCAGCTTCTGCAGCAGCGCAACCTCGGC
>CAUADW010000010.1 GCA_958427895.1 uncultured Collinsella sp.
CCATCCATGCTGCCGGCCACGTGCCGCTGCCGCCCTACATTACCGATTACGAGGGCGATCCCGAGAAGTACCAGACCGTCTACGCCATGAAGGAGGAGCATTCGGCCGCTGCTCCCACGGCGGGCCTGCACTTTACGCCCGAGCTCATGGCGGCTATCGAGGCCAAGGGCGCGAAGTTTGCCGCTGTCGAGCTCGAGGTCGGTATCGATACCTTCCGTCTGGTGGAGGAGGACGACCCTACGCAGCACGTCATGCACACCGAGCGCTACCACGTATCGCAGGAGGTGGTCGATGCCGTTCATAAGGCTAAGGCCGAGGGGCATCGTGTGATCGCTGTCGGTACCACGGCGGTGCGCTCGCTCGAGAGCGCGTTTGACGCCGATGCGCCGGTGTCCGATCCGGCTGTGACGGCGCGCTATTTTGAGGGTCGTGAGGACGGCGCCGACACGCTCGGCCGCGGTGACATCGTGGTGCGCGAGAACGCTACGACGCAGCTCTACCTCATGCCCGGCTCGACCTATCACGTGGTCGACGCACTGATCACAAACTTCCATGTGCCGCGTTCCACGCTCATGATGCTCGTGAGCGCACTTGCCTCACGCGATCAGATCATGGATGCCTACGCCGCCGCCATCGAGGAGCGCTACCGCTTCTTCAGCTTTGGCGACGCAATGCTCATTCAGTAGGTTACGGCGTTTTCCAAACGCCGTAACCGGCCGACGCTGCAAACGCCCCTAAGCGGCAATCTGACGTTCAATCGTCGGGCATGACCAGAAGGTCAATGCCCTCCTCTTTCACGTCACCTTGCTCGCTTAGGGGCGTTTTCGCTGTCCGCGCCAAAACATCGGCGTTGCCGTGGTTGTTGCTGTAGTCGTTGGGGACGTTCTTGAATGACTAGTCAAAGGGGACACTCTTGCGGCGCTTGGCACTTGGGTAGTCGTTGGGGACGTTCTTGAATGACTAGTCGTTTAAGAACGTCCCCAATGACTACCTTGCATCAATCTAATAAGTTGCGGTGAGATAGTTCTTGAATTGGCCTTTTTGAGGGCTAAACAGGAACTATCTCACCGCAACTGCGTTGGGTGTTTTTGGCAGCGGGTTTACTTGCTCGCGAACAGCCAGATCAGGATTATCACCAGAATCACGGCGATGATGCAGGCGATGGCTCCGGTGAATTTGACGCGTGAGTCGCGGGTTCGCTTGCGCACGTCGTCTTCGGCGGCCTCGAGTTGGGCAACTTCGCGCTCGGTCTCAGTATGCTCGGCCTTGTCGCGTGCCAAGGACCCGGCGAGCGATTCGGTGATCTCGGGATGGTCGTGCACCTCGGTCGCCTGCTCGATAATCGACTGCGCATGTGCGGCGTCCGCTTGGGCGTTGGCGATGGCCTGCTCTTGCTCGCGGCGTGCCTTGTCCTGCGTGGCGATCTTTTCGCGCAGCTCGCGCTGGCGCGTCGCGGCGGAAGTTTTTGCGGACTGCAGCTCGTCGCGCGCGGCATCTGCCTCAGCCGTTACGGCCTGGTGCGCGCGTTTAGCGTCGGCGATGGGGGCCTGTGCCTGCTCGACGGCCTGCTCGGCGGCGGCAAGTGAATGCTCAAGATCGGCGGTCACGCGCGGAATGTCTTCCTCGGCCTTGCGGAGGGCGTCGGCAGCGTCGGAGATTTGCATAGACAACTCGCTGGTGCGCACGGTGTAATTGGCGGGATTTGCCGAAGGGTTGCGCTGCAGCTCGGCATACTCGCGACGCAAGGTCTCGAGCTGCGCGCGCGTAGCATCGGCAGTTTGTCGTGCGGCGGCGATACCGGCATCGCGCTCGGCCTTCACTTTGTCGCGGATGCGCTTGGAATCCTCAAGGCGACGAACGAGGCGGTTGCCGGTCTCGCGCGAGCTCGCCTCGCGGGCTTCCACGGCGTCGAGTGCAGCCTTCAGTCGGAGCTCGGTCGCATCGTCCTCTGCCTTCATTTGCTCGAGCTGGCCCTTGAGCTCCGTCGCTTTGGCGGCATGGGCATCACGGTTAATTTCAGCTGCCGCAGCGGTCTTCTGTGCCGCGGCAATCGCCTGGCGTTGATCGGCGATGATCTGATCGTAGCGGCCTGCGATGTCCTGGCGCGTCTCGAGCTCCTCTGCCTGGTCGGCGATGCGCTGCTCAAGCTCGGCTAAATGGGCGCGGGCATCGGCGAGTGCCTTCTTGGCGGCGTTCATCTCGCGCATGGCCGACGCGCCCTGGGCGATAAAAGTGCCCACGGCGTTAGCGGTGTTTGAGACGGCGCTCCCCAGGTCGCGGCTCGTGGCGGGAGCATGCGAGGTGGTCGGGTGCGCGGCTTCGGCGGCATTCGTATCGGCAGTCTGCGGCGCGGCGATATTGCCGGTGCCGCCTTCGATCACGGAAAAGCCCGCTGCGTGCGGGTCGACCGCGTCCGCGCCGATCGTGGGGTGCTCGAGTTGTAGGAACGAGGGCATGGTACTGCCCTGGTCGGCAACCGGGGTCTCGCCGGGCACAAACGTCGAGGCAGCCTCGGCGGCTTCCTCTTCCTCGGCGTCGACATCGGCATCGGCGACGGCGTCCTTCATCGCTTTGACGGCATCCATCATGGAGTCCATGACGGCGTCGAGCTCTTCTTCCGAAGACACCTCGATGGGGCCCGCTACTTGCGGCGCGCTCTCAGCCTTGGGCTCAGTATCGCTCGGGTCCGGCTGCTCTAGCTGCTCTTCTTTGTCTTGCTCTGCGGCGACATTAGCGTCTGTGGCCTCGCCTGCGGCGGCAGGAGCCTCCTCGACGGCGGCATCAATGCTGCCATCGCTGCTGGTAGAAGTATCGCAGTCGTCAATGGTGTCTGCGGAATCATCAATATGCTGTTGAGTCTGGGGGTCCAGCTCGTCTGTCATAGGCATGTGCTCCTCATCGTTGTTTGTCACCCTATGATAAAGTCTCGCGCCGACATCCCGCGCGCCGCAGCAAAGTTTCAAAACGTGTTCGATGGCTCGCGTCGATAGCAAAAACTCGGCCGCTCTACCCAATTTTTACTTGACAATCCCTTCGCCGAAAAACGTTATGCCGTTCGCCTATCGAGGCCTTTTTCTTTTCACTTGAAGAAGCTAAAGTTGCATCTCAGCTTTTGGCGCGTTTATTTTGGATGCGCGCAGTCGGCGGGCGTGCCCGTCGCGATTTTGAAAGGACTTCGTATGGGACTTTTCACTGGTAAGACCGTGATCGTCACCGGCGGCGGCAAGGCCACGCTTAAGGACGGCTCTGCTGGCTCCATCGGCTACGGCATCGATATCGCTTTTGCCAAGGAGGGCGCGAACCTCGTTATCACCGGTCGCAACGTCGCCAAGCTCGAGGCTGCCAAAGAGTCTCTTGAGGCCGAGTACGGCGTCAAGGTTCTGCCTGTTCGGGCCGATGTCTCGGCTGGTCAGGACAACGAAGCCGTCGTGCAGAACGTTATCGACAAGGCGATTGAGGAGTTCGGTCGCATCGACGCCGTCGTCAACAACGCTCAGGCCAGCGCCTCGGGTGTGACCATCGCCGACCACACTATGGACCAGTTTAACCTGGCCATTTACTCTGGCCTGTATGCCACCTACCTGTACATGCAGAAGGCCTATCCGCACCTGAAGGAGACCAAGGGCTCCGTGGTCAACTTTGCTTCGGGCGCCGGCCTGTTTGGCAACTATGGCCAGTGCAGCTATGCTGCCGCCAAGGAGGGCATCCGCGGTCTGACCCGCGTCGCCGCCAACGAGTGGGGCAAGGACGGCATCAACGTCAACATTGTGTGCCCGCTTGCCTGGACTGCTGCGCTCGAGAACTTCCAGGATGCCTATCCCGAGGCGTTTAAGGCCAACGTCCACATGCCGCCGGCAGGCCACTACGGCGACGTCGAGAAGGAGATCGGCCGCGTGGTCGTTCAGCTCTGCGGCCCCGACTTTAAGTACATGAACGGCGAGACCGTTACCCTCGAGGGTGGCATGGGCCAGCGGCCGTAGGGGTTACGGCGTTTTACCAAACGCCGTAACGGGCCGACGCTGCGCGGTCACCAGAGCGACAATTTGTCATTCAAAGAGGGCGGCATGACCAGAAGGTCTATGCCGCCCTCTTTTCATGCCAACTTGTTCGCTCTGGCGACCGCTCGCTGACGTTGCCAGAGCATCGGCGTTGCCTTTGTTGATGTAGTCATTGGGGACGTTCTTAAATGACTAGTCGAAGGGGACACTCTTGCCGGCACTTGGGGACAGTCCCTGAGTGCCGGCAGATTGGGACACTCCTTTGCAAGATGGCGCTGAAGACTGTCCCCAACAACTAGTCGTTTAAGAACGTCCCCAACGACTGGTCGTTTAATGCGCCAGTTTCTGTCGAGTCGGTGCTTCTTGCGGGTTGCCCGTATAATGGTCTGCGTATGAACCGCAATCAAGGAGTTCCAGTTTATGGACCAGAATCTCTTTAAATTTGACCTAATCGCCGAGGATCCGACGACGCACGCGCGCGCCGCCGTGCTGCATACCCCGCACGGCGACATCGAGACACCGATCTTTATGCCCGTGGGCACCAAGGCAAACGTCAAGGGCATCCCCACCGAGACCGTTAAGCAGCTCGGTGCGCAGATCGTGCTCGCCAACACCTACCACCTGTCCATGCGTCCCGGCGAGGACACCATCGCCGAGCTGGGCGGACTGCACAAGTTTATGAACTGGCACGGCCCCATCCTTACCGACTCGGGCGGTTTCCAGGTCTTCAGCCACAACGACGCCGTCAAGCTCACCGACGAGGGCGTGCGCTTTATCGTCAACGACTACGACGGCCGCCACGTGTTCTGGACGCCCGAGGACAACATGGAAATCGCCATGAAGCTCGGCTCCGACATCTGCATGCAGCTCGACCAATGCCCGGGCTATCCCGCCACGCGCGCCTACGTTGAGCGCGCCGTGGAGCTGTCGAGTATGTGGGCCGAGCGCTGCTATAAGGCCCACACCCGTGATGACCAGGCGCTCTTCGGCATCGTCCAGGGCGGTATGCATCTGGACCTGCGCCTGCGATCGCTGCGCCACCTGGAGGAGTGCGGCGACTTCCCCGGCTACGGCATCGGCGGCTACTCGGTGGGCGAGGACCACGAGACCATGTTCGAGACGCTGGCGCCGCTGGTTTCCGACTACATGCCCAAGCACAAGCCGCGCTACCTCATGGGCGTCGGCAACCCGACGACGCTCGTGCGCGGCGTTGGCGTGGGCATCGACATGTTCGACTGCGTGCTGCCGACGCGCACTGGCCGCATGGGCACGGCGTTCTCCAGTGAAGGTCGCCTTAACTTCCGCAACGCGCGCTTTGCGCACGACGACGGCCCCATCGACCCCACCTGCACCTGCCCGGTGTGCACGGGCGGCTACAGCCGCGCGCTCATCCGCCACATGGTCACGCAGAAGGAGATGCTCGGCGGTATTCTGCTGTCGATGCACAACATCTACTACCTGCTCAACCTTATGCAGCGTGCCCGCCAGGCCATTATCGAGGGCCGCTACGGTGCGTTCGTGAGCGACTGGATGAACAGTCCTGCGGCGGTGGACTACTAAGGACGGCGCGGACGCTTGCGAGGCGAGAGCAACGGCAAAGGCCAAGCGGCGATCGGCCGTCGCGTTCGCTAACACGGTCTGCGCGACCGCTGACCGATAGCTTGCAAGCGCTTGATGCATCGTGGGTACCATACCGAATGGTTGATGTTCGGGCGGGTGTTTGGCGCATGGCGTCGACCCCGCCCGTTTTTCTTTTTCTCGATAGGAGTACCCATGATTAAGAACGAGAATGTCGAGGGCGAGCCTGCCTACGACGAGACGTACCGCCGCGGTCCCGTGGTCATGCGCGGCCCCATGATTCCTAAGGACAACACCTACGCCAACCTGCTGGCGCCTGAGGAGTCGACCGACTGGCTGCATGCCGACCCCTGGCGCGTGCTGCGCATTCAGGCAGAGTTTGTCGATGGCTTTGGCGCGCTTGCCGAGCTCGGACCTGCGGTGACCATCTTCGGCAGCGCCCGCACGCCCAAGACCGATCCGCTCTACAAGGCGGCGCGCACGGTCGGTCGCAAGATCGCCCAGCGCGGCGTGGCGGTTATCACCGGTGGCGGTCCCGGCATCATGGAAGCGGCCAACAGGGGAGCGGCGAGCGTCAACGGCAAGTCAGTTGGTTTGGGCATTGAGCTGCCGCACGAGCATGGGCTCAACAAATATGTGAATCTCGGTATGGACTTCCGCTACTTCTTTGTGCGCAAGACCATGTTCGTCAAATACAGTTCGGGCGCCATCGTGTTTCCCGGCGGCTTTGGTACGCTCGACGAGATGTTCGAGGTGCTCACGCTGGTGCAAACGCACAAGGTTAAGCGCATGCCGCTCGTTTTGGTGGGCACCGAGTACTGGCAGGGCCTGCTCGACTGGCTCAACGGCCCGGTGATGAATGCCGGTATGATTAGCCCGCTCGATCCGGAGCTGGTGCACATTACCGACGACCTCAACGAGGCTGTCGACATCGCCCTGAGCGGGCTGATGTAGGGTAGGTAATATGGGACGGGGCTAAAAAGACTGGTCTGAAACGTTTGATACCAGTCTTTTTAGCCCCGTCCCAAATGAACTGCTTCTAAATTGCGGTGGAATAGGGATTGATTTGCGGCTGATAAGCCAAAAACAGTCCCTATTTCACCGCAACTGATGTGGGCGTTCCTAGCGAGTTGGCTGGTAACGGGGGCAGTAGCTGATGGCGATGGCGTCGACGCCTACGTGGGTTGCGATGGTGCAGCCGATGGGGCCGGTGCCGGCGTCTACGTAGTCCTGGCCTGCGAGCGCTTGGTTGACGAGCTCCTGCTCCTCAGCGGCACCGGTTGTGAGCACGCGTACGCTTGAACCCGGGTGTTCTGCCAAAAATGCGAGGCAATCGGCCATGGTGTTGGCGACGATGCGCTTGGCGCCGCGGCCCTTCTTGATGGCCTTGATCTCGCCCGATTTCCACTCCGGCGAAACGGCCAGGCGAATGTTGAGCATCTGCGTCAGCTGGCCAGCGAGCTTGGGCGCGCGGCCGTTCTTGACCAGGTTCTCGAGCGTGCGCGGAATCAGCAGCAGATGGGCGTCGGGCAGCGTCGCGCGGATCTGAGCCTCGGTCTCGTCTAGGCTGCGGCCGTCCTCGCGCATGGCGAGCGCGTACTCTACCAGCAGACCCTCGGCGCCCGAGCCGGTGCGCGAATCGATGCAGCGCACGTCGAGCTCGTGGGTATCGGTCACCTGGCACGCGTTGGCGTAGCAGGCAGACCACTCGCTGCATAGCGAGATAAAGATGGCGCTATCGTGGCCGTCGGCGAGCACGCGGTCAAAGAGTGCCTTGAATTCACCGGCACTCGGCTGCGAGGTGTGCGGTAGCTGCTCGGAGCCTGCCATGCGGGCGACGTATTCCTCGGCGGTGATTTGCACCTGGTCGAGCAGATCCTCGCCCTCGATAATCACATGCAGTGGAATCACGTAAATGCCGAGCTCTTGGGCACGGGCGGGGGAGATGTCCGACGTGGAGTCGGTTATGATGGCAAAAGACATAATTGCACCTTTCGTTGGGGCGTTTGCGCGCCGCCTTCTGAGAGCAAAGTGCGACAAGTATAGTAGAGTCATTCCACATTGCTAGGTTCAATTGTTGAATAGTCAACAGTTTGAAGTGTCGGTGTGGAAATCATCAACTGGGGAAGAGGGATGCCGATGGAGGCACTGGAGATATGCAAGCGGCCGGTCGTGCTGTTTGATTTCGATGGCACGGTGGCCGATACAGGCCGGGCGGTGATGACCTCGACGCGCAAGACGCTTGCTGCGCGCGGGTTTTCGGAAGCGCAGATGGGTGACCTGCGCCGTATGATCGGGCCTCCCCTGTGGAAGAGCTTCCACGACTTTTATGGCTTCTCGCGCGAGGAATCGCTTGTGGTGGCCGACGAGTACCGTGCCTTTTTCGATGAGCTGGGGCCGGATGAGTACCCCGTGTTCGATGGAATCTCCGAGCTGCTCGACAGCCTTGCCGCGCAGGGGCATCGCATGGCGGTCGCGACGTCTCGCATGGAGGCGAAGTGCATCGATATGGTGCATGAGCTGGGGCTTTGCCAGTTTGAGGCCGTGGTTGGCATGAATCCGCCGCAGGGGCGCGAGACCAAGGCGGATTCGGTCCGCGATGCGCTGGCGGCCCTGGGCGCGACGGCCGACGGTGCCGTGATGATCGGCGATCGCTTCAACGATGTGGAGGGCGCGCACGCGATGGGCGTGCCGTGTATCGGCATCTATTCGGGCGCGGCGGCACCGGGGGAGCACGAGGCCGCGGGCGCCGATGCGGTGGTGCACTCGGTGGCCGAGCTTGCTAAACTTTTCGCTATATAAGTATGTGATGTGAGAGGCGGGCGCGCTCGCCGCTCATTGGTAAGGAGGTCGTCCATGAATCAGGTGGAGCAGAGCGTCGCTGAGTATGTCGACGAGGTCTGGGAGGACGTTGTCGCCGATATCGAGCAGCTGGTGGGCTATCCGTCCGTGGCCGTTGCTACCGATGCGGAGCCCGGTGCGCCGTTTGGCCGCCCGGTCCGTGATGCGCTTGATTGCGCGCTCGGTATCGCGCAAAAGCTCGGCTACCAGACGAGCGATGTCGAGGGCTTTGTGGGCATTGCCGATATTCCGGGCCGCGGCGACAAGCAGCTCGCGACCATCTGCCACGTGGACGTGGTTCCCGCCGGCCCCGGTTGGAATACCGACCCGTTTGCGATGGAGCGTCGCGAGGGCTGGCTGCTCGGTCGCGGCGTTATCGACGACAAGGGCCCGGCGGTGCTGTCGCTCTACGCCGGCGCCTATCTGCTCAAGCACGGCATTACCCCGCGCTATACCTTCCGCGCGCTGCTGGGATGCGATGAGGAAGTGGGCATGTCCGACGTTCACCATTATCTGGAGAACCACGCAGATCCCGACTTTCTGTTTACGCCCGATGCCGAGTTCCCGGTTTGTAATGCCGAGAAGGGCCAGTTTGGGGCGACGTTTGTGAGCTCCAAGATCGACGGCGGGCGTATCGCATCGTGGAGCGGCGCCGAGGCGAGCAACGCCATTCCGTCGCAGTCTATCTGCGAGCTTGCGATTGCCGCCGATGAGCTGCCGGCGCCTGTTGAGAACGCCGACCGCTTGGAGATCACGGCGCTCGGTAACGGGCATGCGCAGATTTTCGCCCACGGCATTGGCGGTCATGCCTCGATGCCCGAGGGAACGATCAATGCCGTCGGCCTCATCGTGGCGTATCTGCGTGAGGCCGAGGACGCGTTTGGTGCGCGCGACGAGCGCCTGCTGACGCCTGCCGAGCACGAGTTTGTCAAGTTTCTGGCCTTTGTACATGCTGACGCCTATGGCCGCGGCCTGGGTATCGACGCGACGAGCCCCGCGTTTGGCCCGCTCACGTGCAACCCCGGCGTCATCCGTGTGGCAGATGGCCACATCGAGCAGGTCATCGACGTGCGCTTCCCCGACAGCACGAGCGCCGATACCATCTGCGAACAGCTCGAGCCGCTCGTGGGCCGCTTTGGTGTAACGTATTGCGTGGGTCGTACCAAGGTGCCGTTCTCGGTCTCTGCCGACGATCCGGCCGTGAAAGCGCTTATTGATACCTATAACGAGTTTACGGGCAAGCATGCCGAGCCCTTCGCCATGGGCGGTGGCACGTACGCGCGCAACTTTGCCCGTGCCGTGTCGTTTGGCCCCGAGGAGACCGGCCTTGAGCTGCCCGCGTGGGGCGGCCAGATGCACGGCCCCAACGAGTGCGCCAACGAGGAACAGCTCAAGCAAGCGCTCAAGATCTATATCGTGGCAATCCTGCGCTTGAATGAATTAGAGCTTTAAGGTTTCGCGGTTTCCCAATTTAAGTTGCGGTGGAATAGTTCCTAGAAAGGGCCATTTGATGGCCAAGCGGGAACTATTTCACCGCAACTTTGTTTTTATTGGTGTAAAAGGCGCGCCATGCTTGGGTGGGGATTGTTATTCGTTTGTAAAGCCGAGCCGCGCTTGCGGTAAGGGTCTATCAGATGCCTGTAAGAAACCGCAGTTGGCGCGGACGTTGCCCGGTCGGGGCCGTATCTTTCCAAACAGCAAAGCGGGCGGGGTGCCCGCGAGTCGCATGTATGAAAGGAAGATCATGCTCGATCAGGCTTATTCTCGTCGTCAGTTCCTCGGCCTCGCTGGTGGTCTTGCCAGCATCGTCGGCCTCGGTCTCGTTGGTTGCGGTGGCGCAGGCGCTTCCAACGCTGCCGACAAGGGTAGCGCCGCTGCTGCCGAGTCCGTCTCCGGTGAGGTGACCTACGACGGTGCCTCCTCGTTCCAGGCTCTCGTCGAGACTGCTGCCGAGAAGTTCATGGATGCCAACCCCGACGTCTCCATCTCCGGTTCGGGCAACGGTTCGGGCAAGGGCCTTACCGCTGTTGCCGCCGGCACCGTCACCATCGGTAACTCCGACGTCTTCGCCGAGTCCAAGCTCGAGGCCGATCAGGTCAAGAACCTCGTCGACCACGAGGTCGCCGTCGTGGGCATGGGCCCCGTCGTCTCCAAGAACGTGACGGTCGACGATCTGTCCTTCGAGCAGCTCAAGGGCATCTTCTCCGGCCAGATCACCAACTGGAAGGAGGTCGGCGGCGACGACGCCACCATCGTCGTCCTCAACCGCAAGGCCGGCTCCGGTACCCGCGCTACCTTTGAGGCCGCCGTCTTTGGCGACGAGGCCGTCGACTTTAAGGGCGACGCCGAGCTCGACAAGTCCGGCGATGTCCAGACTCAGATGGCCAGCACCGACAACGCCATCTCCTACCTGGACTTCTCGCACTTCGATGACTCCAAGTTCAACGCCATCAAGGTCGAGGGCGTCGAGCCCAAGAGCAAGAATGTCACCGACGACTCCTTCAAGATCTGGGCGACCGAGCACATGTACTGCTCCAAGGACGCCGACGAGGCTACCAAGGCCTTCCTGGAGTTCATGCTTTCCGACGACGTCCAGGGCAAGCTCGTCGAGGAGCAGGGCTTCATTCCCGTCTCTGCCATGAAGGTCGTCAAGGACGCCAGCGGCAAGGTCTCTGCTAAATAAGTAATCGCCCCCGGAAAGGTTTGCAATGGCAAAACAGCTGCCAAAGCGCGACCTTGAGAACGTGGGCCTGGGCGTCACGGGCGCGTGCGTAGCGCTTGTGACGCTTGTCGTTGCCGCGCTCATCTTTATGGTCGCCCAAAAGGGCCTCTCGGCTTTTCTCAAGGACGGCGTTTCGGTCGTCGAGTTCTTCACCGGCACCAAGTGGGACCTGGCCAACACAGCCGAAAACGGCCTGCCCTATACCGGCGCCCTGCCCCTGATCGTCACCTCGTTTGCGGTCATGGTGCTCTCCACGCTCATCGCATTGCCCATCGCCATCGGCTCTGCCATCTTTGCGGTCGAGATCCAGCCTAAGTTTGGCTCCAAGGTCTTTCAGCCGCTTATTGAGCTTTTGACCGGCATTCCCTCGGTCGTCTTTGGCCTGATCGGTTTTCACGTGGTCGTCGGCCTTATGAAGAGTGTTTTCCATGTGAGCACGGGCCTGGGTATCCTGCCCGGCGCCGTCGTGCTGGCTGTCATGATCCTGCCGACGATGACCACGCTTTCGGTCGATGGCCTGCGCGCCGTGCCCGACAGCTACCGCCAGGGTTCGCTCGCGCTGGGCTACACCCGCTGGCAGACCATCTGGCACGTGGTGCTCAAGTCCGCCATGCCGTCGCTCATGACCGCGGTCATTCTTGGCATGACCCGCGCCTTTGGCGAGACGCTCGCCGTGCGCATGGTTATCGGCGGTATCGAGGCCATGCCGACGTCGCTGCTGTCGCCGGCTTCGACCATCACCACCACGCTCACCACGTCCATGGCGGTCTATGCTGAGGGCTCGGCCCAGGACGATGTTCTGTGGGCGCTCGGCCTGCTGCTGATGGGCATGAGCCTCATCTTCATCCTGATTATCCACCTCATCGGCCGCAAGGGGGCGAAGGCTCGTGGCTAGCACGCGCATCCATATCGACGAGGCGAGGCTCGGGCGCGTCCAAAAGCAGGACCGCATCGCCACGGGCGTGCTGACGGCGATCGCCGCCATCGTCATGCTCATCGTCGTCTCCATGGTGGCCTATATCCTGTTCGAGGGCATCTCGACGCTGTTCCAGCCGGGATTTCTCACGCAGCCCGCGCGCGCCAACGGTACCCAGGGCGGCGTGCTCTACCAGCTGTTCGACTCGTTCTACCTGCTGCTGATCACTCTGGTCATCTCGGTGCCCATCAGCCTGGGCGGAGCGGTCTTCCTGGTTGAGTACGCACCGAACGGCCCTATCCGTGACATCGCCTCCACCGCCATCGAGACGCTGTCCTCGCTGCCTTCCATCGTCGTCGGCATGTTCGGCTTTCTGGTGTTCTCGGTGCAGCTGGGCTGGAAGTACTCCATCATCTCCGGCGCCGTCGCACTCACCATGTTTAACATTCCCATCCTGGTGCGCGTGATTCAGCAGGCGCTCGAGGACGTGCCACAGGCCCAGCGTGATGCGTGCCTGGCCATGGGCCTTACCCGCTGGGAGGCCACGCTGCACATCCTGATCCCCGAGGCCATGCCTGCCATCGTGACCGGCATCGTGCTTTCGGCCGGCCGCGTGTTTGGCGAGGCCGCGGCACTGCTCTTTACCTCGGGCATGAGCTCGCCGGTGCGTTTGAACTTCTTGAGCTTTAACCTGTCGAGCCCCACCTGCGCTTGGAACGTGTTCCGCCCCGGTGAGTCGCTCGCCGTGCACATCTACAAGATTTACGGCGAGGGCAGCCCCGAGGCCCAGCAGATCGTTTGGGGCACCGCTGCACTGCTGATGATCTGCGTGCTGCTGTTTAACATAGTTGCCCGTATCGTGGGCAAGCAACTGGCAAGGAAGATGACGGCCGAATGAGCGAGATGAATGCAATGCCCGCAACCGAAGCGGCATCGTCCGAGACCCAGGACTTTCTGTCGAGTGTGGGGGAGAGCGAAAAGCGCGTGCGCGTGAGCGGCAAGGCCGTGAGCGACGAGGTCGTGCTCTCCACCAAGGACGTCAACGTGTACTATGGCGACCACCATGCGCTGCACGATACGTCGCTCGACTTTCACAAGGGTGAGATCACGGCACTCATCGGGCCTTCGGGCTGCGGTAAGTCGACCTTCTTGCGCAGCCTCAACCTGATGAATCGAGAGATTCGCGGCTGCCGCGTGGAGGGCGAGATCAACTACCGCGGGCGCAACGTGAACACCAAGGCCGAGAACACCTATGAGCTGCGTCGCTCCATTGGCATGGTGTTTCAGCAGCCCAACCCGTTCCGCAAGTCCATTCGCGACAACATCACGTTTGCGCCTAAGCGCCACGGCATCACCGACCGTGACGAGCTCGACCGCATGGTCGAGGAGAGTCTGCGCGGCGCGGCGCTGTGGGACGAGGTCAAGGACAAGCTCGACAAGAGCGCCTATGCGCTTTCAGGCGGTCAGCAGCAGCGCCTGTGCATTGCACGCACGCTGGCGCTCAACCCCGACGTAATCCTGTTTGACGAGCCCTGCTCGGCGCTCGATCCCATTTCGACGCTGGCGATTGAGGACCTAATGTCGTCGATTGTGGCCGAGCGCGCCATCGTCATCGTGACGCACAACATGGAACAGGCGTCGCGCGTGTCCAACCGCACGGCGTTCTTCTACATGGGCGATATGGTCGAGTACGACGAGACCGACGAGATTTTCCAACGGCCCAAGGATAAGCGGCTGAATGATTACCTCACCGGCATGTTCTCCTAGTCCGGGACATGCTTGAGGCCCGTGGCGGCCACGGTCGCCACGGGACTGATTGGAGAGGCGGGTCATCTCTTGCGGGAGATGCCCCGCCTTTTTGCTCTGCGACCGAAACGACCACCACAAAGGGGACAGGCACCTTCGTGGTGGTTTGGGGTGGGGCTCGCTGCTATCATGGACAACGTTGAATTTCTACGAAGGAGCAGGGCATATGGCGATTCTTTTGGGATGCGATTCCGTCAGCCTAGAGTTTCCCACCAAGCATATTTTCGATAGCGTAACGCTCGGCGTGGGCGAGGGCGACCGTATTGGCATCGTCGGTAAAAACGGCGACGGCAAGTCGACGCTGCTGAGCGTGCTCGCCGGCACGCTGGAGCCCGACGATGGCCGCGTGACGCATCGCCGCGGCACCACGATCGGTCTGCTCGGCCAAAAGGACCAGCTTGTCGACACCGACGCCGTGCACCATGCCGTCGTCGGCGACACGCCCGAGTACGAGTGGGCGTCGAGCCCCCGCACGCGCCAGATCCTCGCCGGCCTCATTAGCGATGTGCCCTGGGAGGGCACGGTGGGCGAGCTTTCGGGCGGTCAGCGCCGCCGCGTGGACCTCGCGCGCCTGCTGATCGGCGACTACGACGTGCTCATGCTCGACGAGCCCACCAACCACCTGGACATGCGCACCATCAACTGGCTCGCGCGTCACTTAAAGGCCCGCTGGCAGCGCGGTCAGGGCGCCATGCTCGTAGTCACGCACGATCGCTGGTTCTTGGACGAGGTCTGCACCAGCATGTGGGAGGTCCACGACGGCCAGGTCGATCCCTTCGAGGGCGGCTACTCGGCATACATCCTGCAGCGCGTGGAGCGCGACCGCATGGCCGCGGTCACCGAGGAACGCCGTCGCAACATGGCGCGCAAGGAGCTCGCGTGGCTGAGCCGCGGCGCCCAGGCGCGCTCCACCAAGCCCAAGTTTCGCGTGGATGCCGCTCGCGAACTCATCGCCGACGTGCCGCCCGTGCGCGACGAGCTGGAGCTCAAGCGCCTGGCGGTTAGCCGCCTGGGTAAGCAGGTCATCGACGTGATCGACGTTGATGCCGGCTATGCGGATACCGACGGCGCGCTCAAGCAGGTGCTCTCCGACGTGACCTGGCTCATTGGCGCGGGCGACCGCTATGGCCTTTTGGGCGAGAACGGTGCCGGCAAGTCGACGCTGCTTGACGTGATTCAGGGCAAGATCGCGCCCCTGCGCGGCCGCGTGAAGATCGGCCAGACGGTGCGTTTTGGCGTGCTGTCGCAGCAGCTCGAGGAGCTCGAGCCCTACATGGGCGATACGATCCGCGAAGTGCTCAGCAACTATAAGAAGTACTACGTCATCGACGGCAAGGAGACTTCGCCCGAGAAGCTTTGCGAGCGCCTGGGCTTTACGACGCAGCAGCTCTGGAGCCGCATCGGCGACCTTTCGGGTGGCCAGCGCCGTCGCCTGTCGCTGCTGCTGACGATCCTGGACGAGCCCAACGTGCTCATCCTGGACGAGCCCGGCAACGATCTGGATACCGACATGCTCGCGATTGTCGAGGACCTGCTCGACGGCTGGCCCGGCACGCTGATTCTGGTGACACACGACCGCTTCCTCATGGAGCGCGTGACCGACCAGCAGTGGGCACTGCTCGACGGTCACCTTACGCATATGCCTGGCGGCGTCGACCAGTACCTGCGCCTGTGCAACGCCACCGCCGAGGGCGAGCCCGTGGGCGCGCCGAGCGCCAAGACCGGCACGTTCGACACCGGCGCCGCAGCGGTTGCAGCCGAAAAGCCCAAGGCGAGCGGGCAGCCCAACGGCCTTTCCAACGCCGAGCGCCAGAAGCTCCGCCGCGAGGTGAGCTCGCTCGAGCGCAAGATGGAGACGCAGCGCGCTCGCGTGGAGGAGGCCGAGGCCGCGATGGCCCAGGTCGATCCCACCAACTACACGGCGCTGGGCGAGCAGCAGGCAAAGATCGACGAGGCCCACGCCGCCATGGACGAGCTGGAGATGGCGTGGCTCGAGGCGAGCGAAAAGCTCGAGGGCGAGGAGTAGACGAGGATGATCAAAGCCGCGTTTTTCGATATCGACGGCACGCTGCTGAGCTTTAAGACGCACCGGATTCCGGCATCGGCGCAGCAGGTGCTCGACAGCTTTCACGAGCAGGGGATTGCATGCGTGATTGCTACGGGTCGTCCGACCTACCAGATGCCCGATTGGCTGTTCAACTTGGGTTGGGATGCGTACATTACGCTTTCGGGCCAGCACTGCTTTGATGCCGAGGGGGTTTATCGCAGCTGTCCGATTGATCCGGACGACGTCGCGGTGATTGTGGGTCAGGTGGCGCAGGGGCGCTATGACTCGCTGTGCATGCAGGGCGAGAACTCGTTTGTGAACCGCCTGTCCGAGCGCGTGGTGACGGCCGGCAGCAACGCGGGAATCGTCTACCACGAGGAGCCGTTTGAGCACGCCTTCGATGCGCCGGTTTACCAGTTCTGCGCCTTTGTGGACCCGGCCGACGAACATATCGTGACCGATGCGGTGTCGCATTCGCTCACTACGCGCTGGTGCGACCTGTTCTGCGATATTATTCCTGCCAACGGCGGCAAGGACCTGGGCGTGGCGGCGACGCTGGAGCGCCTGGGCATCGACGCGAGCGAAGCGATTGCCTTTGGCGATGGAGAGAACGACCTGTCGATGTTCTCGGCCGTGGGCACAAGTGTGGCAATGGGCAACGCGCAGGATACCGTGAAGGCCGCGGCGACCTACGTGACGACCGCCGTGGACGACGACGGAATTTACAACGCCGCCAAGCACTTTGACCTGCTATAGCTGCGGCTTGGCACTTAGGGACGTTCCTTTTCTGCCGGCAGTTGGGGACATTCCTTGTACGTTGCGTGCCGTGTCGCTCTGCTTGCCCCGCACATTTTGTGAAACACGGTTAACTTTTTAAACAACGTAGTAAGACATGGGCAACTTTTGCGGTAAAGTAAGCCAAGGAAAGTATCCAAAGGCTAACTAACAATCATCGCGAAAGGCGGCCCATGGCCCTACGTGAATCCGGAGAAGACTATCTCGAATCTATTTATGTGCTCTCGGAGCGCCAAGGCACGGTGCGCTCAATCGACGTCGCCGAATACCTGGGCGTGACCAAGGCGAGCGTCTCTAAAGCCATGGCGACGCTGGAGAGCAGCGGCTATGTCGAAATGGGCAAGCGCGACGTTCATCTGACGGAGCGTGGTCTGGAGGTCGCTCGCCAAATGTGGGAGCGCCACTGCTTTTTCGTGCGGTTGCTCGAGGAAGCCGGTGTTTCAGCGGATGTTGCGTCACAAGAGGGCTGCCACATGGAGCACTGCCTGAGTGAGGAGAGCTTCGAGAAGCTAAGGTCGATGCTGGGACGGGAAGATGTAGCGGATCCAACAACAGAAGCCTAACTGACCCACAGTAGCGCGGAGTTCACGCAAAGCGCGAACCAGCGAAAGGGGAATAGGGGATTCGAACAACAACGAGTCCGACACAGTCCAAAGTGGAGCATTCGGTGCGCGACGCCATCACAGCTGAGCTATCTCTTCGTTCCCAAAGAGGCGCGCCTCCCGCGCCAAAGGCGCGGGACAGCGACCGGGACCAGTAACCCCACCAACTAAGTCCAACTCAGACAAGGAACCCCGCCAGCAAGCGATGCCCAAGAACCGCCAACAACGTCACCGCAGGCCGGGGCCGGGCTTGGTTTTGAAAACATTCCGCAGCGCGAGGCCCGCCTTTCCGTTGCTCCGCAGGAGCAGGAAAGACGGGCCTCATGCGCGAGGACGTTTTCAAAACCAAGCCCGGCCCCGGCCGGACAGCTCACGAACGCTACAGGTTCTTGACCCCCATCGCGCGCATGGCGTTCAGGATGGCGATGATCGCCACGCCCACGTCGCCAAAGACGGCAAGCCACATATTGGCGATGCCGAGCGCCGCAAGCACCAGAATCAGCAACTTAATGCCCAGCGCAAAGATGATGTTCTGCCAGACGATCGCCATGGTCTTGCGCGCCACACGGATCGCGCGGGAAATGTTGGACGGCTTGTCATCCATCAGCACGACATCCGCCGCCTCGATCGCGGCGTCGGAGCCCATGGCGCCCATGGCAATGCCCACATCGGCGCGCGTAAGCACGGGCGCGTCGTTGATGCCGTCGCCGACAAAGGCGAGCTTGCCCTTGCCGCTTTCGGCCGCGAGCAGCGCTTCAACACGCTCGACCTTGTCGCCCGGCAGCAGCTGCGCGTGGAACTCGTCGAGGCCGAGCTGCTTAGCCACCGCAGCAGCCACTTCCTTGCGGTCGCCTGTGAGCATGACGGTGCGGTTGATGCCAGCGGAGTGCAGGTCACGGATCGTCTGTTCGGCATCGGCCTTTACGGTGTCGGCAATCACGATGTGGCCGGCGTAAACGCCGTCAACGAGCACATGCAGAATCGTTCCGACGACCTCGCAATCGGGCGCTTCGACTCCGGCCGCGGCGAGCATCTTTGCGTTGCCGACGACGACGTGCTTGCCGTCGATGATTGCCGTCACGCCGTGGCCCGCGTCGTTGGCGGAGTCGCTCACTCGCTTGGGGTCGACCTCGCCCTGGTAGGCGACGCGCACGGACTGCGCGATGGGGTGATCCGAGAACGACTCCGCAAGGGCTGCGACCTCGAGCAACGACTGCTCGGTATAGCCAGCCTCGGGGTGCACCGCGACCACCGAGAACGTGCCGTTGGTGAGGGTGCCCGTCTTGTCAAAGACGACGGTGTCCACGTCGGCGAGCGTCTCGAGGTAGTTAGAACCCTTGATGAGAACGCCCAGCTTGGAGGCGCCGCCGATGCCGCCAAAGAAGCTCAGCGGCACGCTGATCACGAGCGCGCACGGGCAGCTGACGACCAGGAAAGTCAGGCCGCGCAGAATCCAGTCGGACCAGGCACCGGTGACCAGGCCGCCGCCAAGGGCGAGCACCGCGGCCGCGCCGGTGACGGCGGGGGTGTAGACGCGGGCGAAGCGTGTGATGAAGTTCTCGGTGCGTGCCTTCTTTTCGCTGGCATTCTCCACGAGCTCCAGGACGCGCGCGACGGTGGACTCGCCAAAGGGCTTGGTGGTGCGCACGTGGATGAGGCCCGTCATGTTGATGCAGCCGCTGATAATATCGTCGCCGGACTTGGCGGGGCGGGGGACTGACTCGCCCGTGAGCGCGGCGGTGTCGAGCTGGGTTTCGCCCTCGACGATGACGCCGTCGATGGGCACGCGCTCGCCGGGCTTGACCACGATCACGGTGCCGACGGCGATGTCATCGGGAAAGACCTGTTCGAGTGTGCCGTCGGCTTGCTCGACGTTAGCGTAGTCGGGCGCGATGTCCATCATGGCGCTGATCGACTTGCGGCTCTTGCCCACGGCGTATGCCTGGAACAACTCGCCGACTTGGTAGAACAGCATGACGGCGGCGCCTTCGGCCATGTGCGGGTCGGTATCGGGGAAGAGCACCATGGCAAACGCACCGATGGTCGCGACTGCCATAAGGAAACTCTCGTCGAAGGCCTTGCCACGGCGGATGTTATTGAATGCCTTTTGCAGTACGTCGTAGCCGGCAATCAAAAACGGCACGAGGAACAGCACAAAGCTGGCGTAGATGTCGCCCGGGGTGCCGAATGCGGCGGCGAGGATGCCAAGCTCATCGAGGGCGTACACCACGGCAAAAATGCCCAGCGCTACCAGGATGCGGTTGCGCTTATGCTCGAGTGACTCTTTTTTCTTGCGCTTCTTTTTCTTCTTGGGGTCGGCGGTGGCCATGACTCGTATCCTCCCATTTGAATGTATGAACACTCGCTCATATAATTTTGCGGGCAAAGGCCGCGGCAAGCGCGGCCTTGCAGGTTGGCGTAAGCCTGGGCTAGAGAATAATCTCGCAGTCCGGCTCGGCGTCGGCGGTAAACTCTACAACGCGGTTGAGCACTTCGTCGAACTCGGCGTCATCGGCCTCGAGCGTCAATTTCTGGGTCATAAAGTTGACGGACACGGATTTGACGCCCTCGAGTTTGGCCAGCTCGTCCTGAAGCTCGCGCGCACAGTTGGCGCAGTCGATCTCGTCGAGCTTAAACTGCTTTTTCATGGTGGGTTCCTTTCCCTGTGTTTGCGACCTGGGTGCTGGCCGCGTTGGTACCGTGGCTGGTTGCTATTCGCAGATATGGCTCATGCCCTGGTTGAGCATGGTGTAGACATGATCGTCGGCAAGCGAGTAGAGGATGTTGCGGCCGTCGCGGCGGAACTTGACCAGGTGCGACTGCTTAAGTGTGCGCAGCTGGTGCGATACTGCCGACTGCGAGGTTGCGGTCGCCTCGGCGATGTCGGCCACGCAGAGCTCGCGTCCCATGAGGGCATAGAGAATCTTGATGCGTGTGGTGTCGCTGAAGACCTTGAACAGGTCGGCCAAGTCGTACAGCAACTCCTCGTCGGGAAGGTCCTCGGGCGAGCAGGTGGTGGGGATCACGGGCTCGGTGGCCTCGATGTCAGTCTTTGTTTCATCAGCGTGGTCGCTCATTGCAATATCCTTTCATATGAACATGCGCTCATATAACTTACTTTCGATTATATGAGCGCATGTTCATATGTCAATAACGTTCAGGTAATTCGTCGTACAAAATGATGAGGAAAAGCGGACGAGATCCCGGACTAAGCGGTTTTGATTAGCGATGCCGGGGTGGGTGCCCCTGCGCCGTGCAAAAATTGGAGTATTCTGCAACTATAGGGGGTCTGTTAATCTATTTCAGGCCAAATAATGTAGTTCAAGAGTCATCTTAGAGCGTTAAACCGATGAGTTCTTCCTCAAATGTTGCCAAACGTTGCCGTTCTATAGCGATTCTGCTTCTTACTTGAATCAACTTGTGGGTGTTGGAAGTCCGACCCTGCTGAATACTCGCAATTTTGCACGTCGCTAGGGTACCCACCTTGTTAGTCGGCCTAGTTTCCGGCCCCGAAGACCCTGCCCTCGGGCGTGAAGCTGCTTGTCTGGTTGAGTGATGGGCTGTCGGATTCGACAGTCTGCATGTCATCGATTGCCGGAACTTCATTAATTGTCGGGTCATCCAGCGTGATGCCTTCGAGTGTTGCTTTTTCGAGGTCGATTCGTTGACGCTCTTCGGAATCCTGGCGAAGCTGCTTCTGAATTCGCTTTTTCTCTTCTATAAACCTTCTGAGCACAAACTGTCTCAGGTCCTCTTGCATGATTTGAAAGTCTTTTGGCAGACGCGAGGGGCGTATGCCCTCTTTCCGTTGGATCGCTTCCATGACCCTAACGAAAGCGCTGGCATGCATAAAGGAATAACGGCTGACGGTGATGATTCCGTATCCCATGGACGCAAGCGCATTCTTGCGCTCCTCGTCGATAGCGCGGTCCTCTTCGGCGTCGTGATAAAACCCGTTGTATTCAATATCTGTTCGAGATTTCTTCAGATATGCATCCATAAAGAACTTTTTGCGTCTCGTGAGATTTTTTGCGGCAGCGGTGACCTGTACCTCGTAATCGGTCTCAATTCCCTTAATACTAAGTCCACCTTCGCTTTTGGGCAGCGTAAGCATCATGACAAAGGCCGTTTCCATGGGAGAGCGGCATCCATCGCGTACACATTGAATAGCCTTTCGGGCAAGGGCCAAACCATCGCATCTGGTAATGGAATTAAAGAACTGTTTTAACCTCTCGGTCGAGGTAAGTGGGAAACGCTCGGTATAAGAGGTAGAAGAACCGGTTCCAAGGGAATAGGCGCCGCACAGTTCAAAGTAGTACTCCACTAGTTCGCGAAAAGGGAGATAGGTGGCGGCCTGAAGTGCGCAAAGCTCAACGCCAACAATGTAGATGTCATCTTCTAGCTCTATAAAACGCGAGCATGAGAATCGCTTTGACGAAACGTGGCATCGGCAGTCCATCGCGTAGCGCGCGTTCCTGCGATCAAACACCATTACCTCGGGGGAATGGTTTGCGTCGCGGGCAACATCATGTTTGGCAAGCCATTCTGTGGCCGCGTCGAGGAGCGTTCCGGTGGGGCACGATCCGTAAATTGCGACAGGGCTGCAGGACTCGATGTCTTTCGCAGAAACCGAATGCGCGGCCTGGTAGACCGCTTTTGCCGTGGTATGTGACAATACGATACTCATGGTATATATCGTGTCAGCTAATGCTGCGTTGATGGCGCTGAGTGGAAAAGTCGTTTTAGAGGTCTAACCAAATGCTGTCCAAAAGCTTGACGCAATTATGGGTTGGTACGCCCTAAATAAATGTTTTCGCAGCTCGGCTATAGCATAGAAATACTCAATTGCTGCACATTTGGTATCGATGCATCGCCATCCGAACACAAATCACGTGTCGGGAAAGTGCCGAAGTAGTTAAAAAATAGGGTTCAGAATTTGTGAAGAGCGGGCCTGCTTGTGGAACGTAGGGCGGCCCCGCCGCGAGGTTTCCCGCTGCGAGGCCGCTCGTGATCTACGCCGTGGTTTGTCGCAGACGTTTCTACTTGGCAAACAGGTTCTTGAGGTTGAACTCGGCCTGGACGGTACGGAGCATGAGGTCGGTGTCGTCGAGGCCCAGGTGCTGCTCGTTGGCGTCGGCGGCGAGGGTGCCGCGTCGGCGCGCCCAGTTCTCGAGCGCAGCGGGCGCGGACTCGCGGGGGAGCGAGCGCACGTCGGCGTCCAGGCTACGGCAGATCTGGCGCGAGTCGATGACGATGATCTTGCCTGTGCGGCGTGCCTCGGCGTAACCGTCCAGATGAATTTTGAACCAGCTGTCCTCGAAGGCGGCATTGTGTGCCATATAGGGGTACTTCTTCATGAGCTTGAGCAGCTGCTTCTGCAGCTCCTTGTTCTCGCGGAACGGCTTTTTGCCGTCGATGTCGTCCCAGGTGATGTGATGGATGTTCGATAGCGGCACATCCTCGCCGCGGTAGATGTCGGGCAGGCCGCAGTAGTGTGCCTCGGCGTCATGTGGCACGGCGTCGCTGGTGAGATCCATGATCTCCCAACCCACGTTGATGATGTAGCCGCGCTCGGGCGCGCGACCGGTGGTCTCGATGTCGATGCCCAGCACCGTGCCTTGGATGGGCTTGCGGGCATAGGCCACGCCGAGTGCGTCGCGGTCACCGCGGATCTCGCGCATAACGGACGCGGCGGTGCGCTTTTGCATCTTGCCGATGGCGGCGCAGGTGTCGGCGTCGGACAGGCCGCGCGAGAGCGTCGCGGGCGTCACGTTACGTAGACGCGCCTCGCCAATCTGGTCGCACAGGTCGCGGTTGCGGTCGGCCAGGTCGCGCACGGTAGCAAAGTCGAAGCCGGGGTCGCCCTCGGCGGTAAAGTACTCGGTCTCGAGCACCTTGAGGGCCTCCTCGCCCTTCTGGCGCTCGGACTCCATGGCGCCGTGATCGCCGTAGATAAACATGGGGATAAACGGCTGGCGTTCGTATTCGAGTGCTTGCGATACGTTCATATGCTGCTCCTTGGACGGGCCGCGTTACGCGGCTCGGGGTTACTGAGTTGTGGCGAGATGATAGTTTACCATGGGCAACTATTGGCACCGCGCCCGGGACAACTACAATACCCTAGTTGACCGCTAGGACTTTTACAATGCTGCCGAAAGACACGAAAGGTTCCATCCGTCATGGATTTACTGATTGATATTCTGCTCGACGCCGGTAAGGACACGCTGTCGTTGGTGCCGTTTTTGTTGGTGACGTATCTTGCCCTCGAGACGCTTGAGCACGTTGCGGGCGATCGCGTCAACGGCGCTATCAAGCGCGCCGGCGCCGCGGGTCCCGTAGTTGGCTCGCTGCTGGGCATGGTGCCGCAGTGCGGATTTTCGGCCATGGCAGCAACGCTGTACGCCGGCCGTGTCGTGACGCTGGGCACGCTGGTTGCCGTGTTCCTCTCGACCTCCGACGAGATGTTGCCGCTGTTGCTCGCCGAGCAAGTACCCGTGCAGACCATGGCGATGCTGCTCGCCTCGAAGGCGCTGATCGCTCTGGTCACGGGCTTTATCGTGGATGCGGCTATCCGTGGCCTTCGTCGTAATGCCCGCGCGCATGCGGCGATTCGCCGTACCGTGCTGGGGACCGCTGCCAATCCGGCTCATGTGAACTGTGCGCACGACGACCATACCGGGGGCGACATCATTGACGAAGTGGCCGAGGCGGGCGTAAGTGCCGATCACATCCACGAGCTGTGCGAGCGCGATCATTGCGGCTGTGATGAAGACGAGGACGAACACGAACACGGACATGGCCACGACCATGGTCACGCGGACGAGCACGAGCACCACCACGACCACAGCCACTCCCACGAGGGCGCGCCCGTTCTGTCGATCATCCGCAGCGCCATCTCACACACCGTGCAGGTATCGGTATTCATTTTCCTGGTGACGCTGATTCTGGTCGCCGTCCTCGAGACCTTTGGCGAGTCCGCAATCGAGCAGTTCCTGCGCGGCAATGAGACGCTCGCCGTCCTGGGCTCGGCACTCGTCGGCCTGATCCCCAACTGCTCGGCCAGCGTCGTCATCACGCAGCTGTACCTGGAAGGCGCGCTGCAGCTGGCACCGATGCTCGCCGGTACGCTTATCTCCGCCGGCGTGGGCTATCTGGTGCTGTTCCGCACCAACCGCAGCGCCCGCGAAAACGCCGTGTTCCTGGTCATGATGTACGTCATTGGCGCCGGTTGGGGACTCGTTCTTTCCGCCTTCGGCCTCTAAGCAGGCCTAACAAAACGGGCTTCAAAATAGTCATGCTCGGCGCCTGCACAATGCGGCGATGCATGGCATTTTGAAGCCCGTTTTTTTGTTGAGCCATGGATCCTGAGCGCTCACACCGCTCTAAACAAAAAGGCAGATTTCCGGGCATGTCCCGAAAATCTGCCTTGGTTAGCGCAGCAGATTGGTGAGGTTGCGTTTAAAGCGGGCGCGGTCTTCGCTGGTAAATGCCGCCGGTCCGCGAGTGCGTCCACCGGCGCGGCGCACCTTCTTTTCTTCGTGGCGAATAAACAGTTGCATGTCGATGGTCGCCTTATCGTAGACGCGCCCGCGCACGCCAATGGCGGCGGCATCGCGGCCGAGCACCATGCTTGCCAGGCCTATGTCCTGTGTCACGACCACGTCGCCAGCCTGCAGGCGCTCGACAATGGCAAAGTCGGCACTATCGGCTCCCACACTCACATCGAGCGTCGTGACCCAAAAGCCCCGACGCGCGTGCTCGGCATCGCGCGGATCGTCGCGGCGAATGTGGCGCTCCAGGTTTTGCGTGCTGTTGCCGGCGATAACAACGGCGACGCCCGCCCGCCGTGCGCAGTCAATCGACTCGCGTGTGACCGGGCAGGCGTCGGCATCAATAAAAAGCGTCTTTGGCATCTAGTGCACCAGTTTGCCAAACTGAATGGCGCGGACAATGAGCGTCACGCCAAACACCAGCAGCGCGGCACCGCTAAAGATGACGAGCATCTTGGCCGACCACAGCGGATAGATAAACACGAACATGCCCGCGATGATGGAGAGTGCGCCGCTCAGGATGGCGAGGGCGCGGTTGGCGGAAAGCTCGGATTCCAGAATGGACATGACGCCCTCGACGATCCAGCCAAAGCCAGCGACGACCACTACAAGCGTGGTGAGCGTCGCGGTCGAGAAGGCCTGGTTGCGCAGGATTATGACGCCGCCCAGAATGATGAGCAGGTTGGAGATGATGCTCGTAACGCGCCAGCCGGTGGGCAGCAGCGGCTCGAAAACAGCGGTAAACAGCCTGATCGCGGCCGTGATCACAAAGTAGAAGCCCAGGACGGTCGTCAGGAAGACGAGGGACTTGGCGGGCGTAAACAGCAGTGCGACGCCGGCGATGAGCGCCAAGACGCCCGTGATGGCGTAAATCCAGCGCACGGCCTTGACGGCCTTGCCTGCCATGCTTTTCTCGTCAAATCCAAACGCGCTCGATTGCTTGTCGTCGTTCTTAAAGATGCCCATGATGTCTCCTTTCCGTGCGGCGTAAGCCGTAGCTCTTGCAACCAGTATCGCCCAAGGGCGCCGTCGCGTGAGGCGGGAGGGGCGAATTGGAGCCTCACCTTCGCGAATTGTTATCTTTGTTCCCGTTTGGATTTGGGATATTCAACAGGTGTAGAACATTGCGACTCTGTTCGTTATTGCCTACGTTTTAGGTTAGATTTTCTTAAGGACAATTGGCTTTTATTGAGGGGTCCCTATGAACGAAACAGTTCCCGCAGCGCCGGTAAGCGCCGAGTCGATGGCAAAGCAGGGTTGCGAAAAGCTTGGCCTGGCCACGTTTGACACGCTGGTCCGCCGCGCCCGCACGTGCCGCCGATTTGACGAGTCCATGCGCGTACCGCGCGAGTTTTTGCTCGAGCTGGCGGAGCTGGCACACCTGGCCCCTTGCGGCGCCAACGCTCAGCGCCTGCGCTTTCATGTGGTGAGCGGTGCAGAGGACTGCGCGCGCGTATTTGATGAGCTCGCGTGGGCCGGCGCGCTTAAGGACTGGCCGGGTCCCGATGAGGGCGAGCGCCCGACCGGCTACATCGCGATTCTTGCCGAGCGCGCTGTTCCGGGTAAGCCCGCCGCGCCCATCACCGAGGTCGACACCGGCATTGCCGCCCAGACGATGATGCTCGCCGCTCGCAGCGCCACGCCCGAGGTGGCAGCCTGCATGTTCAAGGCCTTTACGCCCCACGCGATTGCTGCCATGAGGCTCGATAGCGACAAGTATGAGCTCAAGCTGATCATGGCTTTTGGCGTGCCAGCCGAGACGCAAGTGATCGACGCGATCGACTCCAACCCGGATGGCTCTATCAATTACTGGCGCGATGAGGCGCAGGTGCATCACGTGCCCAAGCGTCCGCTTGCCGACGTGCTGCTGTAGTTACGCGTCGTTGCGGTACGATCCGGCGGCAAAACCACCACAAAGGCGCCCGTCTCCTTCGTGGTGATGCGAGGGGAGGGCGTGTGGCCGATCTGTATTTGGTGCGGCATGGGCAGACCGAGCTCAATGTGAAGAACATTTTGCAGGGCTGGCACGATTCGCCGCTTACGGCGCGCGGGCGCGAGCAAGCGCTGGCGACGCGTGCGGCGTTCGAGGACCGCGGCGTGACCTTTGACCATGTGTATTCGTCTCCGTTGGGGCGGGCGCGGTGTACGGCCGAGCTGATTGTTGGCGAGGGCCGTACCATAGAGCTGGTCGATGACCTGCGCGAGTGGCATTTGGGATCGTTGGAGGGCACATCAAACCGCGAGATGCCGGCGCAGCCCTGGGGCGATTATCCGGTTGCCTTTGGTGGCGAGTCGGAAAGTGAGCTTCGTGCACGTATGGTCGCGGCGCTGTCCCGCATCATGGCCCGGCCCTGGCACGACTGCGTGCTGGCCGTCTCCCACGGCTCAGTCTGCCAGGAGTTTCTTAGATGCGTGACTGGCAGGGGAGAGCAACCAGACAACGGTGCCGTGCTTCATTTTGGCTATTTCGACGGGGCGTTTTCGCTCTTGGGTTGGTAACAAACGAAAGGACCCCCCCTATGAATAAAGACCTGTACCTGGTTCGTCATGGACAGACGATATTTAACCTCAAGCGCATTATTCAGGGCTGGAGTGACTCGCCGCTTACGCAGCTGGGATGCGACCAGGCGGCGCGCGCCGGCATGTTCTTGCGTGCGCGCGGCATTGAGCCCGATCATGCCTACACCTCGACGCTGCATCGCACCGAGCAGACTATCGCCAACCTGTGGCC
The DNA here is from genome assembly GCA_958427895.1 of uncultured Collinsella sp. Classification (GTDB taxonomy): domain Bacteria; phylum Actinomycetota; class Coriobacteriia; order Coriobacteriales; family Coriobacteriaceae; genus Collinsella. The sequence continues at coordinate 27,587 of CAUADW010000010.1, forward strand.
GGGCCTTGCCTACGAGCGCCTAGACGGCCTGCGCGAGTGGTTCTTTGGCGATTTTGAAGCCGAGCGCGTGATGCTGATGCCCGAGCGCCCGTGGCGCGATTTCTATCGCCAGTTTGGCGGCGAGGGTCAGATGCAGGTGCGCGAGCGCATGGTGGCGACGTTGACCGAGCTTATGCAGCGACAGGACCATACGTGCGTGCTCGCGGTAAGCCACGGCTCGGCTATCAAGGAGTTCATGGATCACGTGAAGGGCGCGGCGGCAGACGAGCGCGACCGCGTGCCGGGCAATTGCTCGGTGCTGCACTTTGCGTTTGATGATGCGACGGATACGTTTGAACTGGTTGAGATCTTTACGCAGGAAGACTACGCGCACGAGCTGGGACTTGAGCCGCTCGTGGCGGCAGCAGGCCCGCAGCGGGGGTAGCGTTAGAACCGCGAGATCTGGTGAGTGAGCAGGCCCGTCGGGACCTGCGGTGCGCCGCCGGCGACCTGCGCGGCGGGGAAGAGTGCGGCCACGGTAAAGTTGAACGGCTCCTTGCCGGTGTACGTTCCGGCAGCACGGGCCTCATCGGTTAGCAGCTGCGACGCCCCGGTCAGAGCGGCGGCGTAGGCGGGGTCGTCGGCCAGTGCCGGCTCCGGTGCTTGGTCGAGCATAGCGCGGATGGCCCCGACGGCGTCCTCGCGCTTGACCTCCCACACACGGTGCGTAATGCCGGCGGGGTCGGTGACGGCATAGAGCGAAGCGCCCTCTTTGGCGGCGCCGAGGATGATATCCATGACGGGCGAGGCTTCGTAGGCGAGCGACACGGGGCGCGGCTGCACCTTGAGCTCGGCGATCGCGTGCGCAGCGGCGAGTGCGTCGACGTTCTCGGCGACAGCCGCGTCGCTGCCCGTCAGCACGTTAACCGGGCAAATCGCCACGACACCCGTCACGTGACCCGGCTCGCCCGAGCATTCGTACACGTAATACGCCGCGCCTGGATCCTTGAGCATCAGGCCGTCGGCGATGGCGCCGCGTAGGGCGTCGTTGCCGCTCAGGATACCGCCCATCTGCGGCAGCGCATCGAGCACGCGGTCCTGAGCCGGTCGGATGCAGGGAAACGGAAGTGCTTTCATGGACGGTCCTAACGTGTGAGTCGGTTTGTTCGCGGCTTATTATGCCCCAACTTGGCCGCTTGCGTTCCAGAGCGCGTTGTCAGCGAGCGCGATGAGTACGTTCTGGCAACGAACGATATCGGCATGGGGCACATACTCGTTGGGCTTGTGCGCGAGCGCGAGCGACCCGGGGCCGTAGCTCATACAGTTGCGGTTACCCGTCTTGCCGGCAATGACGGCGGTGTCGGTGTAGCCGGTAAAGAAGCCGACGGTCGTGTCCACGTCCGTCACGCTGTCGGCGGCATGTTTGAGTGCCGCCAGAAGGGGAGAGCCCGGGTCGCGCTCGATGGCGGGGCGGTCGCCTGTCACGACGTAGCTGCCGCGGCAACCGGGAACGGCGGCTTCGGCGACGGCGATGGCCTGCTCTACCATGCGCGTCGCGGCGGCCGTGTCGGTCGGCGGGGTCAGGCGCATGTCGACCCAGACCTTGGCATGGTCGGGTACGACATAGGGACGGTAGCCACCCTCTATTTGGCCGAACGTGATGGTCGATGGTCCCAGCTCATCATGCACGGGCAGCGCCGCGAACGCATGGCGCAGCGAGCACACGACCTCTGCCATGGCGGCGACGGCATCCGCGCCCTTCCAAGGCTGGCTCGCGTGTGCCGTGACGCCGGTCATCTCAATCTCGAACCATGTGCGTCCCTTGTGCGCCACCTGAATTTGTCCATCGGTGGGCTCGGTGTCCAGCACCCATTCGCGCGAGCCGACCCAGCCGGCATCGATGGCCGCCTCGGAGCCGCGCATAAAGTCCTCCTCGTCGACCGAGCAGATGAGCGAAAAGCCGCGGCGGGGCAGCGCGCCATCCGCCGCTACGCGCTCGAGCGTATGGACCAGTGCGGCAATGGCGCAGGCCAGGCCACCCTTCATATCGCAAGCACCGCGGCCATAGAGTTTATCGTCATGCACGATTGCTCCGAGCGGCGGAATGCCTGCGTCCCAGCCGTCGCCCAAGGTGACGGTATCCATGTGACAGATGTAGACGAGCCGTGGCTCGTCGCTCAAACCGGGCACGGTGACCATAAGGTTGCGGCGTCCGGGGAGCACCTCGAGCTCCTCGACCCGTATGGCATCGAGTGTCGGGTGGTTCAACCGTGCCAGCCGTTCCTCAGCCAGCGCTTTGATATACCGCTCAATCTCGCCCTCATACGCGCCCGGGTCTGAGCTGTCGATTCGCACAAGCTCCTGCGCAAGCCGCCAGGCAAAGTCCTTGTCAACCATATGCAACCTCACAATCAGTCTGCTTTCCAAACCGATTGTAAGCCTCCTAAGAGATCCGTGACGTGCGCGTAGCAGTATTTACCGTTCGCAGGCCGAGCCGGCTCGTTTGCCGTCCGAGCGGGCTCGCAAACGACGTAGCGGGTACGTACCCTTCATGGACGACATGCTGTGCGACATATCTGCCTTTCGGTATCACCGGATACCTCCACAGGTCTTGGCGATAATGCCGGACCTGCCCGATTCTGCGGACGATCCGCGCAGGGAGCGCCTTTGTGAGCACCCGCTCGTCAAGCATTTCCTGGGCACCCCGTTACACGTTTTGGCGCAGGGCAGCTGCGGACGTAAGGGCGATCGCATTGTCAGGCATGTTTGGAACGGGGAGGGGCCGTTTGATTCCATGCGGCAGACAGAGTTTGGCCTCGATGTCGCGTCCCCGCTCTTTACTCTGTTGACCCTGGCTTCCTCGGTCTCAAACGAGCGGCTAATCATGTGCATGTATGAGATGTGCGGCACCTTTGCCGTGTGCAAGATTGCGCCTCGGGTAAAGTCGGCACTTGTGCAGGCATATGGGGGCCGGTGGGGTGACGCACGGTTGGGCTGGGAAAACGTAAAGGATGTCTCGGGGAATCCAACTGACTTGTGGAAACGACCGCCCTTGATCGAGCTCTCTGAGCTTGCAGAGTTCATCGATAAGATCCGGGGGCTCCGCGGCGCTAAATCGTTCATACGAGCCGCGAAATGCATTACGGGGGTGGCAGCATCGCCGCTCGAGGTCCAGGCATCGATGCTGTTTGGCCTTACGAGGTTGCGCGGCGGCGAAGGGCTGCGCCTTACCAATAACGTTGAGATTCGTATGACGCGCAGCGCCCGCCTGATTTCGGGGCTTGATAGGCGCTATGCCGATATCCTGCTGGCAAATAAGGACGGCAGCAGAGAGTGTCTGGTTGAATGCCAGGGTAAAGCCATTCACGGATCCATAGAATCCAAGATTTCGGACTCCGATCGAACGACGGCCTTGCAAGCGATGGGATATCCCGTCGTTCTGATGACCTATGGCCAGCTGGCCGACCCCGATGCCTTTCGCGTGGTGATGGAGCTCATCATGTCCTATCTCGATGTGCCGCTGAAAGACAAGACGCCGCGGCAGCAGGAGCTCGAACGGCGGCTTCGTGAGGAGATTTTTATCGATTGGGCGGGAATGTAGCCACGCGGGTGGAAAACGGTCGCGCGAGCTAGAGTCTTGGGCGCGAAAAAGGCTTCAGTTTCGCCTTGGAAGGGCTTTAAAAATGCTATCCAGAACAAGTTGTTTCGGAAAATCGACAGTCAACTTGGATCTGGTATATAGAGATTGATTTTTCCTACTAAAGCCCCTGATAAAGCTGTTTATCAAAGCAGGTGCGCTCAGTGATTTAGGTATGACGGTCGATTATCCGAAAAAACTTGTTCTGGATAGCATTTTAAAACCAGCCGGAGCAACGAAATCGGCCCCCGTTTCATGAAAACGGGGGCCGAATGGGCTTCATGGCCTGCCTGGCAGGCTTGGTGCCGGCGCTATTTGATCACGCGCACGCGATACATCGACGGAATCTGCTTGAGCGCCTCGATGGTGCTGCCGTCCAGGTGCTCGTCGGTGTCGAACATGGTGTAGGCATTCTCGCCAGCGGACTCGTTGGTCATGCGCTGCACGTTGGCGTTGTCCTTGGCCAGGATGGCCGTGATCTGGCCGATCATGTTGGGCACGTTGGCGTGCAGGCAGGCGATGCGGCTCGCGGCGCGCGCCTTGCCCATGCTGCAGGCGGGGTAGTTGACGCTGTGCGCGATGTTGCCGTTCTCCAGGTAATCCTTGAGCTCGCTGATGGCCATATCAGCGCAGTTGGCCTCGGCCTCGCCAGTGCCGGCGCCCGAGTGCGTGGTAATAAACGTGTTGGGCATCTTGACGGTCTTGGGCGTGGCAAAGTCGCAGCTAAACCAGCTCAGTTTGCCCTCGCGCAGGGCGGTGTCGACGGCGTCCTCGTCAATGATGGTTTCGCGCGCGTAGTTGATGAGTACGGCGTCGGGTGCCAGCAGGTTAATCTGCTCGGTGCTGATCATGCCGATGGTGTCTGCCTTGCTGGGCACGTGCACGGTGAGGTAGTCGCAGCCGCGGCAGAGATCCTCGAGCGTGCCCACGCGCTGCACCTCGCGGCTCAGCACCCATGCGTGCTCGACGGAAATGAACGGATCGTAGCCGTAGACGTCCATGCCCAGGTCGACGCAGGCGTTGGCGACCTTGGAGCCTACGTTGCCCAGACCGATGACGCCGATGCGCTTGCCCTTGAGCTCGCGGCCCACAAAGGCCTTTTTGGCTTTCTCGGCATCGACCTGGATCTCGGGGTCGTCGGCGTTGTCGCGCACCCAGTTCATCGACTGCACTACGCCGCGGCTCGAAAGCACCAGCATGCCCAGGACGAGCTCCTTGACGGCGTTGCTGTTGGCGCCGGGGGAGTTAAAGACGACGACGCCTTTCTTGGCGTACTCCTCGATGGGGATGTTGTTGACGCCGGCGCCGCAGCGGGCGATGGCGCGGATGCCCTCGGGCAGTTCGTAGCCGTGCAGATCGGTCGAGCGCATCAGGATCGCGTCGGCCTCCTCGGCGGTGCTTACAAACTCGTAGCCCTCGCCAAACTCGACTTTGCCGTCTTTAGTGATGTCGTCGATGGTCTTAATCTTACGCATGGAAAAACTCCTTAGCAGGTTTTGATCTAAGCAGGGTGATCTGAGGTGGCTGGTCGGCCCGCGTGTTGCGGGCTAGTTAGATCGCGGGCTCAAACTATGCTGCGCTTCGAAGTCCTTCATGTACATGGCCAGCGCCTGCACGTCCTCCATGGTGACGGCGTTGTACACGCTGGCGCGCATGCCGCCGACGAGGCGATGGCCTTTGACGTTTTGGATCTGGTGCTCTGCCGCGTCCGCAACAAAGGCGGCGTCGAGGTCGGCATCGCCGGTGCGGAACGTGACGTTGGCGATGGAGCGGCTGCCCTCCTGCGCGGTGCCGTGGAACAGCTCGCTGTTCTCGAGCAGGTCGTAGAGCAGGTTGGCCTTGGCCCAGTTGCGCTCGGCCATGGCGGCAAGTCCGCCGGTCTGCTCAACCCAACGGAACACCTTGCCGCACACATAGATGCCAAAGGTGTTAGGCGTGTTGAGCATGGAGCCCTTGGCGGCCTGGGTCTTAAGGTCCATGTACTGCGGCGTCTGCGCAAAGGCCGGGCCGTCAGCGATCAAGTCGTCTCGCACGATGACCACGGTGACGCCCGCGGCGCCGGCGTTTTTCTGCGCGCCGGCGTAGATGAGTCCGTAACGCTCGACGTCGAGCTGCTGCGACAAAAAGCAGCTCGAGACATCGGCGACCAGCGGCACGCCGCCGCAATCGGGCAGCTCGTGGAACATGGTGCCAAAGATGGTGTTGTTCTGGCAGATGTAGACGTAGTCGAGCCCGTTGCCTGCGGCCTCGGCGGCAATGCGCGCGTTGACGTCGTCCATGTCGGGGATGCGGTCGAAGTTGGTGTCCTTGGAGCTCGCGAGCAGCACGGCCTCGCCGTACTTGGCGGCCTCCTTGTATGCCTTGTTGGCGAAGTTGCCGGTCACGACGTAGCCGGCGCGGCCGCGGCGCATGAGGTTCATGGGGATGCCCGCAAACTGCAGCGTGGCGCCGCCCTGCAAAAACAGGACACGGTAGTTGTCGGGGATGCTCAGCAGGCGGCGCAGGGTCGCCTCGGCGTCATCGATGATCTGCTGGTACATGCTAGATCGATGGCTCATCTCGAGCACGGACATGCCGCAACCGCGGTAGTCCATCATCTCGTCGGCGATCTCGGCGAGCACGCTTGTAGGCAGTGCGGCCGGGCCAGCTGAGAAGTTGTGCACACGTGCCATCTTCTAGTTCTCCCTCGTAGTCGTTTGAACGTTCGGGATACTTTAGCACAGTGGAGCGCCAGGCGCGACCGCATCACGGTAAAACTCGACTGCGCCGCTATGATTTACAGGATGGTTACATGGGGGAGGGGTGACCTTACTCCTCAGGCAAATCCAAATCTGCGAGCGAAGACATGAGGTTCTCTAGGCGCTTGATCTCTTCGCCGCAAATTAGCTACCTCCTGCCCGCTACGACGCTAGCGTGGCGATGACGGCTTCGTCGCCGGCGTATATTAGGGTGTTGCCATCGGGAATGATCGTTTGGCCGTCGCGCTTGAGCATCACCACAATAAACGGATGCTTGCCTTGCGGCACGTCGCGCAGGCGCTGGCCGGCCAGGCGACCGTGGGGCGTCACGGTGACCTCGCGCAGCGTAACCTCGGCACGCTCTTCAAACGTCGGGGCAGCCATCACCAATAGGTCGCCTTCCTCAATCACGGTATCGCCATTGGGCAGCACCGGGTGCGCGCCATCGCGCAGCACCAGGACGACGAGCATGTCCGTGGCGCTGCCAATATCGGCGAGCGAGCGTCCGGAAAACGGATGGCCCGCGCCCACCTTGAACTTGACAAACGACATGCCGTCCTCGTCGCGGTAATCGTTAAACGTACGGCGCACGTCGCCTTCCGCGTCGATCATATTGAGCTTTTTCGCCACCGCCGGTAGCAGCGAGCCCTGCACCACAATGCTCGACACGGCAATCACAAATACCAGGTCAAACAGGTCGTGACCGCCAGGAACACCGGCCACCACGGTAAAGAGGCTAAACACGACCGAAGCCGCGCCGCGCAGACCCGCCCAGCTTACGAGCGCAACCTGGCGAGGGTTCGTCTTAAAGGGCGCTAGGAGCACGCCGACGGCGATGGGGCGGCTCACAAAGAGCATAAACGCCATGAGCGCCAGGCCCGGCAGCAGCATCTGCGGCAGGCGTGCGGGCGTTACGAGCAGGCCGAGCAAGAAGAAGATCGTCATCTCGGCCATCTCGGTGAGGGTATCGAAGAAGTGCGCCATCTCGACCTTGCCGGTGATGTCGCTCGCACCCAGCACAATGCCGGCCAGGTACACGGCCAAAAATCCGTTGCCGCCCAGGTAGCTCGGCAGCGCGTAGGCGACGATGGCCACGGCGAACAAAAAGATGGTCTGCGCGCCCTCGGCCGTTGCGTGCGCGCGTTCAATCAGGCGGCCCGCCGCCCAGCCGATGGCGAGGCCCAGGCCCACGCCCAAGATAATCTGCTTGGCCAGCAGTGCGGGAATGTTGATGTCGCCGCCGGCCGCGAGTGTGGCGAGCACGGCGGTGAGCATATAGGCGACAGGATCGTTGGAGCCCGATTCGACCTCGAGCAGCGAGTCGGTGCCGCCCCTCAGCGACAGGCTGTGCTCGCGCAGAACGCTAAAGACGCTGGCCGCGTCGGTGGACGCCACGACCGATCCCAACAGCAGGCCACCGATCCAGTCGAAGCCCAGCACAAAGTGGGCGAACACACCGGTGATGCCTGCGGTGATGACGACGCCGAGCGTGCTCAGCAGCACCGCCGGTGCGGCGACGGGCTTGGCACGGTCGATATTGGTGTTAAAGCCGCCGTAGAACATGATGAACAGCAGCGCCGTGCTGCAGACGGTTTCGGTAAGCGCATAGTCGCTAAAGTCGATATGCGCCGGGCCATTGACGCCCAGCAGCATGCCGAGCGCGATAAAGATGAGCAGGGTGGGGAAGGGGAGTTTTTTGCCGACGGGTTTGATGGTCAGGCACAGAATAATAACGAGGCCGATAAAGAGAAGGATCTGGTTCATGGATGGTGTCCGCTCCTGGGTGGTTGGCGTGGCACGGTCAGTTGTCTGCGGTTATTTGTACCCAAAGTTGGTGGGTTTATGGGGTTGGATTGCGGGCGAGCGCGATATCGTCATAGACGGCTGCCGTCTTTGCCTCTGCTCGGAAACCCTTTCCAGCTTTATTGCAACGGAGTACAATGGGTAACGTTTAAGTTCAACTTGAAGTTTTAGTTGCGGCGCCGGGCTTCGGCCGCAATGCAAGGAGAGGCGTACCATGGCGATCTATGTGACATCTGATGCTCACGGGCACGTGCGTGCGCTTGACGAGGCCCTGTCTAAGATCTCGTTGACGTCCGACGACACGCTGTACGTGTTGGGCGACATGATCGATCGCGGGCCCGATGCGGTCGGCGTTATTAAGCTCGTGCGCTCGCTGCCCAACGCCCGCGTGCTCAAGGGCAATCACGAGCAGATCATGCTCGATGCCATCATTGGCCAGGATCCGCTCGATGCCGAGACCTGGGATATCAACGGTGGCTGGACGACGCGTGAGCAGCTCAACGACATGGAATTTGAGGCATACGAGGAGCTCGTGCGATGGATGGCCGCGCTGCCGCTCTACGCGGTGGTCGAGACCGAGGAGCGCCCGTATCTGCTGGTACATGCCGGTATTGAGACCGAGGCGGCGCAGGCGTTTTTGCTTGAGCATGGCGTCGATTGTGCCGATGGCGTTGGAGCGGTGGGTGCCGATCGCGAGCTGCTGCAGCAGATGCTCGCGGTGCAGTCGTCCGATGACCTGCTGTGGATTCGTCACGGCTATTGGGATGTGCCGACCGGGCTGCTTTCTACCGAGGGTAAGGGCCCGGTCGTTGTGAGCGGTCACACGCCAACAGTGTCGCTCGGGCGCTATTGCGAGGTCGGTGGTCTTGCGGGGCTCGATGAGGAGTCGGGCCGCGGGCAGATCGTGCGCCTGGGCGGCGAGGACACTGCCGGCATGCCCGATCGCATCGACATCGACTGCGCCGCCGCCACCGGCTCCGAGTTCGGCCGCGTGGGCATCCTGCGGCTCGATGATGGGGCGGAGTTCTACGCGAACATCAACCCGGGCGAATAATCGTTGCAAGTGGTAGCTAATTTGGGACGGGGCTTTTTTGACTACTTTTGCCCTTCTGCCCGCTAATTGATTTCTCTGGGACGGGGATTAAATAATCATTTGGCTGCCCGCTGGCTAAGTGAGTAGACTTTTTTGGAAATGCCGAGCACCCAACATATTTGCCTCAATAAAACCGCAGGTCAAAGACTTGTGCTCTGTCGGTGTGGTCCGGGATTCGGTATAAGTCTACTCACTTAGTTTTGCGTGTCCGCAACGAGACCCCAGACGGGGTGATTCCATCGCAAATTCCGGTGACCGGGCAGCTAATTAGGCGCCGTATGGGTTGCGGTCGCGTTCGATACGTTGGCGGATGTGGGCGTACTCGATAATCAGTAGCACCAGGAGTAGGGCCATGATGGCTAGGTAGCTCACCACAGCGCCCATCAGACCCAGCAGCTTAACCAGGATCACCGGCAGCACCACGCTTACGGCGAAGCAGATCAGGTAGATCTTGGTGACGTCTCCAGCGTGGCGCAGCACCGTGATGATGGCGTAGATAAAGTCGATGGCCGCGGTGACGCCGCCGGCGACGACCATTAGCAACGCCAGCGTACGGTAGCGCTCAAAGCTGAGGCCGTACATAAAGCTCATGAGGGGAATACCGGGACCTGCCATAAATGCGGCGCACACGCCGGTGATGACTACGATCAGCGCCATAACGGCAACAATAATCAGGTCAAAGCGACGACGCTTGCGAGGATTAGCCCAAATGCTCGACAAGCGCAGGAGCTGCGGTTTATAGATAAATCCAATGCTCAGCAAAATAGCTTGCGCCGGAAAGAACAGGGCATTAAAGTACAGCTGATATTTGTATGCCAGCGTGCCTTCCATCACAAACTTGGGCATGCTCTCAATTAGGTTGAACAGGAACAGTGCACCAAAGAGCGGGGCGCACTGGACAAACAGGTGGCCGACCTCGCGCAGGCTCACGCGGCGCGATTTTTCGGTCTCGAGCAGGGCAAGCGGCGCGGTGACCAGCACGAGCGAGGCGATGGCGGTGACACCCATGACCATGGCCGCGATGGGCATACTGCGCGTGAGGAACAGCGCCACGCTAAAGACCGCGATGACGCCGACGGAGCGTAGCGTTTGGCTCATGCCGGCCAGGTAGAGCTTGTCGGCCTGCTGCAGGCGGCCTTCGTACACGTCGGCGACGCCGTCGATCACCTTGTAGAGGTAGACGCCCAGGCCGATTGTCGCCATATGCGCGTCATAGCCGCGGGCGCTGCTGTAGAGCAGGCCGCAGCCTAGGGCTAGGGCTCCGCAGATCCAACGATTGAGCTGGTAGGAGGCGAAGGACGTCTTTTCGTCGATGTCTGAGACCTGGAAATTGCGCACGCCGTAGTTGCATGCGATCATGATGAGCGTGCCGGTGACGAAGGCGATGGAGAACTTACCGGCCTCCTCGGCACCCGCGAGCTGTGTCGACACGATGGTGAGCAGAGGAAACACCATGCCCCACACGGCGGTGCCCAGGGTATTCCAGAGATAGTCGCGGCGGGTGGCGTGCTCCTCGTATTCCGCTTCCTGCATGGAGAAGCCGCCGCCGTAGACGGCGCCGAGCAGACGGTTCCACCAAGCGTTGACCATGCGGTGGATGGGGCCGGGTTGGCGATTGCGCTCGCGGCGACGGCGTGTGGCCTGGCTACTGTCGGGACCGCCGGCGTTACGCTGGCTTAGCTCTTGGATGCGCGTGAGCTCTTCGGCCGTGTGGGAGGCGGGGAACAGGCCGTTCTCGATGCGGCCGCCCTGAGCCTTCGCGGTGTCGCCTTTCGATGCAGCGGGGTTGGAGACGCCGTTGCGGCGGGCGATGGCGCGGCGAATGCTATCGAGGGGCGTGATGCTCAAAGCGGGGTCCTTTCTATTGCTGCGCTCTAGTATAGACACCGCGGTGTTCGCTCGTGTTTTTGAACAGCTTGTTCGATAATTTCGGCGGCGCCATTCGGTAGTCGGCACTTTGGGAACGTCTCTAAGTGCCGGCATCCGGGGACACTCCTTGAATGTTGCCTGTTCAAGAGTGTCCCCAATGACTAGTCGTTTAAGAATGTCCCCAATGACCGGGCCGCTTGCCTGCGATTTTTGACCGTTGGGCGGGCTTGCCGCCCTTGCCGCAAAAACGTTTTTGCATATCGGGTACAACGGGCTTTACGTGAGTAAAGTGCGCGCTGCGTCCGCGTGTCGCGTTTTTAAAGGAGGCCCCATGCCTGGTGTTACCCCTGCAG